>CAURYQ010000101.1:0-14207 GCA_963529135.1 uncultured Pseudomonas sp. | reverse complement strand
ACCGCCGACCCTCTGCTTGTAAGGCAGATGCTCTCCCGGCTGAGCTAATCACCCTCGCGATGTTGCTTGTTGCGTTTGCTTCGCTGAGGCCGCGAAATTTACGCAGGTGACGAAGCTAAGTCAATAGCCCTGTTGAGTTTTTTTCCATGCCGTCGCTACCACGAGGGTCTCGAGATTGAAGGTGAGCACGGGTAGATTCAGGCACAGCCAACCTCGGATACGAAAAAGGGACCTTGCGGTCCCCTCCTCTGCTTGAGCAGCCATCACAGGCCCTCAGGTGTAGATCATCTTGCGGGTCATACCGCCATCGACCACGAACTCCTGGCCGGTCACGAATGCTGCCTGCCGGGACAGCAGCCAGGCGACCATGGCCGCGACGTCCTCGACGGTGCCTACGCGGCCAGTGGGGTGCTGGGCGTGGTCGGCATCACTCAAAGGCTCGGCCCGACGCTGGGAAGGGTCGCGCGCATCGATCCAGCCAGGGCTCACCGCGTTCACACGAATCTCCGGGCCAAGGCTGATGGCCAGTGCATGGGTAAGGGCCACCAATCCTCCTTTGCTGGCGGCATAGGCCTCCGTGTCAGGCTCGGACTGCCGCGCCCGGGTGGATGTCAGGTTGACGATGGCGCCATTGTGCGCCCGCAGGTAGGGCGCACAATGCTTGGCCAACAGCATCGGGCCGGTGAGGTTGACCGCCAGCACACGGTTCCACTGCGTCACGCTCAAGCTTTCGAGCGTCTGGCTGTGGGGATTGGCGATGGCCGCGTTGCACACCAGTGCATCGAGCCGTCCGAACTGACCAAGCACCTCGGACACTCCAGCGCTGACCTGGGCCTCGTCTGCCACATCCATGGTGATGAACCAGGCGTTATCGCCCAGCGCTTTGGCCACCTTCGCACCGCGCTGCCGGTCCAGATCACTGAGCACCACCTGCCAACCTTCGCAGATCAACCACGCGGCGATGCCAAGCCCGATACCGCGCGCGGCACCGGTGACCAGGGCGACCCGACCGTTGTGGCCAGGGGTGTTGAGGCCGATTTCGATCACAATGCCGCCAGACCACGCGCTAGGTCGGCCTGCAGGTCAGCCACGTCTTCCAAGCCCACGGCCACACGAATCAGGCTGTCGCGGATGCCAGCGGCTTCGCGTTCCTGAGGCGTCAAGCGGCCGTGGGACGTGGTCGCCGGGTGGGCGATGGTGGTCTTGCTATCGCCCAGGTTGGTGGTGATCGAGATGACCCGGGTGGCATCGATAAAGCGCCAAGCCCCTTCCTTGCCGCCTTTGACTTCAAAGCTCACCACGGCCCCGAACCCGCTCATCTGACGCTTGGCCAGTTCGTGCTGCGGGTGGCTCGGCAGGCCGGCGTAGTGCACCTTCTCGATGCCGTCCTGCTGTTCCAGCCATTGCGCCAGCGCCTGAGCGCTCTCGCAGTGGGCGCGCATGCGCAGGCGCAGTGTTTCCAGGCCCTTGGTGAATACCCAGGCGTTGAACGGGCTCAGGGTCGGGCCCGCCGTGCGCAGGAAACCGACCACTTCCTTCATCTGCTCGGCACGGCCAGCCACGGCCCCGCCCATGCAACGGCCTTGGCCGTCGATGAACTTGGTCGCGGAGTGGAAGACGATGTCGGCCCCCATCTTCAAGGGCTGCTGCAAGGCCGGCGTACTGAAGCAGTTGTCCACCACCAGCATGGCCCCACGGGCATGGGCGATTTCGCTGAGCCCGGGGATATCGACCAATTCAGCCAGCGGGTTGGAGGGCGACTCGACGATCAGCAGCTTTGTATTGGGCTTGATGGCCCGCTCCCAGCCAGCCAGGTCGACCAGGGGCACATAGTCCACCTGCAAGCCGAAGCGCTTGAAGTACTTCTCGAACAAGCTGATGGTCGAACCGAACACGCTCTGCGAAACCAGCACGTGGTCGCCTGCACTGCACAGCGACATCACCACGGCCAGAATCGATGCCATGCCCGTGGAGGTGGCCACGGCCTGCTCGGCGCCTTCCATGGCCGCCAGGCGCTCTTCGAAGGCCCGTACCGTCGGGTTGGTGTAGCGCGAGTAGACATTGCCCGGGGTTTCACCGGCAAAGCGCGCGGCCGCGTCGGCGGCCGTGCGGAACACGTAGCTGGAGGTCAGGAACAGCGCTTCGCTGTGCTCGGCCTCCGGTGAACGGCACTGACCGGCGCGCACTGCCAGGGTGTCGAAGCCGACACCCTCCAGATCGCTGTCCAGTCGCCCGGCATCCCATTGATCGGTCATGCCATCGCTCCCTGAAATCAGTTGTTGTAGAGGTCGATGATTGCGCTGACGGCCTGAGTCTTGACCTTCGCCAGGTCATTGCGGGCCTGCTCGATGCGATCAAGGTAGGCTTCGTCGATATCGCCGGTGACGTATTCACCGTTGAATACCGCGCAATCGAAGTGCTCGATCTTGATCTTGCCGCCACCGACCGAATCGATCAGGTCAGGCAGGTCCTGGTAGACCAGCCAATCGGCGCCGATCAACTCGGCCACCTGTTCGGTGGTACGGTTGTGGGCGATCAGTTCATGGGCACTCGGCATGTCGATGCCGTAGACGTTGGGGTAACGCACGGCGGGGGCGGCAGAACAGAAGTAGACGTTCTTGGCACCGGCTTCGCGGGCCATCTGGATGATCTGCTTGCAGGTGGTACCGCGCACGATCGAGTCGTCCACCAGCATCACGTTCTTGCCGCGGAACTCCAGTTCGATGGCGTTGAGCTTCTGGCGCACCGACTTCTTGCGGGCAGCCTGGCCAGGCATGATGAAGGTCCGGCCGATGTAGCGGTTCTTGACGAAGCCCTCGCGGAACTTGACGCCCAGGTGGTTGGCCAGCTGGAGCGCCGCCGTGCGGCTGGTGTCAGGGATCGGGATGACCACGTCGATGCCATGGTCGGGGCGCTCGCGCTGGATCTTGTCGGCCAGCTTCTCGCCCATGCGCAGCCGCGCCTTGTACACCGACACGCCGTCGATGATCGAGTCCGGGCGCGCCAGGTAGACGTGCTCGAAGATGCACGGCGAGAGCGTCGACGCGGTGGCGCACTGACGGGTGTGCAGCTGGCCGTCCTCGGTAATGTAGACCGCTTCGCCCGGCGCCAGGTCGCGGATCAGGGTGAAGCCGAGCACGTCCAGGGCCACGCTTTCCGAGGCGATCATGTACTCCACGCCTTCGTCGGTATGACGCTGACCGAAGACGATCGGGCGAATGGCATGGGGGTCACGGAAGCCGACGATGCCGTAGCCGGTGATCATCGCCACCACCGCATAACCGCCGACGCAACGGCTGTGCACGTGCGACACGGCCGCGAACACGTCTTCTTCGGTCGGCTGCAGCTTGCCGCGCACGGCCAGCTCGTGGGCGAACACGTTGAGCAGGACTTCGGAATCGGAGTTGGTGTTGACGTGACGCAGGTCCGATTCGTAGATCTCCTTGGCCAGCTGCTCGACGTTGGTCAGGTTGCCGTTGTGCGCCAGGGTGATGCCGTAGGGCGAGTTGACGTAGAACGGCTGGGCCTCGGCCGAGGTCGAGCTGCCCGCCGTCGGGTAGCGCACGTGACCGATGCCCATGTGCCCGACCAGGCGCTGCATGTGGCGCTGCTGGAAGACATCGCGCACCAGACCGTTGTCCTTGCGCAGGAACAGCCGGCCATCATGGCTGGTCACGATGCCGGCAGCGTCCTGGCCGCGATGCTGAAGGACGGTTAGCGCGTCATACAGCGCCTGATTGACGTTCGACTTACCGACGATACCGACGATGCCACACATGCGACGCAACCCCTACTTTGATGAAACTTGAGTGAATAGCGCTCAAGGCCGAGTCGGCCCGAGCAGCTGCTCCTTGAACGGAAGATCAGCCGATGTGCTGATCGCTCCGCTGGACATCCATTGACTGGTGAAACCCAGAATCAGGTTTTTCGACCAATCGGCGACCAGTAGAAACCGGGGTATCAGGCGAGATTCCTGCCACCACGAGTCTTGTTGAACCGGCCCCAGGCTCAGCAGCCCGAGCGCCACGACCACCAGCAGGCCACCCCGGGCGGCGCCGAAGACCATGCCCAGGAAACGATCGGTGCCCGACAGGCCGGTGACACGGATCAGTTCGCCAATGAGAAAGTTGAGCATTGCCCCCACCAGCAAGGTGGCGACGAACAATAGGCCGCAGCCTGCAATCACACGCATGGAGGGCGTCTGGATATAGCTTTCCAGGCACACCGAAAGCGAGCCGCCGAACATCCACGCCACCGCGCCGGCAATGATCCAGATGAGCAAGGACAAGGCTTCCTTGACGAAGCCGCGCTTGAGACTGATCAGTGTGGAGACGGCGATGATCGCGATGATCGCCCAATCAACCAGGGTAAATGCCACGGTGCTGCCTGCAGATCGTTGAGGCGGCGGATTTTACCAGAGCGATGGGGGCTTGGGTAAGCGGAATGTCAGCAGATCGTCCAGCCTAGGCAGCACGCCTGCTGGGGCGACCAAGGAGCCTGCGGTCAGGGTTGGGGCAGTGATGCTGCCCCTGCCCATCAACTGCGTTCGGGCTGGAAGCGCACCACGAAACCCTTCAGGCTGTTCTGGCGATTGATGGCATCGCGGGTGCGTTCGGCGTCGGCCCGTTCGATCAGGGGGCCGACGTATACCCGATTCATGCCACCGGCAGCGCGGATATAAGCGTTATAGCCCTGGCTGCGTAAGGTCTGCTGCAGCTTCTCGGCACCGGCCCGATTGGACAGGCTCGCCAATTGAATCGACCAGCTGACCGGAAGGCCGTTGACATCGAGCTTGGACGGCGCGGCCGGCTTGACTGACGTCGCTGTCGGCGCCGAGGTTGCCGGCGCCTTGGGCTCAGCCTTGGCCACGGCAGAGGGAGCGGGCTGGGCCTGCTGGGTCTGCGGCGATGGCGTGATGGGCTGGCTGGGTGCGCGCGCGGGCGCGGACGACTCATCCACCACCACCGGCGCCGGTTCGGCCTCTTCCGGCAAGGCCTGCGGCTCAGGCACGGCAACCGGGTCGACCTTTACCTCAGGCAGCGTCGGTGCGACGGGGGCCTGAGGAGCGTCGACGTGCACCTGGCGCATCTCGTCCTGCCGCGAGAACAGCATTGGCAGGAAAATCACCGCCAGCGCGACCAGAACCAGCGCACCGATCATGCGCTGCTTCATTCCTTTATCCAGCACTGCCATCTATCCCACCCTCCTGGGTGTGCCACTGCAGCCATTCCAGCGCCTGAGCGACACAGAAAAACGAACCGAACAGCAGGATCTGATCGTCTGCCGTGGCGTTCGCGCATTGCCCCTCCAGGGCAGCGTCGACGCTGGCATAAGACTTCACCGTGGCGCCGAGGTTCGTCAGGGCGTGGGCCAATTCGGCGGCGGGCCGGCTACGCGGGCTCGCAAGCGGCGTGACGGCCCATTCATCGACCAAGGGTTGCAGGGGGGCGATAACCCCCTCGAGGTCCTTGTCGCTGAGTAAACCGAACACTGCCAGCCGTCGACCGAGCGGCGGCCTGGACGCCAGGCGCTGGGCCAGATACTGCGCCGCATGCGGGTTGTGACCTACATCCAGCAGCAGCTCTACCGGCACACCCTGCCAGTCAATCATGCGCCGATCGAGCCGGCCGGTGATGTGGGTAGCCTGCAACGCCTGCCCGAGCTGCTCAGGGTTCCAGGGTAGCTCGCTCAGCAGGTAGGCCTGCAGGGCCAGGGCGGCGTTTTCCATGGGCAGGTCCAGCAGCGGCAGATCGGTCAGCTCAACCCGTTCACCGGTGGCGCACGTCCCGTACCAGCTCCAGCTCTGCTCGGCGACCCGAAGGTCGAAGTCGCTGCCCCGCAACCGCAGCGGGGCGCCCAGCTCGCGGGCCTTGTCCAATAACGGCTGGGGCGGATCGAGGTCCCCGCAGAGCGCGGGCTTGCCGGCACGCAAGATACCGGCCTTCTCGAAGGCCACCTGCTCGCGGGTATCCCCCAGGTAATCGACATGGTCGACACCGATGCTGGTCACCAGCGCGATGTCGGCATCCACGACATTGACCGTGTCCAGCCGCCCGCCCAGCCCTACTTCGAGCACCACGGCATCGAGCTGTGAACGCTCGAACAGCCAGAATGCCGCCAGGGTGCCCATCTCGAAATAGGTCAGCGAGATTTCACCACGCGCCGCCTCGACCGCTGCGAACGCCTCGCACAACTGCTCATCGCTGGCCTCGAGGCCGTCGATGAGCACGCGCTCGTTGTAGCGCAGCAGGTGTGGCGAGCTGTATACGCCCACCTTCAGCCCCTGGGCACGCAGCAGCGAAGCGAGGAATGCGCAGGTCGAACCCTTGCCATTGGTGCCGGTTACCGTCACCACGCGAGGGGCAAGCTTGCCCAGAGCCAGCCTTGCCAGCACTGCCTGGGAACGTTCGAGCCCCATGTCGATGGCCGAGGGGTGCAGCTGCTCGAGGTAGGCGAGCCACTCGCCAAGGGTTCGTTTCGTCATCACGCGACCGCAGCCACCTCAAGGGCCTCGGCCGGTGTTTGCTGACCGGTCATCTGGGCCAGCAGGCGCGCCAGCCGTGGGCGCAGATCGCCACGGGAGATGATCAGGTCGATGGCACCGTGCTCCAGCAGGAACTCGCTGCGCTGGAAGCCCTCGGGCAGCTTCTCGCGTACGGTCTGCTCGATGACGCGTGGGCCGGCAAAGCCGATCAGGGCCTTGGGTTCGCCAACGATCACGTCACCCAGCATCGCCAGGCTGGCGGAGACACCGCCGTAGACCGGATCGGTCAATACCGAGATGAATGGAATGCCTTCTTCACGCAGACGCGCCAGCACGGCAGAGGTCTTGGCCATCTGCATCAGCGAAATCAGTGCCTCCTGCATGCGGGCACCACCAGAGGCGGAGAAACATACCATTGGGCAGCGGTGTTCCAGGGCATGGTTGGCCGCGCGTACGAAGCGCTCGCCGACGATGGCGCCCATGGAGCCGCCCATGAAGGAGAACTCGAAGGCGCTGACCACGATCGGCATGCCCATCAAGGTGCCGCTCATGGATATCAGGGCGTCCTTTTCACCGGTCTGCTTCTGCGCGCCGGCCAGGCGGTCCTTGTACTTCTTGCCGTCGCGGAACTTCAAGCGGTCGACCGGCTCCAGGTCGGCGCCTAGCTCTGCACGGCCCTCGGCATCGAGGAAGATATCGATGCGTGCACGTGCGCCGATGCGCATGTGATGGTTGCACTTGGGGCATACGTCCAGGGTCTTTTCCAGCTCCGGACGATACAGCACAGCCTCGCAGGACGGGCACTTGTGCCACAGGCCTTCAGGCACCGAGCTCTTCTTCACCTCGGAACGCATGATGGAAGGGATCAGTTTGTCGACTAACCAGTTGCTCATGCTTTCTTTCTCCAGTATCGGCGGGAGGGGACCAGCGTAGCCGGCCTGCCCTGCCCTTTTGAGCTCAAATTCTTATGAAACGCGGGTGCAACGGCAATTGGGGTGTACCCATGCCGCATCACCCTCAACAGTTCGGTTGACCGCCCCGCACAGGGCCAGCCGCCCCACGGGGCCGAGATAGCTATGGACGATGGCACGCTGCCCGCCGTCACATCTGCTCAAGCCTGTTTCACCGCGCGTACGAACGCTTCGATCTGCGCAGGGTCCTTGATGCCTTTGGCGTGCTCGACACCGCCACTGACATCGACCGCATACGGGCGCACCTGGGCGATGGCCTGCCCGACGTTGGCTGCCGACAGGCCGCCGGCCAGAATGATCGGCTTATCAAGATCGGCAGGCACCAGGGACCAGTCGAACGCTTCACCCGTGCCACCTGGAACACCCGGCACGTAGGTGTCCAGCAAGATGCCCGATGCTGCAGCATACTGCCGGCACGCGGCCTTCAGGTCATCACCCGGGCGCACTCGCAGGGCCTTGATCCACGGCCGGTGATGGCCGGCGCAATCCTGCGGGGTTTCGTCCCCATGAAACTGCAGCAGATCCAGGGGCACCGCTTCGAGGATTTCACCCAGCTCGCAACGGGTGGCGTTGACGAACAACCCGACCGTGGTCACGAATGGCGGCAGTTCGGCAATGATGGCCCGTGCCTGCTGCACATTCACGGCCCGCGGGCTCTTGGCATAGAAGACCAACCCGATGGCATCGGCGCCAGCTTCGGCAGCCGCCAGTGCGTCCTCGATGCGGGTGATCCCGCAGATTTTACTGCGAACTGTGCTCATGCAACGCAACCCTGTCAGTGCGGTGAAAGGCCGAATCTTAGCAAATGGCGCACCGTGCGTCAGTCGGCCAGTGCGTCGTAGCCCGTCAGAAAGTGTGGGCCAATGTAACGCTGGGGCAGCGCGAACGCCTCCGGGTACTCCACCTGGACGAGATAAAGCCCATAAGGATGAGCCGTGACGCCACCTTCGCGGCGATCCCGACCTTCCAGTACCTGGCGCGCCCACTCGACCGGCCGTTCGCCCGAACCGATGGCCATCAGCACCCCGGCGATATTGCGCACCATGTGATGCAGGAAGGCGGTTGCGCGCACATCCAGTACGATCATCTGCCCATGCCGTGTCACCCGCAGATGGTAGATGTGCTTGATCGGCGACTTGGCCTGGCACTGGCTCGCGCGAAATGCGCTGAAATCGTGGGTCCCGAGCAGGCTCGACGCCGCCTGGGCCATGCGTTCGATATCCAGCGGACGATGATTCCAGGTCACCTCCTCGGCCAGGTGGGCAGGACGAATCGGATCGTTGTAGATCACGTAGCGATAACGCCTTGCACAGGCCTTGAAACGCGCGTGGAAATCGGCAGGCATGGGCTTGGACCAGACGACGCTGATGTCATGGGGCAGGTTGAAGTTGGTGCCCATGGTCCAGGCGCGTTCGTCACGCACCGCGCGCGTGTCGAAATGCACCACCTGGCCACACCCATGCACGCCGGCATCGGTACGGCCGGCGCAGACGACCGAAATGGGTTCGTTAGCCACTTTGGAAAGCGCTTGCTCCAACGCCTGCTGGACGCTGGGCACGCCGCTGGCCTGGCGTTGCCAGCCGCGGTAGCGGGCGCCTTTGTATTCCACACCCAGGGCGATGCGCGTGCAGCCTTCGGCAGCGGATTCGGCCGAGGCGGTGTCGATGATATCCAAGAGTCTGCAACCTGTTGGTGTACGAAATGGCGGGGATTATAACGACAATGGCAGCCATCCAGGGCTGCCATTGGGTTGGCGCGTTGCAACCACGGCGCTACAGCGCGCGGGTTCAGACCAGACGCGACAGCATGTCTTCGGCTTCCTCGCGCTGACGTTCATCGCCATCCTTGACCACCTCGTCGAGGATATCCCGAGCGCCTTGGTGATCGCCCATGTCGATGTAGGCGCGGGCCAGATCGAGTTTGGTGGCGACTTCATCGGCCCCGGAGAAGAAGTCGAAGTCCAGGTCGTCCACAGGCTCGAGCTCCGGTTGCGCCGCCGCGTCCTCGGCCGTGAAGTGCGGCTCAAGAGAGGGCGACTCCAGGCTTTGCGAGAGCTTGTCCAATTCGGCGTTGACGTCATCGAGCTCCGAGGCGAACTGCTGCGCGCCTGGCGAGTCGTCCTGCAGGGAAAGGTCGAAGTCCGCTGGCAGGTCGAAATCGGTGGACGGATCGAAGGCAGACACCGCCTCCGCCGCACTCGGCGCAGCGTCGCCCCGGCCCCCGGCCACATCCGGCTCCTCGATATCCAGATCGAAGTCGGACAGGTCATGCGCAGGCTGTGCTTCAGCGCTGGCCTGGGCCAGCAAGGTTTCGAAGTCGGCGTCTGCCGGGTCCTGCCGCTGGGCATCTGAAGCCAACGCCTCATCGGCCGTGGAAGCCGATGGCGCTGCAGGCTCGGAGGAAGGCTCGTCCAGGCTCAGGTCGAAGCTGTCATCCAACGCCTGATCATCCAGCCCCGCGGTGTCGAGCGTGGGAATATCGTCGAAGGGGTCGGACGCGTCAGCGGCCTGGGCATCCGTTTCAGCGGACGCTGTACGCGGCGCGCCAGGCTGATCGTCGAGCAGCCCTTGCACGTACTGCTCGTCCAGCTTGGCTGCCAAGGCAGCGGCGCCCACACCGGCGGCGGCCATGGCCAACATCGCCGGGTAGCGTTCGCGAAGGCTGGCAACGTCTGCCGTGTTGGCGGCGGTGGCAGGCAACTGGCGTTCCTGCTCGACGAAGGCGCTCTGGTCGCCCTGACGCGCGTAGACTTCCATCAGTTTCAAGCGCAGGTCATCGCGCCTCGGCGCGCTGGCAACGGCAGGCTCCAGCAACTCGGTTGCACGGTTCAGGCGACCCTCGGCGATGCACGCGTCCGCCTGCGCCAGCAACGGGGCATACGGGTCAGCTGCAGGCTCACGCACAGGCGCTGCAGCCGGTTTTTCAGAAGCCGCCGCTGCCGCCGCCGATGCAGCAACTGCCGCTGGCGACAAGGTGACAGTCGGAGACACGACCTCAACGCCGTCCAGGCTGTCGTCCTCTGGGTCGAAACCCTCGATCTGCTCTTCTTCCAAGGCGCGCGCCATGCGCATGTGCTTCTCGGCTTCCTGCTGGGCTCTGCGCTTGCGTGCCAGCAGCCATAGCAGCAATGCCAGGACCAATACGGTGGAACCGGCGATCATCCATAACAACCAGCGGTTGCTCAGCACCTGGTCCAGGTCGCTGTCCGGCTGGGTTTCGACCGCTACAGGCTGGGCGTCTGCAGCAGCCGAGGGTGCTGGCACGATTACCGGCTGGTCGGGAACGGCTGGCTGGGTCGCCGCCGGTACCGGGTCAGTGGTGGGCACAGCCGCTTGGGAGGGCGCCGGCACCTGTTGGCCGGGTTCGCCAGGGACGGTCGCCGCGGGCGCTGGGGCGGCGGCGCCCTGGGCTTCGAGCCTGGCCAGCTGATCATTTTTCAGCTCGATCAAGCGCTGCAGCTTGTCCAACTGGCTTTGCAAATCGGACATGCGGCTCTTGAGCTCGTCATTGTCGCGACGACTGGTGTCCAGGCTTTCCTGCGCGACTGCCAATTTGTCGTTCAAGGCCTTGGCCTGGCCTGCACCCGCCTGATTGCCAGGGCTGACGAGACGCAAGTTATCGCCCTGGGCGATGGCCGCGGGCGTAGCCTCGGCGGCACCGCGGCGGGTGGCGTCGAGCTGGCGAGCACGCGGCCCCAGACGACGACCTTCGCGCCAGGCCGCATACTGCTCGGCAACCTCGCGATTGGCTTCACCTTGCGCAATGCTCTGGATCTGCTGTTGATCGGGCAGGCGCAGCACCTGGCCAACCTTAAGCTGGTTGATGTTGTTGCCGATAAACGCATCCGGGTTCAGGGCCTGGATCGCGATCATCGTTTGCTGGATCGACCCGCCTTGGGTATTGCGTGCCGCAATCTGCCACAAGGTATCGCGGCGCTGGGTGGTGTAGCTGCCCGGGCCTGTGCTGGCGGGTGCAACGTTGCCGGAGGCAGCCTGTTGGCCCTGGGCCTTGGCCTGATCCAGCAGGACGCTGTAATCGCGTAACAGCCGGCCCTGCGGCCACATCACCTGCACCAGAAACTTGACCACGGGCCCTGGCATGGGCTGGCTGGAGGTAACGCGCAGCACGCTGCGGCCGTTGGGGTTGATCACGGGCGTAAAGCTCAGGTCCTGCAAGGCGCTGGTAAGGGTCAGGCCTGCCTTGGCGAACTCTTCCGGGGGCGCCAGGCTGGGGGCCAGCTCTGCCGCGGTCAGGTCACGCACATCGAGCAGTTCGATTTCGGCCTCGAGGGGCTGGTTCTGCGCTGACTTGAGGGTCAGCTCTCCCAGGCCCAGAGCGTTGGCCATGCCCGACGACAGTGCCGAGGCTGCTGCCATGGCCAGAACCAGTTTGCGGATTCGAAGCATGAACTCTTCCCTTGTATGAATCGTCCCGAAACGTGCAGGCAGAGCAGGACAAAAGTGCTTGCCAGTATCTTTTACAGCCCGTGTTTAATCAACAATTGCGCCACCTGCACGGCATTGAGCGCCGCACCTTTGCGCACGTTGTCGGTGGTGAGCCAAAGGTTGAGCTGCTGCGGCTGACCAATACCATGACGTACACGTCCAACATAGACCACGTCCTGGCCGACTGCGTCGCCAACAGGCGTTGGATAGTCGTCCGGTTCCACTTGTTCGATACCGGGTGCCGCTTCCAGCGCTTGTGTAATGGCCGCCAGATCCACGGCCCGGCCGCACTGCACGGCCACATTGAAGCTATCGCCGAAAAACACCGGGACTTGAATGCAGCTGGCTGAAATACTCAGCTGCGGCAGGCCCAACAGCTCGCGCAATTCGTGCACCGTGCGCCGCTCCACGGCGGTATGGCCGTGCTCGTCAGCCTTGCCCACCTGGGCCAGTACATTGAATGCGACCTGCCGGTCGAAGAAGCGCGGCTCCAAGGGGCGAGCATTGAGCAACTCGGCCGTTTGCCGCGCCAGCTCGGTGACCGCCTCTCTACCTTGGGCCGAAATCGCCAGGGACGCCACGACCTGGACGTGCTGGATGTCCAGCAGGTGCTTGAGGGGGGCCAGGGCGGTCGCCGCCGCCACGGCCGCCGAACACGGGCTGGTAATCAGCGCGGGCAGTGTCAGCCCGGCCAATTGCTCGGCATTGGCCTCGGGAACGACGGCCGGGGCGTTGTCCAGGGCGCCAGACAGGTCGATCACCGTGCAGCCCGCTTGCACGGCTTTGGCAGCAAAGCTGCAACTAACCGCGGCACCGGCTGCGAAGAACGCTAGCTTGACCTGCGCAAAGTCGAACCCGTCGACCTCGCGAACCTTGAGCTTCTTGCCGGCGAACATCACGCTGCTGCCCGCCGACTCGATGCTGGCGAGCAAATGCAGGGTGGCGACCGGGAATTCCAGCTCTTCGAGAATCTGGACCAGCGCCTCACCGACGCTGCCGGTGGCACCGACGACGGCGATGTCGAATGAAGGTTTCATGTTGCAGGCTACCTCTGGTGAAACGGGAGCGGCACTTTACCCGCATTACCCAAGCGAGGCCAACGCTGACCGCTCCGGCCACCCTGCCCACAAATAAAAAACCCGCGCTGCAAGCAACGCGGGTTTGGCTACAAGCGGGCGTCTCAGCGCTCCAGGAGAATCCGCAGCATGCGACGCAGCGGTTCGGCAGCGCCCCACAGCAACTGATCACCAACGGTGAAGGCGCCCAGGTACTGGGAACCCATGTTCAGCTTGCGCAAGCGACCCACCGGAATGTTCAGCGTGCCGGTGACCTTGGTAGGGGTCAGCTCCTGCATGCTGATTTCGCGCTGGTTGGGCACCAGCTTCACCCACGGGTTGTGCTGGCTGATCATGCCTTCGATATCGGCGATCGGCACATCCTTGTTCAGCTTGATGGTCAGCGCCTGGCTGTGGCAGCGCATGGCCCCAATGCGCACGCAAATCCCGTCCACCGGGATCGGATTCTTGAAGCGACCGAGGATCTTGTTGGTCTCGGCCTGCGCCTTCCACTCCTCACGGCTCTGACCGTTGGGCAATTCCTTGTCGATCCAGGGGATCAGGCTGCCGGCCAGGGGTACGCCGAAGTTTTCGGCCGGGTAGGCCTCGCTGCGCATGGCCTCGGCCACTTTGCGGTCAATGTCGAGGATGGCGCTGGCCGGGTTGGCCAGGTCATCGGCTACCGCTGCATGGGTCGCGCCCATCTGCTTGATCAACTCGCGCATGTTCTGCGCCCCTGCCCCAGATGCCGCCTGGTAGGTCATGGCGCTCATCCACTCCACCAGACCGGCTTCGAACAAGCCGCCAAGGCCCATCAGCATCAGGCTGACCGTGCAGTTGCCGCCGATGAAGTTGCGGGTACCAGCGTCGAGCTGGTGGTCGATGACCTTGCGGTTGACCGGGTCGAGCACGATGACCGCATCGTCCTGCATCCGCAGGGACGAGGCCGCATCGATCCAGTAACCCTGCCAGCCCGCTTCACGCAGCTTCGGGAATACTTCATTGGTGTAGTCGCCACCCTGGCAGGTCAGGATCACGTCGAGGGTCTTGAGCTCTTCAATGGAGTACGCGTCCTTCAGCGGAGCGGTATCCTTGCCCACGCTCGGGCCTTGGCCACCAATGTTGGAGGTGGTGAAGAACACGGGCTCGATAAGGTCGAAATCCTGCTCCTCCAGCATTCGCTGCATGAGCACGGAACCAACCATGCCGCGCCAACCGATCAGACCTACACGTTTCATCGCAACTACACCTT
>CAURYQ010000100.1:0-14425 GCA_963529135.1 uncultured Pseudomonas sp. | reverse complement strand
CGATTCCTGCGGATACAAATTTTCTGCACAACTTTTGAAGTCCACCCATACCCAGTGCATTTTTTCGGCTAATTCATTTTGCCAGCGGTAATGCGCTGGGCATTTCTCGATTCCTGCGGATACAAATTTTCTGCACAACTTTTGAAGTCCACCCATACCCAGGGTGGGAGCGGCCTCGTGCCGCGATGGGCTGCGCAGCAGCCCCAGGATCTCAGCCGCGCAGCTGAAATGGTCGGGGCCGCTTCGCGCCCCATCGCGGCCGGTCCGGCGCTCCGGCAAGGCCGCTACAGGTCGGGCACTTTTACAGACAGTTCACCTTTCCAGCGGTAATGCGTTGGAAACTTTTCGATTCCGGCGGACGCAAATTACTGCCCAACTCTGAAGTTTACTCACACCCAGGGTTGGAGCGACCTTGCCGGTCCAGCCCCTCGCAAGCCCCATACTACTAACCCCTCAAAGGCTCGCTTGGACCTGAGCCACTGCCTCCTGCAGGCGTTCAGTGAACCCTGAGTGGGTCTGATGGGTCATCACTAGCCTGTCCACGGCGCGGGTCATCGCTACATACAGCAAGCGCATCTCGTCGGCCTCGTCCTCGCCTTGTACCGGCATCTCGTGCAACCGCGGAATCACCACGAAGCCGAATTCCAGCCCCTTGCTCGAATGCATGCTGACGATCTTCACCGTGTTCTCGCCATACAGCGCGCTGCGCTTGGACACTACCTTGGCACTGGTGTAGGGGATGCCCGCTGCCTTGAGTGTGTCTTCGATCCAGGGGGCTTGAAACTCTTTGCGGTAGATCACGGCCATGTCTTCCCAAGCCCGGCCGTTGGCATGCTCATGTTCCAGGCGGGCGACAAGGCACTCGGCTTCCTGCACAAGCCCGGGCTGGCCAAGCAATTGCGGCAAGTCGCCGCGACGGCCTGCGCTTTGCGGGGCCAGCACGGGGATTTGGTCGTCCTCGGCATCGCGGGCGCTGAGCAAGTCCTTGGAAAACGCATGCGCGACCGACAACACTTCCAGCGTATTGCGATAGTTGATGCGCAGGATGGTGGTACGACCGGAGGCCTTGATCCCTACACTGGCGAAGCTGAAGGTCATCTTCGAGGCAAGAGTGGTTTTGCCACGGTAGATGGCTTGCGCGTCGTCATACAGCACCAGCAGGTTCTCCTGCTCTTGATCGAGCTGGTGGACTACAAGGCGGAACCATTCCGGTTTGAAGTCGTGCCCTTCATCGATCAGGACCGCAGCATATCGATCAGCGTCCAGCTTGCCATCTGCCATGTGCTTGAGCACGTCGTCTTCCAGCGCCTGAAAGAACTTCGGCCCCTTGAGCTGTGGGATGGGCAGCTGTGCATCCGTCAGCAGCTTGCGACACCAGGCATGAAAGCTCATGGCAACGACCTTGTCATCCTGGCGGTGCTCCTTGAGCACCTGGTTCAGGCGCGCCGCAAGGGTTCTGTTGTAGCACAGCACCAGTACCGGTTTGCTTGACGTGCGCGCCAGATAGAGGCTGCGATACACCAGGACCATGGTCTTACCGCTGCCAGCGACGCCGTGAATGACCCGATGCCCACTGCCCATGGACCGCGCCAGTTGCTCCTGCTGCAGATCCATTATCTTGATCAGGCTAGGGATGGGGGCATCCTGCTCGCCGAACAATCCGAACTGAGCACGTGCCGGGTTCAGGCGGACTTCCGGGAAGAGGTGATAACGGGCTCGGTCGACTTGCTCGTCCGAGAGCTTGACCGGAAAATGGTGCACGAACATGGTCTTGAAGCGTTGTTCGAACAGGCCTGCATCCACGGTCTCGAACATCTCATCCTTGCAGATGACACGTATGCTCTCCAAGGCCGATCCGGCTTGCAGCGAGGTGAATTCCTTGCGCGTCATCTCAGGCAGGACGACACCCCAGGTATAGGGCATCAACAGTTTCCCTGCCCGGATCGACCCCGGCTTCTGGGTGAGCGCAGGGTCCTTTTCCAGCGCGTCCTTCGTTTCAAAAGCGTACTTGCGTGCTTGCGCCATAGGGTTGATGACGGTGACCTCGCGGCCGTTCTCGAGTTTGGTGACCTCATTGATGGTCACTTTCTTCAGCGAGCTCAGTTTCCAGTCCTTGACCTCGAGAATGAGCAGGCCCAATTCGCGGTGCAACAGGACGAAGTCCGGCTGCAGCCCCTTTGGGCCGACGGGTACGTTGAACCAGCATAACCAGTCATGGGGGAGCTTTTTTTCGAGACGCTCAGCCAGGCGTTTTTCCCCTGACGTGTCGAAACGGCAAGCGCCGAGTGTTGGGATGAGTTGGGCCATATCCTTATTGTCCATATCCAAAACGACGCGCCACAGTAGGATTTATCTCTCTGGAGTGCAAATCTGGCGGGTAGTGCTTCGCATTAGGGCGCCTCGCATAATTGAGTGACTGAGTGGCATCACATCTGCTGGCTCGCGAATTACCGAGCTTTCCTGCCGGTCCGGCGCCCACCGAGGCCGTTCATACACCGGATCTGCGAGCCTTGCTGGCGCGGCCCAAAGCAGTTGCTCTCGCAAAGGCCCGACAAGGGCACTGCAAACAGACGACGTGAACGTGACCGCTTGCCTAGCCTGCAGGCATCAACGTCTTGATCAGTGCCCGCACCGTCCCCGGCAGGGCCTCCAGTTCCCGGACCAGAATGCTGCGTTCACGCTCGGCCCAAGGTTCGTCCAGGGCGATGGTCACCAGGTTCATGGTGTGGCTATGCCGCGAGGCCGAGGACTCGGGAATGATGCCGATGCCCACGCCTGCCTCGACCATGCGGCAGATGGCTTCGAAGCCCGACAACTGGATGCGCAGGGCCAGGGTTTCACCCATGCGCTCGACCTGGTCGCGCAGAAATGTCAGCAAGGTGCTGCCATCGTGCAGGCCGATGTGCTGGTAGGCCAGCGTCTGTTTCAAGGTCACCTGGCGGCGGCTGGCCAGTTCGTGGCCGGCCGGCACGATCAGCACCAGCCGGTCGGTACTGAAGTGCATCACTTGCAGGCCGCTGGCCTCCACAGGGCCGGCGATGATGCCCATGTCGGTGCTGCCGTCGAGCACGCCACGCACGATGTCGCGTGACAGGCGCTCTTGCAGGTCGACCGTGACACCCGGCCGTTGCGCCAGAAAACCCGCCAGCACCTCGGGAAGAAACTCGGTCACCGCCGTGGTGTTGGCGAAGATGCGGATATGCCCCGCTGAGTCGCCGCCAAACTGGGTGAACTCTGCCTTCAGGTAATCGACCTGCCGCATGACCAGGCGGGCATGGGTGAGCAGCGTGTGCCCGGCCGGGGTCAGCTCGACGCCGCGGCTGTCGCGGTACAGCAGGCGGGTGTCGAGCTGCGCCTCCAGCGCCTTGATGCGCGCACTGGCGGCCGCCGGAGACAGGTGAGCACGGCGGGCGCCCTGGGTCAGGCTGGGGGATTCGCCGATGTGGATGAACAGGCGCAGGTCAGCCAGATCGAAGTGCATGGGCAAGTCCTGGGTGGGGGAGGCGTTCGGTATTTATGAACGCCGGCTTACGGAAATGCAAATTCACAGAATGCGCGCCGGGGTCGCATGATCATGTCGGTCGCAGGCGCGGTGTCGATGACACCCCCGCACGCGGCCCGCCATAACAACAATTCCAGAGGCCCACCCCATGCCCACTACGCCCTTTGATTACAGCCCTTGGCTCGGTCGTACCGAACACGCCTGGGATGTGCTCAGCCGCAACCTGGTGCAGCGCATCGCGGCGACGTTCAGCGAGCCCGCACCGGCCCACGGCGAGGCGTTGCCGCCCCTGTGGACCTGGTGTTTCTTCCAGGACCCCATGCCCGAAGCGCAACTGGGCACCGACGGGCACCCGGCGCGTGGCGGCTTTCTGCCGCCGGCCGACGGGCGTAACCGCATGTGGGCCGGTGGCCGGGTCGAGTTCATCGCGCCGTTGGTGGTGGGCGGCGAGGCGCAGCGCACCTCGACCATCCTGCACATTGAAGAAAAACAAGGCCGCAGCGGCGCGCTGCTGTTCGTGACGGTGCGTCATGACTACACCCAGCACGACCAGCTGTGCATTCGCGAAGAGCAGGACATCGTCTACCGCGAGCCGACACCGCCCAAGGCGAGCAGTGGCACGCCATGCGAAACCGGCACCTGGGACGAGACCGTCACGCCTACCGCGACCCTGCTGTTCCGCTACTCGGCGGTGACTTTCAATGGCCACCGCATCCACTACGACTACCCCTACGTCACCGCCACCGAGGGCTACCCGGACCTGGTGGTGCACGGCCCGCTGATCGCCACGCTCAACCTGCGGGCCTTCATGCGTGCCAACCCCGGTGCGCGGCTGCGCCACTACAGCTACCGCAGCCTGCGCCCACTGACCCTGCCGACGCCCTTCCAGCTCAGCGGCAGCCTGGACGGCCCCGGCAAGGCACGCCTGTGGGCCGGCAACGCCGCAGGGATCGCGCAAAGCGCCGACGTCACCTTCGACTGACCCCTTTTCAGCACCGTAGAGAAGCCTGCCATGCACAGCTACGACAGCGATGACCTCAATGCCATCCGCGAAGGCGTGCGCGCCTTGTGCGCCGAATTTCCGGCCGAATACTGGCGCACCCTGGACGAGCAGAAAGCCTTCCCGGAAGCCTTCGTCAAGGCCATGACCGATGCCGGCTGGCTGTCGGCGATGATCCCAGAGGCCTACGGCGGTTCCGGGCTGGGCCTGGCCGAAGCGTCGGTGATACTGGAAGAAGTGAACCACTGTGGGGGAAACTCCGGCACCATCCATGGGCAGATGTACAACATGTTCACCCTGCTGCGCCATGGCAGCGAGGAACAGAAGCGCCATTACCTGCCCAAGCTGGCCAGCGGTGAGCTGCGCCTGCAATCGATGGGCGTGACCGAACCCACCACGGGCACCGACACCACGCAGCTCAAGACCACCGCCGTGCGCCAGGGCGATGACTATGTGATCAATGGGCAGAAAGTGTGGATCTCGCGCATCCAGCATTCAGACCTGATGATCCTGCTGGCGCGCACTACGCCGCTGGCACAGGTCAAGCGCAAGTCCGAAGGCATGTCCATCTTCCTGGTGGATTTGCGCACGGCCATCGGCAATGGCCTGACCGTGCAGCCGATCGCCAACATGGTCAACCATGAAACCAACGAGCTGTTCTTCGACAACCTGCGCATTCCTGCCAGCAGCCTGATCGGGGAGGAGGGCAAGGGCTTTCGCTACATCCTCGACGGCCTGAACGCCGAGCGCACGCTGATTGCCGCCGAGTGCATCGGCGACGGGCGCTGGTTCGTGGAAAAGGCCAGCCAGTACGCCCGCGACCGGGTGGTGTTCGGCCGCCCGATCGGCCAGAACCAGGGTGTGCAGTTCCCCATCGCCGAAGCCCATATCGAACTGGAGGCTGCCGACCTGATGCGTTGGCGCGCCTGCGCCGAATATGACAGTGGGGCCAACGCAGGCGCCGCTGCGAACATGGCCAAGTACCTGGCCGCCAAGGCCTCGTGGGAAGCGGCCAACGCCTGCCTGCAGACCCACGGCGGTTTCGGCTTTGCCAACGAGTACGACGTGGAGCGCAAATTCCGCGAGACCCGCTTGTACCAGGTGGCGCCGATTTCCACCAACCTGATCCTGTCGTACGTGGCCGAGCACCTGCTCGAGCTGCCGCGCAGCTTCTGAAGGAGGCCATGCCCATGCGTGATACCCAAGCACTGGCTACCTTCCTGGCCGACCTGCGATACGAAGACATTCCGACCGCCGTGCTGGCGCGGACCGAAGACCTGTTTCTCGATTGGCTTGGCTCGGCTCTGGCCAGCCAAGGCGCGCACCCGGTGCCGCTGTTCGAGCGCTACGCCGAGCGCATGGGGCCGCCGGCTGGTAAAGCCCGGCTGATGAGCACCGGCCGGGGCACCTCGCCGTACTTCGCCGCGCTGGTCAATGGTGCGGCGTCGCACCTGGTCGAACAGGACGATCTGCACAACAGCTCCGTACTGCACCCGGCCACGGTGGTGTTCTCTGCCGCGCTGGCGGCCGCGCAGGACCTGGACAAGTCGGGCCCGGACCTGCTGCTGGCCGCCGTGGCCGGCTATGAAGCCGGCATCCGCATCGGCGAATTCATGGGCCGTTCCCACTACCGCATCTTCCACACCACCGCGACCGTCGGCACCCTGGCGGCCGCCGTCGCCGTGGGCAAGTTGATGGACTTCGACCAGACCCAGTTCATCGACGTGCTGGGCAGTGCCGGGACCCAGGCGGCCGGGCTGTGGGAATTTCTGCGCGATGCAGCCGATTCGAAGCAGCTGCACACCGCCAAGGCCGCTGCCGACGGGCTGTTGGCGGCGTACCTGACTGCCGACGGCCTGAGCGGGGCGCGCAACATCCTGGAAGGTGACCAGGGCATGGCCGCCGGCATGTCCAGCGATGCCGACCCGGCACGTCTGTCGGACCGTTTGGGCAGCCGCTGGGCGCTGGCCGAAACTTCGTTCAAGTTCCACGCCTCGTGCCGCCATACCCACCCGGCTGCCGATGCGCTGCTGGACCTGATGCAGCGCGAAGGCCTGCATCACGACGACATCGCCGAGGTGATCGCCCACGTGCACCAAGGCGCCATCGACGTGCTCGGCCGGGTGAAGGTACCCACCAGCGTGCACCAGGCCAAGTTTTCCATGGGAACGGTGCTTGGCCTGATAGCCGTGCATGGCAGCGCGCAGTTGCTGACGTTCCGCGACCTGGCGCTGAGCGACCCGGCCGTGGCGGCGTTTCGCGACAAGGTGCGCATGCAGCTGGACCCCGAAGTGGACGCGGCCTACCCGGCGCGCTGGCTGGGCCGGGTAGAGGTGCACTGCACGGACGGGCGCCGCTTCACCGCCGCCATCGACGAGCCCAAGGGCGACCCCGGCAACACCCTGTCGCGCGCGGAACTGGAAGACAAGTTCCAGCGCCTGCTGGCCTACGCCGGGCAGCGCAGTGCGGCCGACGGCCGTGCCTTGATCCAACGTGTTTGGCAGCTGCGTGATACCCGCTCGCTGGCCGACCTGCCATGACCCCCGCACAGGACCTTGCCATGAGTTCACCTGCCCCCCGCCCTCTGGACGGCATCACCGTCGTCAGCCTGGAACACGCCATCGCCGCGCCGTTCTGCACCCGTCAACTGGCCGACCTGGGCGCCCGCGTGATCAAGGTCGAACGCCCTGGCAGCGGTGATTTCGCCCGTGGCTACGACCAGCGCGTCGATGGCCTGGCGTCCCATTTCGTGTGGACCAATCGCTCCAAGGAAAGCCTGACCCTGGACCTCAAGCAGCCCGAGGCCGATGCCATTCTCGAGGGGCTGTTGGCCAAGGCCGACGTGCTGGTGCAGAACCTCGCACCCGGCGCCGCAGCGCGCATGGGGCTGGCTTTCGAGGCGCTGCATGCGCGCTTTCCACGGCTGATCGTGTGCGATATTTCTGGCTACGGCGAAGGTGGCCCCTATGAAAAGAAGAAAGCCTACGACCTGTTGATTCAAAGCGAAGGCGGCTTTCTGTCGGTCACCGGCAGCCCGGGCGAGGAGGGGATGGCCAAGGCTGGGTGTTCGGTGGCCGATATCGCCGCTGGCATGTACGCCTACACCGGCGTGCTTTCGGCCCTGATGCTGCGCGACCGTACCGGGGTGGGTAGCCGTATCGACGTCTCCATGCTCGAAAGCCTGGTGGAATGGATGGGCTACCCCATGTACTACGCCTACAACGGTGCACCGCCGCCGCCACGGGCCGGCGCCTCCCACTCGACCATCTACCCGTACGGCCCTTTCCCCACGGGCGACGGCGGCACGGTAATGCTGGGTTTGCAGAACGAGCGGGAATGGCAGGTGTTCTGCGAGAAGGTGTTATGCGACCCAGCGCTGGCCGCTGACGAGCGCTTCTGCGCCAACTACCTGCGCTCGGAAAACCGCGACCTGCTGCGCCAGATCATCGTCGACGGCTTCGCCGCGCTCAGCCTGGAAGACGTGGTGGCGCGCCTGGAAAGCGCCCAGATCGCCAACGCGCGAGTCAACGACATGCAAGGGGTATGGCAGCACCCGCAGCTGCAGGCCCGTGACCGCTGGCGCGAGGTGGACAGCCCGGCCGGCAAGCTGCCGTCGCTGCTGCCGCCGGGGCGCAACGCAGCCTTCACGCCGCGCATGGACCCGGTGCCTGCGCTGGGCCAACACACCGCCGCCATTCTGGCCGAGCTGGGTTATGGCGATGAGCAGCAGGCGCAGTTGAACAGCGCAGGCGTGGTTTGATACAGGAGCAAGAGCATGCCTTACCCTATCGTTCGCTCCGCACTGTTCGTACCCGGTAGCCGCCCGGAACGCTTCGCCAAAGCCCTGGCGGCCGGTGCCGATGCGGTGATCGTGGATTTCGAAGACGCGGTGCAAGAGCCGCTCAAGGCCCAGGCGCGCGAGCACCTGGCACGTTTTCTGGCGCAAAACCCTGATGCCCGTGTGTGGGTGCGGGTCAATGCGCCGAGCCACGCCGGCCACGCCGAGGACCTGCGCTTTTGCGCGCAGCACCTGGGTGTGACCACCGTGCTGTTGCCCAAGGTGGAGAGCGCCGCGCAGGTGGCAGTGGCTGCCCGCACCGGCAAGGCCGTGGTGCCGATCATCGAGACCGCCAAAGGGCTGTTGGCCCTGGAGCGCATCGCTGGTGCCGAGGGCGTGCAGCGCCTGTCGTTCGGCAGCCTGGACCTGGCCCTGGACCTGAGCCTGAACACCGACAGCCCGGCCGCTCAACGCTTCATCGACCAGGCCCGCATGGCCGTGCAACTGCATTCGCGCGGGGCCGACCTGGCGCCGCCGCTGGATGGTGTGTTTGCGGCGATCCGCGACCCTGACGGGCAGCGCCAGGCCATGCGTCACGCCTACGACATGGGTTACGGCGGGGCACTGTGCATTCACCCAAGCCAGGTACCGCTCATTCATGACGCCTTGCAACCGGGTGAACAGGAGCTGGCCTGGGCACGCCGGGTGATCGAGGGCAGCGCAGCGGCGGGCGGGGCAGGGGCTTTCCAACTGGATGGCCAGATGGTCGATGCCCCGGTGTTGTTGCGTGCACAGCGCTTGCTGGCCTTGGCCAGTGCTGGCTGATGGTGTTGGCGCGATCGGCTGCGTTCGCCTTTGCCGAACGCAGCCTTATACAAATGCAGATTCCCCAAACACCTATACTTGCGCCACCGTAACTTTGGCTACGCTTCCCTGCTGACCCTTCCAACAACAATAACAGGTGAAACCCATGTTGAAGCTGACCCAGGCGCTGTTCTGCGCCGCCGCCGTCTCCCTGACCTCGTTCGCCTACGCCGCGGACCCGGTCATCATCAAGTTCGCCCACGTGGTGGCCGACAGCACGCCTAAAGGCCAGGGCGCGCTCATGTTCCAGAAACTCGTCGAGGCCGATGACAAGCTCAAGGGCAAGGTGAAAGTCGAGGTCTACCCCAACTCGTCGCTGTTCGGTGACGGCAAGGAGATGGAAGCGCTACTGCTAGGCGACGTGCAGATGCTGGCGCCTTCGCTGGCCAAGTTCGAGCACTACAACAAGCAGGTGCAGATCTTCGACCTGCCGTTCCTGTTCGATAACCTGGCGGCAGTCGACCGCTTCCAGCAGGGCCCCCAGGGCAAGGCACTGCTCACCTCCATGGAAGACAAGGGCATCCGTGGCCTGGCCTACTGGCACAACGGCCTCAAGCAATTGTCGGCCAACAAGAAGATCCTGCTGCCCAAGGACGCCCGTGGCCTGAAGTTCCGTGTGCAGGCCTCCAGCGTGCTCGAAGAGCAGTTCAAGGCCGTGCGCGCCAACCCGCGCAAGATGAGTTTTGCCGAGGTGTACCAAGGCCTGCAGACCGGCACGGTCAACGGCACCGAGAACACCTGGTCGAACTATGAAAGCCAGAAGGTCAATGAAGTGCAGCCGTTCTTCACCGAAACCGACCACGGCCTGATCGACTACATGGTGATCACTAACGCCAAGTTCTGGAACGGCCTGCCCGAAGATGTGCGCACCGAACTGCAGGGCATCATGGACAAGGTCACCGTCGAGGTGAACAAACAGGCCGAAGCGCTGAACCAGGCATCGCGGCAGAAGATCATCGACGCCAAGACCAGCGAGGTCGACGCGCTCACCCCCGAGCAGCGTGATGAATGGCGCAAAGCCATGCGCCCGGTCTGGGACAAGTTCTCCGACCAGATCGGCGCCGACCTGATCAAGGCCGCCCAGGACGCCAACACCGCTTCCTGATCGGCCCTGCCTGCAGCCGCCCCTGCGTGGGCGGCTCAGCCTCATTCTGCGCGGAGAATGCCCATGCAAACGTTACGGCGCGTCTGGGAGCGCTTCGAGGAAGGCATGATCGCCTTTCTCCTGGCGGCCATGACCCTCATCACCTTCATCTACGTGGCGCTGAACAACCTTTACACGATGTTCTATAACCTGAGTGACCACTGGACATTTGCCAGCGAGCCGCTGCTATACCTCGGCGATCACCTGATGGGTTACGCCCAGGAAATGACCTGGAGCATCGCCCTGACCAAGGCCCTGTTCGGCTGGCTGATCTTCTTCGGCATCGCCTATGGCGTGCGCACCGCCGGCCACCTTGGGGTCGACGTGCTGGTCAGGCGCACCAGCAAGCCGGTGCAGCGCGTGCTGGCCATGCTCGCCTGCGCCTGCTGCCTGGCCTATGCCGGGCTGTTCCTGGTCGCCAGCATCAAGTGGGTCAGCGCCGTGCTGGCCGCTGGCATCGGTGCCGAAGACCTGGACCGCTACGGCATCAAGATCGGCCACATCGCGATGATCGTGCCGTTTGGGTTCGCGCTGATCATCGTGCGCTACCTGGAAATCCTCTACCGCATCTACACCCACCGCCAGATCAACCTGGGCCTGGCCGACGAAGCGGCCGAGGCGAGCAAACTGGCCAACCCCGGTGAGGAGTCGCAGCGATGACCGTTATTTGCCTGTTCCTGCTGCTGTTCATCTTCATGTTCCTGGGCGTGCCCATCGCCATTTCCCTGGGCCTGTCGGGCGCGGTGTCGATCCTGCTGTTCAGCCAGGATTCACTCAGCTCGCTGGCGATCAAGCTGTTCGAAACCTCCGATAGCTACACCTTCCTGGCCATTCCCTTCTTCCTGTTGTCTGGCGCCTTCATGACCACCGGCGGCGTGGCCCAGCGGCTGATCGATTTCGCCAACGCCTGCGTGGGGCACATTCGCGGTGGCCTTGCCATTGCCGCCGTGCTGGCGTGCATGCTGTTCGCCGCGCTGTCCGGTTCCTCGCCCGCCACGGTGGCAGCGGTGGGTTCGATCGCCGTGGCCGGTATGGTGCGCTCGGGTTACCCGAAGGAGTTCGGTGCCGGGATCATCTGCAACGCCGGTACGCTGGGCATCCTGATCCCGCCGTCGATCGTGATGGTGGTGTATTCGGCCGCGACCGAAACCTCGGTGGGCAAGCTGTTCATGGCTGGCGTGATCCCGGGCATCTTGCTAGGCGTGTCGCTGATGGTGGCCATCTACATCGTGGCGCGGGTCAAGAAGTTGCCTGCCCAGCCACGTGCCAGTTTCCGCGAATGGCTGACGGCGGCGCGGCGAGCGTTCTGGGGCCTGTTGCTGCTAGTGATCATCCTGGGCGGCATCTACAGCGGTATGTTCACCCCCACCGAAGCGGCGGCCGTGGCGGCGGTGTATTCGGCGTTCATCGCCCTGTTCGTGTACAAGGACATGACTTGGCGGGAATGCCCCAAGGTGCTGCTGGAGTCTGGGCGGCTGACCATCATGCTGCTGTTCATCATCGCCAACGCCATGCTGTTCGCCCATGTACTGACCACCGAGCAGATCCCGCAGCAGATCACCCAGTGGGTGCTTTCCGAGGGCCTGACGCCCATCGGCTTCCTGATCATGGTCAACGTGGTGCTGCTGATTGCCGGCAGCTTCATGGAGCCGTCGGCGATCATCCTGATTCTGGCGCCGATCTTCTTCCCCATCGCCATGGAACTGGGCATCGACCCGATTCACCTGGGCATCGTGATGGTGGTGAACATGGAGATCGGGTTGGTTCACCCGCCAGTGGGGTTGAACCTGTTCGTGACCAGTGCCGTGACGGGCTTAACATTGGGCCAGACCATTCGCGCAGCATTGCCGTGGCTGTCGATTCTGCTGCTGTTCCTGATTCTGGTGACCTACGTGCCGTACATCTCCCTGGCCTTGCCCGAATTCCTGGGCATGCCGTAGCGGGCGGCCTGGTTATCGCCTGTGCCCCAACGCCACCGCCTTGCAGGCGGTGGTTTCACTTCCGGCCCCAGGTGCCGGGGTGTAGCTTGGCCCTCCAAAGGTGTCACCAGCCCGCCAGCCTTTCTCAAGCCCACCGAGCGGACCCGCCATGACAACAACAAGATCACTGCTTTGCGTCGCCATCGCCTGCGCCTGGCTCACCAGCCCCGCAACCCACGCCGCCAACACCGCCGACAACCCGTGCAAAACCACCGCCGAGTGCGCCGAGCAGGCCCGCAAGATTGGCGCCTTCGTGGAAAAGGCGCCCGACAGGCAGCACCACGGCGAAACCCAGTTCGACTACCTCAACCGCATCAACAAAGCCTCGTTGGTGATGCTCAAGGAAACCGGCATCGTCACCGCCGAACAGGCCGCCACCATTGCCGGCGGCGTGCGCCACGCCATCGACCAGGCCAACCAGCCTGACGGCAAACGCCCCAGCGATGTGCTGCAACTGGAGCAAATCATCACCGACAAGGTCGGCCCTGAAGCGTCGCTGATTCACTCAGGCCGCAGCCGCCAGGACATGTACGCCACCTACCGCCTGGCCTCGCTGCGCAGCCACGTGCTGGCCTATGGCGATGCCCTGGACGCCACCCGCCAGCGCTTGCTCAAGCTCGCCGCCCAGCACGTCGACACCCTGGTGCCGGCCTACACCAACGGCGTCCAAGCCATGCCCATCAGCTACGCCCACTACCTGCTGGCCTACGAGGCCGCGTTCGAGCGCGATGCCCAGCGCCTGCACGAGCTGTACGCCCGCCTGAACCTCAGCCCCATGGGCACCGCCGTGCTGGCCAACTCCGGCTACCCCATCAACCGCGAACGCCTGGCCCAGCTGCTGGGTTTTGACGGCGTGCGCGAGAACTCGCTGGACGCCAGCCAGGTCTCGACCTACGACATCCCGCTGGAGGCTGCCGGCCTTGTTTCATCCTCGGCCATCCGCATCGGCGCCTTCATCGGCGACATCCACACCCAGTACCACCAGACCCGCCCCTGGCTGTTGCTCGACGAAGGCGCCACCTACACCAGCAGCGCCATGCCGCAAAAGCGCAACCCTGGCCTCTTGATGCGCACCCGCGAAGCCGCCTCCGACGTGGTCGGCCTGGCCAACGCCACTACCTTGCGCGCCCACAACGTCACCACTGGCATGACCGACTACAAGGCCGCCTTCGACGACCTGGGCCTGTTCCGCTCGACCGATGACATGTTCAAGCGCCTGGACCAAGTGCTCGATGCACTGAAAATCAACGCCGCCCGCGCCGAAGAAGAACTGGACGCCGACTGGACCACCTCCATGGAGCTGGCCGACACCCTGGAGCGCAAGCACCGCATACCGTTCCGCATTGGCCACAGCTTCGCCTCGCTGATCGTCGAAAAGGCCCGCGCCGACGGCACCTTGCCGAAGAACTTCGCCTACACCGATGCGCAGGCGTTGTTCACCCAGGCGGCGGACAAATACAAATGGAAAGACAACACCCTGCCCCTGAGCGAAGCGGATTTTCGCGCCAGCCTGTCCCCGCGCGCGATGGTGCAAAGCCGCAAGGGCACCGGTGGGCCACAGCCTGAAGAAGTGCGGCGCATGTTGGCTGAGGCGCAGGCACGGTTGAAGGAGGATCAGGCGTGGATGCAGCAACGGCGGCAGAAGCTGGTGGATGCGGAGGTTGGGTTGGACAAGGCGTTTGATGGGTTGTCTGGGCGATGATCTGGCGGGAGCACGCGTTCCGATGACTTGGTGATTTGGCGGGAGCACGCGATCCATGTGGGAGCGGCCTCGTGCCGCGATGGGCCGCGCAGCGGCCCCGGCGATTTGAGGTGCGAGCTGAAATCTGGTCGGTGGTAGGTGAAAGACAGCCGGCTCCCACAGTGGATCGCGTGACCCAGGAAAGATCGCCGCGATGGGCCGCATAGCGGCCCCGGCGATTTGAGGTACGGGCTGAAATCCTGGGGGCTGCTGCGCAGCCCATCGCGGCACAAGACCGCTCCCACAATGGATCGATGGGCCGCGTAGCAGCCCCAGATCCCAGCATCACACCACAACGGCCAAGCCCACCACGCGACCCAATCGGTAGCTAATCTGACAGAAAAACGCCCTCTACCGGGTGGGAGCGGCCTCGCGCCGCGATGGGCTGCGCAGCAGCCCCAGGATTTCAGCCCCCAT
>CAURYQ010000099.1:0-14798 GCA_963529135.1 uncultured Pseudomonas sp. | reverse complement strand
TCCATGATGCTGTCGCAGGCGTCGATGCACGCGGCGCAGCCGATGCACTCGATCTGCAGGCCATCGCGGATGTCGATGCCGGTCGGGCACACTTGCACGCACAGGGTGCAATCGACGCAGTCACCCAGCCCCTTGGCCTTGTAGTCAACGTCCTTTTTGCGCGGCCCCCGGGTTTCCCCGCGACGCGGGTCGTAGGACACGATCAGCGTGTCCTTGTCGAACATCACGCTTTGAAAGCGTGCGTAGGGGCACATGTACACGCACACCTGCTCACGCAGCCAACCGGCGTTGCCGTAGGTGGCCAGGGTGAAGAAACCGACCCAGAAGTAGGCCCAGCCGTCTGCCTGACCGGTGAAGAACTCGACGACCAGTTCCCGGATCGGAGCGAAGTAGCCGACGAAGGTCAGGCCGGTGACGAAGCCGATCAGCAGCCACAGGCTGTGTTTGGCGAACTTGCGGGCGAACTTGTTGGCGCTCATGGGCGCCCTGTCCAGTTTCATGCGCTGGTTGCGATCACCCTCGGTGACTTTTTCGCACCACATGTAGATCCATGTCCACACGCTTTGCGGGCAGGTATAGCCGCACCATACTCGGCCAGCGAACACGGTGATGAAGAACAGGCCGAACGCGGCCACGATGAGAATGCCCGAGAGCAAGATGAAGTCCTGGGGCCATATGGTGGCGCCGAAGATGTAGAACTTGCGCTCCGGCAGGTTCCACCACACGGCCTGGTGGCCGCCCCAATTGAGCCAGACGGTGCCGAAGTACAGCACCAACAGCACCGCGCCGCCCGCCATGCGCAAGCGCCTGAACAGGCCGGTGAAGGCACGGGTGTAGATTTTTTCGCGCGAGGCGTAGAGGTCGACGGAGTCCTTTCCTGTGTTGGCAGGCGGGGTTACATCATGTACCGGAATGTGCTTGCTCATCATCATGTCCCACGGCAGTGGAGAAACGCCGCGGCCAGTGCATGCCGGCCGCAGTCTCGCGCAATCTGCTAGCGCTGCGCGGCCATGATACGCCCCTGTCGGGCGTTCAGACCGGTCTGCGACCTTTGGCCGCATTGGGTTGATCTTGTGAAACGTGATATGGGAAGTGTCAATTGATCCAGGTCAGCAGGTGACGCATTTGTTGCCGGCTTGCTGGAGCCACTCGCCTCCACAGGCCAGCAGCGCAACCGGGTCACACACCCCCGGTTGGCCTGATCGAGCATGACGTGGCTGGCAGTTGGCAACTTTGCAGAGGCCTCATTCGGTTTTTTCAGCGGGCTCTGGCTGATGCGACAGGCTGTATACGTAAGCCGCCAGCAAATGCACCCGGTCGTTACCCTGCAACTGCGCCTGAGCCGGCATCTGTCCCTGGCGACCGTAGCGAATGGTCTGCTGCAACTGCGCGAAGCTCGACCCATAGATGAACGCCTGAGGATGGGTCAGGTTGGGAGCGCCCATGGCCGGGGTGCCCTTGCCCTCAGGGCCGTGACACGCCACGCAGCTGGTGGCGAAGATCGCCTTGCCCTTGTCCGGGTCGGCATTGATGCCTTCCGGCAGCCGGCGACCGTCCAGATTGGTCAGCACGTAGGCGGCCACATCGGCCACGCCCTGTTCGCCCAGTACCTCGGCCCAGGCCGGCATCACGCCGTGGCGCCCGTTCATGATCGAGGCCTTGATGGTGGTCGGCTCGCCGCCCCAGCGCCAGTCGTCGTCGGTCAGATTGGGGAAGCCGTAGGCACCCTTGGCATCGGAGCCATGGCACACCGAGCAATTGGAGGCGAACAGCCGACCGCCCATCTTCAGCGCCTGCGGGTCCTTGGCCACTTCCTCGATGGGCATGGCTGCGAACTTGGCGAAGATCGGCCCGAACCGGGCGTCGGCCTTGGCCAGTTCCTTCTCCCATTCGTGCACACCGCTCCAGCCGGCCTGACCGTCCGAAAACTCGGTTTGCTTGTCGGTATCCAGGTGCGCGTAGCCCGGAAGGATGCCTTTCCAGTTGCCCAGGCCCGGGTACAAGGCCAGGTAGCCAAGGGCGAAGACGATGGTGCCGACGAACAGCCAGAACCACCATTTGGGCAGGGGGTTGTCGTATTCCTCGATACCGTCGAACGCGTGGCCGACGGTCTCGCTGGTGGTTTCCTCACGCTGGCCCTTGCGGGTGGACAGCAGCAGCCAGGTCAGTGCGAGGATGGTGCCCAGGGTCAGGACCGTGACGTACACACTCCAGAACGTTGTCATTGTTTTTTGCTCCCGGATGCCTTTTCTTGTGCATGCTCGACGTGTCGGCGGGCCTCGGGGTCATCCGCAAAGGGGAGTTGGGTCGCTTCGTCGAAGTCTTTCTTGCGCCGCGGGCTGAATACCCACAGTGCCAAGCCGATGAAGGCCACCAGCACCACGACGGTGCCCAGGCCGCGAATCATTCCGATATCCATCGCCGTCACCGTTTGCTCTTGATGAGGGTGCCAAGGCCTTGCAGGTACGCCACCAGGGCGTCCATTTCAGTCTTGCCCTTGACCGCATCACGGGCACTGGCGATGTCGGCATCGGTGTAGGGCACCCCTAGCGTGCGCAGCACCTCCAGCTTGCGGGCCGTGTCCTTGCCATCGAGGGTGTTCTCCACCAGCCATGGGTAAGCCGGCATCTTCGACTCCGGTACCACGTTGCGCGGGTTGTACAGGTGGGCGCGGTGCCAGTCGTCGGAGTAGCGCCCACCGACTCGCGCCAGGTCAGGGCCGGTGCGCTTGGAGCCCCACAGGAATGGGTGGTCCCACACGCTTTCGCCAGCGACCGAGTAATGCCCGTAGCGCTCGGTTTCTGCCCGGAACGGGCGGATCATCTGCGAATGACAGCCCACGCACCCTTCACGGATGTAGATGTCGCGGCCTTCGAGTTCGAGCGCGGTGCGCGGCTTCATGCCCTCGACCGGCTGATTGGTCACGTCCTGGAAGAACAACGGGACGATCTGGGTGAGCCCGCCGATGCTGACGGCAATCACCATGAAGAAGGCCAGCAGGCCGATGTTCTTCTCTACGGCTTCATGCTTCATCAGTGCGCTCCCACGACAGCGATCTTGGCGGCTTCTTCAGCCTCTACCGGGTTGGCCCCGCGCACCGTGCGCAGCACGTTGTAAGCCATCAGCAGCATGCCGCTGGCGAAGAACGCGCCGCCCAGCGCGCGCACGATGTAGCCCGGATGGCTGGCCTGCAGGGCTTCGACGAAGGAGTAGGTGAGGGTGCCGTCATCGTTGATGGCGCGCCACATCAGGCCTTGGGTGATGCCGTTGACCCACATCGAGGCGATGTACAGCACGGTGCCGATGGTCGCCAGCCAGAAGTGGGCGTTGATCAGGCCGATGCTGTGCATCTGCTCACGCCCATACAGGCGCGGGATCATGTGGTACACGGCGCCGATCGAGATCATCGCGACCCACCCCAGGGCCCCGGCGTGCACGTGGCCGATGGTCCAGTCGGTGTAGTGCGACAGCGAGTTCACGGTCTTGATGGCCATCATCGGGCCTTCGAAGGTGGACATGCCGTAGAAGGCCAGCGACACCACCAGAAAGCGCAGGATCGGGTCGGTGCGCAATTTATGCCAGGCACCGGAGAGGGTCATCATGCCGTTGATCATGCCACCCCAGCTCGGGGCCAGCAGAATGATCGACATCACCATGCCCAGCGACTGGGCCCAGTCGGGCAGGGCGGTGTAGTGCAAATGATGGGGGCCTGCCCAGATGTACAGGGTGATCAGCGCCCAGAAGTGCACGATGGACAGGCGGTACGAATAGATGGGCCGTTCGGCCTGCTTGGGCACGAAGTAGTACATCATGCCCAGGAAGCCCGTGGTCAGGAAGAAGCCTACGGCGTTGTGGCCATACCACCATTGGATCATGGCATCGGTTGCGCCCGAATAGGCCGAGTACGACTTGAACAGGCTGACCGGCAGCGAGATGTGGTTGACGATGTGCAGCATCGCGGTGACCACGATGAAAGCGCCGTAGAACCAGTTGCCGACGTAGATGTGCTTGGTCTTGCGCTTGACGATGGTGCCGAAGAACACGGCGCCGTAGGCGACCCAGACGATGGTCAGCAGAATTGCCAAAGGCCATTCGAGCTCGGCGTATTCCTTGGTGGTGGTGTAACCCATGGGCAGCGTGATCAGGGCACCGACGATCACGGCCTGCCAACCCCAGAAGGTGAACGCGGCCAGCCGGTCGGAGATCAGCCGTGCCTGGCAGGTGCGCTGGACCACGTAGTAGCTGGTGCCGAACAGTGCACAACCGCCGAAGGCGAAGATCACCAGGTTGGTGTGCAGCGGGCGCAGGCGGCCGAAGCTGGTCCAGGGCAGGTCCAGGTTCAGCTGCGGCCACACCAGCTGCGAGGCGATGAAGACGCCGAGGCCCATGCCGATGATCCCCCAGACCACCGTCATGATGGCGAACTGGCGGACGACCTTGTAGTTATAAGCAGTCGGACTGATTGCAGTGCTCATTCTAAGGTTCCACGGTTTTATGTTCTTGTTGGTCGAAATCGGCGTCAGTATCGGAAACCCCCTGGGTTACCGCAACGCAACTTTGGTACGCCGACCCGTCTCCAGCCCTGTTCGATAGTGGCACGCAGTGAACGGGGGTGTTTTGGATTGTACACAAATAAATAATTGTAATGTGTACCGTTTCTCGGTTTTTTCTGATCGAACGGTCAGGCTTTTGAATGGGGCCTGCCACCCCACGCCCAAATGAAAAAGCGCCGCTAAAAGCGGCGCTCTGGAACGGGCAAGGTGAACGTCTGGGGTGCTATTTCACCGTCACATCCTGCGCCATATCGCGCTGCGAGAGGCTATAGACGTATGCAGCCAGCAAGTGCACCTTGTCATTGCCCTGGATGTCCGCCTGCGCTGGCATCTGGCCCTGGCGGCCATAGCGGATGGTCTGCTGCAACTGGGCGAAGCTCGATCCATAGATGAACGCCTGCGGGTGGGTCAAGTCCGGCGCGCCCATGGCTGGGGTCCCCTTGCCTTCGGGCCCGTGGCACGCCACGCAATTGCCGGCGAACAGTTCCTTGCCCTTGACCAGGTCGGCCTTGACGCCCTCGGGCAGCTTGCGCCCATCAAGGTTGGTCAGCACGAACGCTGCCACGTCCGCCACGCCTTGTTCACCGATCACCTCGGCCCAGGCCGGCATTACCCCGTGCCGGCCATTCATGATCGAGGCCTTGATCGTTTCAGGCTCGCCACCCCAGCGCCAGTCGTTGTCAGACAGGTTGGGAAAGCCATAGGCGCCTTTGGCATCCGAGCCATGGCAGACCGAGCAGTTGGACGCGAACAGGCGGCTGCCCATTTTCAGCGCCTGCGGGTCCTTGGCCACTTCTTCCACAGGCATGGCGGCGTACTTGGCGAAGATCGGGCCAAACTTGGCGTCGGCCTTGTCCATCTCCTTCTGCCATTCGTTGACGCCGGTCCAGCCATCCTCGTAACCGGGCAGGATGCCTTTCCAGTTGCCCAGGCCCGGGTACAGCACGAGGTAGCCTGCGCCGAACACCAGGGTGCCGACGAACAACCAGAACCACCATTTGGGTAGCGGGTTGTCATACTCCTCGATGCCATCGAAGCTGTGACCCATGGTCTGGTCGGTCGTGCTGTTGCTCTGCCCTTTGCGCGTGCCGAGCAACAGCCAGGTCAGGCCGATCAGGCTGCCGATGGTCAGTACGCTGATGTAGGTACTCCAGAAGGCGGTCATTGTGCTTTGCTCCTAGCAGCTGCACGGGTTTCAGGGTCCTGTCCGGCGGGAGGCAGGCGGTCGTCGACGAAGGGCAGCAGCCGCGCTTCGGCGAAATCCCGGTCGCGGCGCCGGTTGAATACCCACAGGCTCAGGCCGATGAAGGCGATCATCACCACCAAGGTGCCCAGGCCGCGGATCATGCCGATGTCCATTTGCATCGCATTCACCTCTTGTTCTTGATCGAGGTGCCCAGCACCTGCAGGTAGGCGACCAGAGCGTCCATTTCGCTCTTGTTCTTGACCGCCTCGCGGGCGCCGGCAATGTCCTCGTCGGTGTAAGGCACGCCCAAGGTACGCAGCACGCGCATCTTGGTGTCGGTGTGGCTGTTGTCGACCTGATCGGCCACCAGCCACGGATACGACGGCATCTTCGATTCCGGCACCACGTTGCGCGGGTTGTACAGGTGCGCGCGGTGCCAGTCGTCCGAGTAACGTCCGCCGACCCGTGCCAGGTCCGGCCCGGTGCGCTTGGAACCCCACAGGAACGGGTGGTCCCATACGCTTTCACCGGCAACCGAATAATGGCCGTAGCGTTCGGTTTCGGCGCGGAACGGGCGGATCATCTGTGAGTGGCAGCCCACGCAGCCCTCGCGGATGTAGATGTCACGGCCTTCGAGTTGCAGCGCGGTGTAGGGCTTCATGCCCTCGACCGGCGTGTTGGTCACGTCCTGGAAGAACAGCGGAACGATCTGGGTGAGGCCGCCGATGCTGACGGCGAAAACCATCAGCAAGGCCAGCAGGCCGACGTTTTTCTCGATGACTTCATGTTTCATCAGGCAGGTCTCCTCAAGCCAGCTGGGCGTTCGCAGGGACGGTGTCCAGCGCTGGCGAACGCACCGTGCGCCAGGTGTTCCAGGCCATCAGGAACATGCCGCTGAGGAAGATCGCACCGCCGACGAAGCGCACGACGAAGCCTGGATGGCTGGCCACCAGGGTTTCGACGAACGAGTAGGTGAGCGTGCCGTCGCTGTTGACTGCGCGCCACATCAGGCCCTGGGCGATACCGTTGACCCACATCGAGGCGATGTAGAGCACGGTGCCGATGGTGGCCAGCCAGAAGTGCGCATTGATCAGGCCGATGCTGTACATGCGTTCTTTGCCGAACACCTTCGGAATGGTGTGGTACAAGGCGCCGATGGAGATCATCGCCACCCAGCCCAAGGCGCCGGCATGCACGTGGCCGATGGTCCAGTCGGTGTAGTGGGACAGGGCGTTGACGGTCTTGATGGCCATCATCGGGCCTTCGAAGGTGGACATCCCGTAGAACGCCAGCGAGACCACCAAGAAGCGCAGGATGGGGTCGCTGCGCAGTTTGTGCCAGGCACCTGACAGCGTCATCATGCCGTTGATCATGCCACCCCAGCTCGGTGCCAGCAGAATCAGCGACATCACCATGCCCAGCGATTGGGCCCAGTCGGGCAGGGCGGTGTAGTGCAGGTGGTGCGGGCCTGCCCAGATGTACAGGGTGATCAGCGCCCAGAAGTGCACGATCGACAGGCGGTAGGAGTAGACCGGGCGTTCGGCTTGCTTGGGCACGTAGTAATACATCATGCCCAGGAAGCCTGCGGTCAGGAAGAAGCCTACGGCGTTGTGGCCGTACCACCATTGCACCATGGCATCGGTGGCCCCGGCGTAAACCGAGTAGGACTTGGTCAGGCTGACCGGCAATTCGAGGTTGTTGACGATGTGCAGCATCGCCACGGTCAGGATGAACCCGCCGAAGAACCAGTTGCCCACGTAGATGTGCTTGGTGTTGCGTTTGATCAGGGTGCCGAAGAACACCACGGCATATGCCACCCACACGATGGTGATCAGAATGTCGATGGGCCATTCCAGCTCGGCGTATTCCTTGGAGCTGGTGTACCCCAGCGGCAGGCTGATGGCCGCCAGCAGAATCACCAGTTGCCAACCCCAGAAGGTGAACGCGGCCAGGCGTGGCGCGAACAGGGTGGTCTGGCAGGTGCGTTGCACCGAATAATAGGAGGTGGCGAACAGCGCACAGCCGCCGAAGGCGAAAATCACCGCATTGGTATGCAGTGGGCGCAGGCGGCCGAAGCTGGTCCAGGGGAGATCGAGGTTCAGGAATGGCCAGGCAAGCTGGGCGGCGATGAAGACGCCGAGCCCCATCCCGACGATTCCCCACACCACCGTCATGATGGCGAATTGGCGGACCACCTTGTAGTTATAGGCGGTACAGCTGGTTGTGTTCATGTATGGGTTCCCATCCACGGTTATTGGCAGGCTATTGAGCGAGGCAAGCATGAGTAATGGGCAAAATGCCTGCATTGACGGGGATCAATGGGCCAAGGTCGGAAATGTCCCAGGCTTGCGCTGCAATCCTGAACACATCGTGCACGGCCAGGGGTACAGGAGCTGTCTGATCCTGGCCCATGGCGCAGGGGCGCCGATGGACAGCCGATTCATGGAAGAAATGGCGCAAAGGCTTGCAGCACGTGGCGTAGCCGTGGTGCGCTTCGAGTTCCCCTACATGGCCCAGCGACGGCAGGGCGCAAGCAAACGGCCCCCCAATCCGCAGCCTGCCTTGCTGCAATGCTGGCGCGAGGTATACCAGCAGGTGCGTCCATTGGTCGCGGGCCGGGTGGCGATCGGCGGTAAGTCGATGGGCGCACGCATGGCCAGCCTCGTGGCGGACGAGCTGGCAGCCGATGCGCTGGTCTGCCTGGGCTATCCGTTCTATGCGGCGGGCAAGCCGGAAAAACCACGGGTCGAGCATTTGGCCGGGTTGCAGACCCCAACCCTGATCGTTCAGGGCGAGCGCGATGCGTTGGGCAATCGCAAGGCGGTCGAGGGCTACACGCTGTCACCTGCGATCGAGGTGGACTGGTTGGTGGCAGGCGATCACGACCTCAAGCCCCTCAAGGCTTCGGGGTTCAGCCATGAGCAGCATCTGCAGGCAGCGGCCGACAAGGTGGCGAGTTTCCTGGACAGGTGATGAATGATCAGCCGTGGGTGAGCTCGCGCTCATGCCGGCGCGCGGCCGAGTGAGGCACTCGGCCGGCGAGATGCCCAGTGATAGCGGGCTGGATGAGGGACCTTGAGCTGCTGACGCTTAGTCGCGGTATTCGCACAGGTAGGCTGTTTCGACCTTGACCTGCAGCTGGAACTTGCTGTCGGCCGGCACGTTGAACTTGTCACCGGCACCGAAGGTTTTCCAGGTGTCGCTGCCTGGCAGCTTCACGGTCAGCGCGCCCGACACCACGTGCATGATTTCACGCTTGGCCGTGCCGAATTCGTATTCACCAGGGGCCATTACACCGACGGTGGCCGGGCCTTCTTCGCCGGTGAAAGCGATCGACTTGACGGTGCCGTTGAAGTACTCGTTGACCTTGAACATGGGCGACTCCAGTAACAGAAGAGGGCAAAAAGGCTGGCCAGTATGCCCAAGGCCACTGGCGCCGTCATCCGCTTTGAATGGCCCCGTGCATCAACCGGTCGGTAGGCTCAAAGGCAGCAAACGTGCGGTGTTGCGCGCGTCTTCCAACGCCCTGTGCTGTTGCCCGCTGAAGTGCATCCCGGCCATGTGCAGGGCGCTGTTGAGCCCGGTGGGGCGCTGCAAATGCCGGGCCTTGGCAAAACGCTGCTTGAGGTTGATGTGCGGCACGGCCCGCAGCACGCTGTCCAGGCCGTGTTGTTGCCACTCCTGAAGCAACTGCACGCGGTCGAAGTCGCCCCAGCTCACCCAGGCCTGCAGCTGCGCCCGATGGTGGGCCAGCCACCGCTCGAAACTGGGCCATACCTCAGTGAAAGGCGCGGCCGAGTCCACGTTCGCCTGGCTGATGTGCGTCAGCTCGCGGCAGAACGGGGTAAGCTGAGGCCGCCTGCGCGGCCGCACGAAACGCTGGAAATGATCGACCTCCCGGCCGTCGCCCGTCACCAGGCTCGCGCCGATTTCGATTACTTCCATATCCGCGAGCGGCCATCCGCCGTCGTCTGTCGTCGCTTCAAGGTCGATCACCAACCAATGGCCCATGTCAGGCTCCCTTGTAGATCCTGCTAGAGCGTAGCCAAAGTCCAGCCGCGCGACACCTCCTGGCATTTTGCCGCCTGCTTTGGCGTAAAGGGCAGGGCACGGCGGTTGTGCCCTGCCCGGAAAGCGCCTAGCTTAAGCGGATCCAGTTCTCGCATGTGATGAGTGTCCGCTTTGACCCTAGCGCCCGGCCTGAAGGTCCTGTCCGCACTGTTGTTGTCTGCCGCCTGCTGGTTGGCGCCCCCGGCACGCGCCAACGAGCACGTCGAAGTTCGGGTCGGGGCTGCGCATTTTCCACCCTATACCGTGCGGCCCGAGCAAGGTGCGGGTACCGGGCTGCTGACGCAGCTGATCGATGCGCTGAACCAGCTGCAACCCCACTATCGCTTCGTGCTGGTGCCTACTTCGGTACCACGGCGCTTTGGCGACCTGCTGCAAGGCCGAACCGATATGGCCGTCTTCGAGAACCCGCAATGGGGCTGGGCGCAAGTACCTCACCAGGCGGTGGACATGGGCCTTGAAGACGCCGAAGTGTTCGTGGGGCGCACGAGCAGCCTGGCCGACCCACATTATGTCGATGACCTGCACGGCAAGCGCCTGGCGATGTTCAACGGCTACCACTACGCCTTTGCAGGGTTCAACGCCGACCCGGTCTACCTGCGCCAGGCCTTCAATGCGACCTTGACCTATTCCCACGACAGCAACCTGTTGATGGTGCAGGCGGGTCGCGCCGACATCGCGTTGGTCACGCGCTCGTACCTGAGCGACTTTCTGGCGCGTAACCCCTCAAGCCAGGGCCTGCTGGCGGCGTCCGGGCGGATCGACCAGGTCTATCACCACTACGCCGTGTTGCGCGCCGGTGGACCGTTGTCGGCCACGGCGTTCGCCCAACTGTTGCAGGCGCTGCGCGACAAGGGCGAGCTGGCCCGCATCTTCGAGCCTTACGGCATCACGGTCACGGCCGGGCGCCCGTAGCCCGATCAACGCAAGCGCCTAAATCCCGGCCAGGTGACATCGTTCTGCACAGTGAGCCTTTCTTTCACGTCACCGAGTAACGCCCATGCCGTCAGAAGCTGCTTTGCACACACTGTTCCCCCCTCGCTGGCGCAGCCTGAGCGCCGAGCAGCGCGACAGCCTCCTGAGCCTGTCGCTCGAAGGTCGGCCCTTGATCACCTTGCGGTTGCACACACAAGGCGTCATGGTCATTGAGGTAGAGCGTCTCTGCTCAGAGCGCCCTTATCAGGCACTGTGGGCAGCGTGCTATTGGTTATTGTCGCGGGACGTCACCTGCCAGACGCTGACCTGGCGGCTACCTGACGTGCCCACGCAGGCGCTGGCCAGCGGCTTGCTGGTGAGCGATGAGCAACCTGGGCACTACCTGTGCGAGCGGGCTCTGTTCTGGCAACTGCCCCAGCCATGGCTGGGTGACTCGCCGGGGGCGGTGTACCCGCAACAGATGCGCATCAGCACTGGCAAGCGCCATCCGCTGCGACCCCCCAAGCCACGGGGCGAAGTGTATCGGCGCTTCGATGCACGGCTGGGCAGTTGGGTGTCGCTGCGCACGCTGGAGATCGAGCAGGACCTTGAGCGTTTCAACCGCTGGCAGAACGACCCACGCGTCGAGGCATTCTGGCAAGAGGGCGGCAGCCTGGCGCAGCACCGCGAATACCTGGCCAAGCTCGAAGCCGACCCGCATACCCTGACCTTGATTGGTTGCTTCGATGACCAACCGTTTGCCTATTTCGAAGCCTATTGGGCCAAGGAAGACCGCATTGCTCCGTTCTACCCGGCCGATGATTATGACCGTGGCATCCACATGCTGGTGGGCGAGCAGCAACACCGTGGTCCGCACAAGGTGGCCAGTTGGCTCTCGGCGCTGGTGCATTACCTGTTCCTGGATGACCCTCGCACCCAGCGCGTCGTCGCCGAGCCACGTGCCGACAATGCCCGCATGATCGGCTACATGCACGACCAGTGCTTCCACTGCGACAAGGAATTCGATTTCCCGCACAAACGCGCGGCGTTGATGATTCTGGGGCGGGAGCGGTTTTTTGAGCGGTGTGCGTTGGCTTGAGGGCGGGCGCGAAGCGGCGAGCTTGCGTAAAGTCCTTACGGCGATAGCGGGGGCGCGGCTCATCCGCTGAGGCAGTGTCAGCGGATGGGACGGCTGCCTGGCATCGCACTTGAAAACCAGACACGGACAATGCAGAGCGGCCTTGCCGGGCGACGCCCCACCGTCCTACCGCGTCATCTTCCGGCAATGCACCAACGCATCGCGAATCATGAAGTTGACCAGGGTAGGGGAGACCCCCAGCTCCTTGGCGATGTCTTTTTGTGGCACGCCATGCAGGCGATACATCTCGAATGCATAGCGGGTGCGTGGCGGCAGCTCGTTCAAGGCCCGGGCGATGTCGTCCAAGGCCGCGAGGTTGATGTGGGTGGCTTCAGGCGATGCATTCTGGATGACCACGTTCAACCCTTCTTCCTCGCTGCCGGAGTATTTCAACTCCATCGCCTGCTTGCGGTAGTGGTCGATGGCCAGGTTGCGCACGATCTGGAACAGGTAGCTCAGCTGCGCCTTGAACGACGAGGTGATTTGCGGGGCGCTGCCGAGCCTGAAGAATGCGTCCTGCACCACGTCCTCGGCCCGTGAGCGGCAGCCGGTAATGCGTGCGGCGATCTTCAGCAAGATGCTGCGGTTTTCTACGAAAGCTTGGAGCAGTGGTGAATCGCACTTACTTGTGGACAATTGTTCCGCCATGGAAATCACCTGGTTGCATAGGGGTAGCGAACGCATCGAGTTGTAGGACACGTCCTGGGACGAGCGACAAGCTATTCAGAATGATAATGATTGTCAAATACGAAACGAAATTAGTATCTGTATCTTTCAATTCCAAGCGACACGCCTGTGCCGCCGTCAATCGGCAGATTGAAGCGGTAGCGTTTAGCGTTCGCTCCCCCACCGTCTTTTCTCCGGCTACCCCTGCGCTGCGCTAATTTCTGCCCGGGCCCATCCGTTCCCCTCTGTACATCCCCGGCCGCTGATGCTGTCCGCCCCTGCAGGTGGCCACACCGGCCCGCCCAACCCGACACCGGCAGGAACACCCCATGACGCATGCCTTCGAACTCCCGACTTCGCTGGTCCAGGCCCTGATGCAACGCGCCGTACAGAGCCCGGACAAGATCGCCTTGCGCTTTCTGGCCGATGCGCCCGGCGAACAGGCCGTGCTCACCTACCAAGCGCTCGATCAGCGTGCGCGCGCCATCGCCACTGCACTTCAGGCGCGGGCCACGTTCGGGGACCGTGCCGTGCTGTTGTTCCCAAGCGGCCCGGATTACGTCGCGGCGTTCTTCGGCTGCCTGTACGCCGGCATCATCGCGGTGCCGGCCTATCCGCCGGAGTCCGCACGCCAGCACCACCAGGAGCGCCTGCTCTCGATCATCGACGACGCCGAGCCACGCCTGCTGCTGACCGTGGCGGCACTGCGTGAAGGGCTGCAAGGCCTGGAAGCACTGCACGCCGCGCAGGGCCCCGAGCTGCTGGCCGTGGACGACCTCGACCCAGCACTGGCGACAGGCTGGCAGGCACCTGCGCTGCAGCCTCACGACATCGCGTTTTTGCAATACACCTCCGGTTCCACGGCCCTGCCCAAAGGAGTGCAGGTCAGCCACGGCAATCTGGTGGCGAACGAGCAGCTGATACGCCACGGCTTCGGTATCGATCTGAATCCGGATGACGTGATCGTCAGCTGGCTGCCGCTCTACCACGACATGGGCTTGATCGGCGGGTTGCTGCAGCCGATCTTCAGCGGCGTGCCCTGTGTGCTGATGTCGCCTGGCTACTTCCTGGCGCGGCCATTGCGGTGGTTGCAAGCGATCAGCGAGTACGGCGGCACCATTAGCGGCGGCCCCGACTTTGCCTATCGTCTGTGCAGCGAGCGGGTCAGCCAGGCTTCCCTGGCCAGCCTAGACCTGAGCCGCTGGCGGGTGGCGTACTCGGGTTCCGAACCGATCCGCCACGACAGCCTGACGACCTTCGCCGACACGTTCCAGGCCTGCGGCTTCGACCGGCAGAGCTTCTTCGCCAGCTATGGTCTGGCAGAGGCGACCCTGTTCGTCAGCGGCAGCCGCCGCGGTGAAGGCATTGGGGCGCTTGAACTCGATGCCCAGGCGTTGGCCGCCAACCGTGCCGAAGCGGGCAAGGGCAACGTAGTGATGAGCTGCGGCTGGCCACAGCCCGGGCACGCCGTGCGCATCGTCGACCCCCAGCAATGCAAGGTGCTGGCAGACAACCAGGTGGGGGAAATCTGGGCCAGTGGACCAAGCATTGCTCATGGGTACTGGCGCAACGCCGAGGCCAGCGCCCAGACGTTCGTCGAGAGGGATGGCCAGCGTTGGTTGCGCACAGGCGACTTGGGCTTTATGCGCGGCGGCGAGGTGTTCGTGACCGGTCGCCTCAAAGACATGCTGATCGTACGCGGGCAGAACCTCTACCCACAGGACCTGGAAAAAACCCTCGAGCGTGAAGTCTCGGCCTTGCGCAAGGGCAGGGTGGCCGTATTCGCTGTGGAGCACGAGGGTGAGCAAGCCATTGGCGTGGCCGTGGAAATCAGCCGCAACGTGCAGAAGACGACCGCGCCCGAGGCGCTGATCAAGACGCTTCGCCAGGTAGTCGCCGATGCCTGCCGCCAGGCCCCGGCCGTGGTTCTGCTACTGAACCCTGGAGCCCTGCCCAAGACGTCCAGCGGTAAACTCCAGCGTTCGGCCTGTGGCCTGCGCATGGGCGACGGCACTCTGGATTGCTACGCACGCTTTCCCCAGCCTGATCTGCCTGCCGCCGGCGCACTTACCGGCGACGGGCTGCAGACGCGCATCGCTCGCGTGTGGTGTGACATCCTCAAGGTCGAAGCCGTGGCGGCGGACGATCACTTCATGCTGCTGGGCGGCAATTCCATCGCCGCTACCCAGGTCACGGCAGTGCTGGCCGAAGCATTGGGCATCCAGCTGAGCTTGCGCAGCCTCTTCGAGGCGCCGGTGCTGGCCGACTACAG
>CAURYQ010000098.1:0-15103 GCA_963529135.1 uncultured Pseudomonas sp. | reverse complement strand
CAGGGTCAGCTTGCCGTCGGAGGTCGACTGGGAGGACATGTAGAGCATGTTCTCGACCCCCGTGATGGCCTGTTCCAGGGGCGCGGCGACGGTTTCGCCGATGACCTTGGGATTGGCGCCCGGGAAGTTGGCGCGCACGACGACCGTGGGTGGAACGACCTCGGGGTATTCGCTGATGGGGAGCTGGAACAGCGAAATGGAGCCTGCAATCAGCAGCACCAGTGATAGCACCGCAGCGAAAATGGGCCGGGTGATGAAGAATTTGGAGAAGTTCATCGATGAGGTTCCTCAGCCGCGCGGCGCAGGCGCACTGGCGTCCTTGTTGATGTTGCCGGCGACTTTCGGCGCGTTGCTGCTCGCTTCCAAGGCCTGGCGCTGCTGGGCAAGCGCGGCGAGTGTCTGCTCGCTGGCCATCGGCGCTTCTTCGGGTGTCACCTGCGAGCCGGGCCGCACGCGTTGCAGGCCCCTGACGACGATGCGATCATCCTTGGCCAGCCCGCTGCGCACGATGCGCAAGCCTTCAAGCTTTGGCCCCAACTCGACGGCGCGGTAGGCGGCCTTGTTGTCCTTGTCCATGACCAGCACGAACTTCTTGCCAAGGTCGGTGCCCACCGCTTCATCGTTGATCAGCACGGCGTCGTACTGTGCGCTGCCGACCAGTTTCAGGCGCGCGTAAAGGCCGGGGGTGAATTCCCCGCGCTGGTTATCGAATACAGCACGGCCACGGATGGTACCGGTACGCGGGTTGACCTGGTTGTCGACGAAGTTCATCTGCCCCAGGTGAGGGTTGCCGGTTTCATTGGTCAGGCCCAGGTAGACCGGGGTGGTCTGGCCACGCTGGCCTTGGCGGGCAAGCTGCGTGTACTTGAGGTAGACGCGCTCGTCGGCATCGAAATAGGCATAGACCTTGTCGGTCGACACCACGCTGGTAAGCGGCGTGATATCGGCGGTGACGATGTTGCCTGCGGTGAACTGCGCGCGGCTTACGCGCCCATTGATAGGGGAGGTAACGCGCGTGAAACTCAGGTTCAGACGCGCCAGGTCGAGTTGAGCCTGGATGGCATCGACACCGGCCCGGGCTTCGGCAGCAGCGCTGTTGCGCGACTCTGCCAGTTCCGCGGAAATGGCGTTGCTGTCACGCAGCCGCTCACCGCGGCGCGCTTCATTGGCGCTGCGGATGGCGCTGGCCTTGGCTTGCTGCAACTGGGCTTCGAGGCGGCGGACTTCGGCCTGGAAGGGGCGGGGATCGATCTGGAACAGCAACTCGCCCTTGCGTACCTGGGCACCTTCGGTGAACGCCACTTGGTCGATCTGGCCCGAAACACGTGGGCGAACTTCGACGGTTTCCGGCGCTTCGAGGCGTCCGGTGAACTCGTCCCATTCGTTGATCGGCTGCTCGATCACCTTGGCCACGGTGACCTTCGGCGCAGTTGGAGCCTGCGCCGCGTCGGGCGTCTTGCTGCAAGCGCCAAGCGCCACCACTGCAAGGGCTGCGAGTGGAACACCGAAAGGTTTGAGTGACTGCTCCATGGAGAACTCCGCCAATATATTAGGAATGGGCGGAGTGTGAGTGTGTTGCGCGTGGGGAACGAATCGAATGGGCTGAAGGTTATTATCATGGTGAATGATATGAACCGATCACTCATCACCTCGTGACGATGCTAGCCCCCATGCCGAGCGGGGGCGCTCAGGGCGCCCCTTTGCGTCAAGGCTGGCTGGCGCCCTGGCCTGCTGCACCTTTCCCAGCGCTGCCTTCGGAGCCGCTGCCGTCCATGCCGGGCAGGTCTCGATTGTCATTTTGCTGGGCTGGCGGGCTGTCCGGGTCGTTGCCCTGAAGCCGCGGGTCGGTATCGCGCGGCATCGGCTTCTCGATGGGGTTCAGGGTGCTGTCCGCGCCGGGCGTGGGTGCCTGGTTGTGTGGGTCGTCCGGGTAGGTTGGCCCGGTACCGGCGGCCAGGGCCAAGGGTGAGGCAAGCAGGGCAAGCAGCAAGATGCTGGGGCGATTCATGGCAGTCTCCTTTGCTTCGGGCAGGGCATGTTCGTTACGTTGGGCCCTGCCCGATAGTTCAAAGTGCCAGCACCCCGATCAACGGTCACACCACCAGCGACAGCAGCATGATGAACACGATACCGACGACCGACAGCAGCGTTTCCATCATGCTCCAGGTCTTGAAGGTCTCGGCCACGGTCATGTTGAAGTACTGCTTGACCAGCCAGAACCCGGCATCGTTGACATGCGAAAGGATCAGCGAGCCGGCGCCGGTGGCGAGCACCAGCAATTCACGGTTGACGCCGGGCACCAGGTCGATGACGGGCGCCACGATGCCTGCGCCGGTGATGGTGGCCACGGTAGCCGAACCGGTTGCGATGCGAATGACCGCGGCCACCAACCAGGCCAACAGGATCGGGGAAATTTCTGCCTGAACAGCCATCTGCCCGATTACGTTGCCCACCCCGGTATCGACCAACATCTGCTTGAAGCCGCCGCCTGCGCCCACGATCAGGACGATGGCGGCAGTGGGCGCGAGGCTGTGATCGAGCATTTTCATGATCTGCTGGCGATTGAAGCCGCGCGCCGAGCCGAAGGTATAGAACGCCAGCAGCAAGGCGGCGAGCAGGGCGGTGATGGGGTGACCGATCAAGTCCATCCATTGGCGCACGATGTGCTCGGCAGGCAGCACCACATCGGCGAATGTCTTGAGCAGCATCAGCACAACCGGCAACAACACGGTGATCAGCGTTACGCTGAAACTTGGCAGATTGGCCTGGTCGGATTCCTTGGCAATCTGATCCATCAGCTCTTGGGAAGGATGGCCCGGGATGTAGCGCGAGATGAAGTTGCCGAACAGCGGGCCGGCGATGATGGCCGTGGGCAGGGCCACGATCAGTCCATAGAAGATGGTCTTGCCGATGTCGGCGTGGAAGATGCCGATGGCCAGCAACGGCCCTGGGTGCGGCGGTACCAGGCCGTGCACGACCGAGAGGCCTGCCAGCAGCGGAATGCCGATCTTGATCAGCGAAACCCCGGAGCGCCGTGCGACGATGAACACCAGGGGAATGAGCAACACGAAACCGATTTCGAAGAACAGCGGGATGCCCACCAGAAACGCAGCGAACATCATCGCCCAGTGCACGTTCTTTTTACCGAAGGCCCGGATGAGCGTCTGGGCGATCTGGTCGGCCCCGCCTGAATCGGCCATCAGCTTGCCCAGCATCGTTCCCAATGCCAGGACGATGCCGACGAACCCCAGTACGCCCCCAAAGCCGTCCTGGAAAGACTTCATGACCTTGGCCACCGGCATGCCCGAGGTCAGGCCAAGAAAGCCGGCAGCCAGGGTGAGGGCCACGAAGGGATGCACCTTGAAATGGGTGATCAGCAAGATCAACCCGACGATGGTTACCAGCGCGTCGAGCAGCAGGAAAGTATCAGTAGCCAGTCCGAACATGGTATGTAGGCCTCGGTCTTATCGTTGTTTTTGACGGAGCTTGGTTGAGATTCAGTGAGTGATCACGGCGAGACAGCGCTGTCTTGGCCGAGCAAAGTGCGCCTGCACTCAGGCAGTCTGCGCCACACTTTGCTTGTCGCTCTGCTTGAGCCAGTCGTCCACGGCCTCGGCAAGCGCCACGATCGGCTGCGTGGCGTCCAGGGTCAGGGTGAGCGGTTCATCGTAGGGCGGTTCGAGGGCGGCGAACTGGCTCTCGATGAGGCTGGCTGGCATGAAATGCCCTGGCCGCGAAAGCACTCGCTGCTCGGCCTGGGCCGGAGACAGCTTCAGGAAGACGAACATCAGTCCCGGCATGGCAGCGCGCAGCGTGTCGCGGTAGCTGCGCTTGAGCGCCGAACAGGTGAGGATAGGCCGGCCACCGGCCTGGCTGGCCGATTGCAGTTCCTGACCCAGCCGTAGCAGCCACCCGGCACGGTCGTCGTCATCGAGCGGGATACCCGCGCTCATCTTGTCGATGTTGGCCTGGGGGTGGAAGGCGTCGCCTTCGATCAGTAGGCCGCCGCTGTAGGCGGCGATGGCCGATGCAATGCAGCTCTTGCCGCATCCGGCCACGCCCATGACCACGATGGCGGGCAGTGGAGAATTCATCTGTACCTCCTGCAGGGTGGGACAGCGCTGTCTGGGGCTTGCGCGGCGCCGTCTCCCCGGTGTTATTGATCTTGTGCTTACGCAGTATGGACGCCAGGCGGCAATCGCTCGGTGGCGACACGCAAAACAGCCGTTGCCTACGTCCTGAGACAGCGCTACCTTAGAGGCCGTTCCCAGTCCTTGCAAGTAGTAAAATTACAACACTATGGCCCGCATTGGTTCGCGTACTACCGGTCGTCCCACCCTGGCAGAAGTGGCCAGATTGTCCGGGGTTTCCCCGATAACTGCTTCTCGGGCCTTGCGCGGCGTCAGTACCGTGGCGCCTGAGCTCGCGGCGAAGGTCCTGGCTGCGGCCACGACCCTTGGGTATGTCGCCAACCCGGCAGCACGGGCCTTGGCATCGGCACGCAGCCACTCGGTGGTGGTGCTGATTCCTTCCTTGTCCAACCAGCTGTTCATCGACACCCTGGAAGCGGTCCATGACGTGATGCGTCCACGGGGGCTGGAAGTGCTGATCGGCAATTACCACTACGATACCGCCGAAGAAGAAAACCTCATCCGCAACTACTTGGCCTACCAGCCTTGTGGAATGCTGTTGACAGGCTTCGAACGCACCGATGCTGCGCGCCAGATGCTGGCTGCCAGTGGCGTACCCTGCGTGCACATGATGGAGCTGGACGGCGACGCTGGCGCATTGGCTGTGGGGTTTTCACAGCACGAAGCCGGCCGCGCTGCTGCTGAACACCTGATCGAGCGAGGGTGTACTCGCCTGGGGTTCATTGCCGCCCAGCTCGATCCACGCGTCATGCAGCGCGCCGAAGGGTTCCGTCAGGCGCTGGCCGAAGCGGGGTTGCACGCGTCCGAGCGCGAGGTGTTGACGTCCGAACCGTCGTCGATTGCACTGGGCGGCGAGCTGTTCAGCCGCCTGATGTCCCAAGCCCCGGATGTCGACGGCATCTTTTTCTGCAACGATGACCTTGCCCAAGGGGCGGTTTTGCAAGCCCTGCGCCAGGGCATCCGTGTGCCGCAACAAGTGGCCATGGTCGGCTTCAATGACCTGCCGGCATCGGCGCACATGGTGCCAAGGCTGACCTCCATCCGCACGCCTCGCGCAGCGGTGGGACGCGTGGCCGCCCAAGCGCTGCTGACGCTTCTCGATGGTAAAGCCGTGACCCAGGCGCGGCAGGACCTGGGCTTCGAGTTGATGGTGCGAGAAAGCTCCTGACCGGGCTCGGTCTCGGCGAGGTGATGGCATCAAGAGGGCTCGGGCGGCGCCGGCAGCGTTTTGAGGGTGTCGCCGAGGTCTCGCAGCAGCGCCGTAAGCGTCTGCTCCAGCGCGCGTTGCAATTCATCTGCCGGCTGCCCAGAGGCAAGTGCCTGTTCGAGCGCCTCGCAGTCGGCGACGAGTTGGCGCACCTTCAGCATCTTGGCGCCGCCCTTGATTCGATGCGCCAAGGCTTTGAGCGCATCGTCAGAAGGATGCATGCCGAGGGCCCGCAGTGATGCCAGGTCCTCGGCGACGCTTTGCGACAATTGCTCGACCAGGTGGCGGGTCAAATCCTCGTCATCTCGTGTCAGATGGCGCAACTCTGCCAGATTCAACCCCCCGGAACGGGTAGGCAGATCGACCACGCGATGCTCGCCAGTCGCCCGTGGCAGGTGGGCCTTGAGGCTGTGCAGGCCAATGGGCTTGAACAGGCAGTCGTCCATGCCGCTTGCGAGGCAGCGCTGACGCTCTTCGGCCTGAGCGTTGGCGGTCACGCCCAGGATCGTCGACGGGGGCAGCCCGCGTTGACGCTCTTCGGCGCGGATGCGACGCGTCAGTTCATGCCCGTCCATCACGGGCATGCTGCAGTCGGTGATGACCACGTCGAATCGTGTTTCATGCCAGAGGCCCAGCGCGATCTCGCCATTGGGCGCCTGGCTCACCTGATGCCCCAGGGTGCTCAGCTGGCGTTCGAGCAGGAGCAGGTTGGCCGGGTAGTCATCCACCACCAGAATGTTCATCGGAGCAGTGCTCTGTTCTACAGCAGGGCAGGCATCATCGGCCGCGACCTGCGCCGCGCACCTGGGCAGTGACACCAGGACCTGCACTTTGGTGCCGACGCCCTCAACGCTCTGCAAGGTCAGCGTACCACCCATGAGTTCGACCAGCGCCCTGCTGATCACCAAACCCAGCCCAGTGCCTTGGCGCGCCCGCGGCCCATCCGCCTGCACGAAGGCGTTGAACAGCCGCGCCTGGTCGGTCGGGCTGATGCCGATGCCCGAGTCGCGCACGCACAGGTCGATGCGTAGGTGTTCACCCTGCGATGTGGCGTGCAAGAGGGTATGGACTTCGCCTCGATCAGTGAACTTGATGGCATTGCTGAGAAGGTTCGACAGCACCTGTTTAAGGCGTGAAGCGTCGACCTGCACCCATAGCGGGCCAGCGGGAAGCTCACATTCAAGCTGCAGGCCTTTGACCCGCGCAGTGCCCTCGAACACGCGAAGCGTGGCGCGCACCAGTTCCACCAGGTCGGTGGGGACCGGTTGCAAGCTGATGTGCCCTGACTCGATTCTGGAGATGTCGAGGATGTCACCGATCAGTGCCAGCAATCCCAAGGCCGAGTCGTGCGCCGTCTCGAGCATCTGGGTATCGCACAGCCCATGGCGACTGTCTTCGAGCGCCAGTTCCAGCAAGCCGATCACGGCGTTCATCGGCGTGCGTATCTCGTGGCTCATGGTGGCGAGAAACGTGCTTTTGATGTGGCTGGCCTGTTCGGCCTCATCCTTGGCGTGGCGCAATTGCTCCAGTAAACCGCGGCTCAAGGCCAACTGTGACTGCAAGGCCCGCTCGGCTTCGGTGCGCTGTTGGATCAGCTTGCGCAGGTAGCTGTTCCAGAACACGACCCCGGCGATCAACAAAGCCGCGAGCACCAGCACTTGCAAGGCCAGGGCGCGATAGTTGCGCCATGGGCTTTCGCTGACCACAGCACTGCTGCGCCAGCGATTGATCAGTTGCTCGAGTTCCTCGGGCGCGATGCCGAGCAGCGCTTTGTCGAGAATGGCCTGCAGCTGAGGCTGATCAGCCGCGACCGCAAATGCCGCGATGGCCGGGTCTTCGTCGAGGATGCTGGTGATTTGCAGACGGCCTTTGAACACTTGGCCGATGTAGTAGGCTGCGTTGATGTGGCTGCTCAGTGCCGCATCCGCATTGCCGTTGACCACGGCCTCCATCAGCCCGAGCGGGTTGTCGAGTTCCACTAGGCGAGCCTTTGGAAAGCGCTTTTGCAACATCGCGCGCTGTGGAGAGTTGCGCACCACCGCGATTCGTCGCGGCATGAGATGGCTTGCGCGGGGCTCTTGGGCTGTATCGGTGCGGGTAACGAGCACCCGAGGGCTGATCAGGTAGGGACGGGTGTAGCGCACCTGTCTGGAACGTTCGGTACCGTAGCCCAATGCACCGATCATCATGGCATCGCCGTTGGCCAGGCGCTCGAGCATGTCCTGCGCAGAATCGGCTTGAATGGGCTCGAATTGCAGCCCTGTGTGCAGGGCGATCTGCTTGAGCAGATCCATGGTGATGCCACTGGCGTGCTGCTGTTCGTCGCGGAATGTCAAAGGTGCCAGGGCTGGGTTGATCAGTACCTTCACAATCGGGTGTTCGGCGATCCAGGCGGCCTCTTCAGGGGTCAGGACGCTGAGATGGCGTTGCAGCAACAGACTGGTATTGCTGTTGCTCCAGCGCTTGAGAATGGCCAGGCGTTCGCTTTCCCCGATCCGCTGCAGCGCCTTGTCGAGCAATTGGCGCAATGGCGCATTGTCGCGAGCCACCGCAAACGCGAATGCCTCGGGGCCGATGGGTGAGAAATGGTCGATTCGCAACGCCCCCCGAAACGTCTTGCCGATCATATAGCCCGTGCTGATCGCATCGCCCAGGTAGGCGTCGGCCTCTCCCATATCGACAGCCGCAAGGCCCGCCTGTGTGGAACGATACAGAATCAGCTGTGCGGCTGGATACAGGGCGCGCACACGGTTGGCGGGCAGGTAGTGGTCCACCATGGCCAGGCGCATGCCAGCGAGGTCGTGGGGGAGCGGGGTGTTTCTGCCCTCCCGAGCGACGATCACCGGAAGGTCATCGGCATACGGCAAGCTGAGGCTGAGCCCGGCATCTGCAGCTTCGAAACTGTTGGAGCTGCCCAGGAAATCGATACGCCCGTCGTGCAGTGCCTCGATGGCCTGGTAGCGGGTGTCGAAACGTTTGACTTCGACACTCACGCCCAGCAACTCGGTGAGGATGCCGACGTAATCTGCAGTGAGCCCTTCGTAGTCATGCAGGCTGATGTTGATATCGAATGGCGGATAGTCCGGTCTGGAGCTACCCAGCACCAGGTGCTTGCGGCCATTGAGCCACTGCCGCTCGGCAGCCGGCAGGCTCAGGGGCTGGGTGGCACTTACCGAACGAGCCAGCAACTGGCGTACTTCGCTTGCAAACGACTGCCCCGCCGCGCACGTCAGCCCGATCAGCAGCAAGGCACTCGCCAACATGCGTTTCATCAGCATGCGCCACTCAATAGACGCTGTTACGCTTGGCCAGGTCGACCATTTCCACCAGTGATTCAGTCTTGAGCTTTTCCATGATTCGACCGCGGTAGGTACTGATGGTCTTGGCGCTCAGGTTCATGCAACTGCCAATGTTCTTGTTGCTTTCCCCCCGGGCCAGGCGCCTGAGCACCTCCATCTCACGGTTCGACAGGCTGGCTAGCCGGGTCGGCTCACTTTCGAGCGAATTACTGTTGACCGACATCTGCGGAAACGTCGAATAGCCTTTCACCAGAGCCTTTAGCGCGAACAGCAGGGCATCGTGGTCTTCCTCCTTGGTGACGAATGCGCCAATGCCCGCGTCCAGGCAGCGGCGCACGTACAAGTCGGTCGCCTGACCGGTCAGCACCATGATTTTGGGCACCGGGTCGAGCGATTGCAGGCGTTTGATCACTTCCATGCCGTCCAGCCCAGGCAAACCGATGTCCAGAATCACGACATCGGGCCGCAGTTCACGTGCCACTTGTGCAACTTCGCTGCCATTGCCGACCTCTCCGATGACGTTGAACCGTTCACGTTCGAGTAGCATGCGCAGAGACAAGCGGACGATGGGGTGGTCGTCCACGATCAGCACGTTAGTCATTAGGAAAACTCCTGTTCAGGTATGGTCCGCTTCCTGGGACACGCAGGGATACGTCTGTAAGCGGGTTAGTCAGAAGCGCAGCAAGATACGACCATTACCGAACTTTGATAATGCCGAGTATAGAAGTGTTGAAAAACCCTGATGGGCTCGTCGAAATTTCTTACAAAAACAGGCGCTGTGCGGCGGCCCGCTGACTGTTCGCCGGCCGCCGCACCGCAGGGTCAGGTGCAGGCTGAGTGCGGTTTGTTGACTCGCAGCGGCGATGCAGGATGCTGGGCAAGTGATTTGCCCACGCGTGCAGGACGAACCACCAAGGCTCCCTGGCAATTGGGGCATCGGCCCTGCAAGCGCTCCTGTGCGCAGCTACGGCAGAAGGTGCATTCGAAGGAGCAGATGAAGGCATCGGGGCTGTCGCCGGGCAAGTTCACGTTGCAGCATTCGCAGTTAGGGCGCAACTCCAGCATTGGCTTGACTCCTGATCGAGGTATTCAAGGGGGCAGTGTGTGTGCGACATGATCTGGCTTGCAACTTAGCTGCGGTACAAGTGCGCATGCCCGGCACGGTACAGTGCCGATTCGGCGAAGGGGGCGTCGCCCAGTACTCGTCCCACCAGAATCAACGCGGTGCGGCGGTAGCCTTTGATGGCCACGCGCTCGACGATGTCGTCCAGCGTGCCTCGCACCCAATCCTGATCGGGCCAGGTCGCGCGGTGTACTACGGCAATGGGGCAATCGCCACCGTAGTGAGGCCGTAGTTGCTCGACGATGCGAGCCAGGTGCTTGACCCCCAGATGAATTGCCATTGTCGTGGCATGGCGAGCAAGGTCTTCCAGGTGCTCGCCAGCCGGCATTGGCGAGGTGTCGGCAAAGCGGGTGAGGACCACCGTCTGGGCGATGTCGGGCAGTGTCAGCTCACACCCCAGCAAGGCGGCGCTGGCAGCCACGGCAGTCACCCCCGGCACGATCTGGTAATCGATGCCAAGGCGCTGGAGATGGCGGATCTGCTCTGCGATGGCCCCGTAAAGGCTTGGATCGCCACTGTGCACCCGCGCCACGTCCTTGCCCTGGGCATGGGCGCACGCCATGGCATCGACGATCTGCCCAAGGTGCAGCTCGGCACTGTTGATCACCGTGTCGGCGCTGTTGCCTTCCAACACGGCAACCGGTACCAGCGAGCCGGCATATATGATGACGGGACAGGTGCGAATCAATCGCTGGCCTTTGATCGTGATGAGTTCGGGGTCGCCGGGGCCGGCGCCTATGAAGTAAACCGTCATGGGGTTCCTGAAATATGAACGAGGTGGCGCGCGCTCAGTGGGCGAGGGCAAGCGTGGCGGGCCCTAGGGTTTGACGCGTGACCAGCAGTCTGGAGCGGCCATTGTACTGGTCGGCCAGGGCCAGCGCCGCACTCTCTGCGACGCCCCAGCACCCGCTGTGGGCATGGGCTACGGCTGAGCGATGGCTGAGATGGGCTTGGTAGTGATTCAGCTGGGCTGCGCAATAGAGCACCAAGGGCAGGCCCAAGTGTCTCGCAAGCGCCTGCAAACCGGCCTCATCAACCTTGAGGTCGATACTGGCGATGCCACGCAGGTGGGCAAGCTCCAGGCCCCGCTCGGCGAGGCTCTGTTCAAGCAAGGCCAACAGGCTGACCGCAGGGCACCCCCTGCGGCAGCCAAACCCTGCGTAGAACGAGGGCATCAGGCGCGGCTGAAGCGGCGGTAAAGCCCCGCGCTGATCAGGCCAAGCGCTAACCAGAAGGCCGCATTGGTCAACCAGGAGGCCCACTGGAACTGGCTTTCAAGCGCAGCGGGGGCCAGGCTTTCATGCACGTCGGGCTGAGGCGCGCCCACCATGTGCGGCACCACCAGGACAATCGCGCCCAGCACCTTCCAGGCCCAATGTGGGGCGAACACCAGCAAAGCCAGCCCCAGGGCCGTGGCGCCAGCCGTGCCAGCCCACCACGTCTGGCGTTGAGCCAGATCTGCTGCAGCGGTACCCGGCAATTCAGGTGGCAGACCCAGGGTGGGAGCCAGGCAGAACACCGCAAAGCCTGCCAGGCCCCACAACGCACCGCTGGCAGTAGTACGAGGTTCGCGCAGGCTGAACAACCCCGCCAGCAGCAAGGCGAACCCTACCGCTACGACGAGATTGCCTCCGGTGGTCGACAGTATGCGCTGCCAGCCGTCTTCGGGCGCCCAGGCTTCGTCACTGTGCGCATGGGCAGCGCTCTGGGCGTCATGGGCGTGGGACTGGGCCGGCGCGGACTGTTCATAGGTTTCGGCCTTGAGGATCAAGGGGCTGACCCAGAGGCTCTGCAGTACGGTCAGCAGCAATGCCGCCAGCAACCCGCTAAAGCCCGCGGTACGAGCAATGTGCGTGATCATGGGCAGCACTCAGTGGCAAGGGAAGGCGGCGCTGTGACGGGTGTCATGCGCGGCGTTGTGGACAGCTTCGATGTGCGAGAACCCGGCGAAGTAGACCAGGCACAGGCCCAACAGGCCGGCGCCGGCGGCGATGACCATACGCTGGCTGAAGGATACGGGTGCAACGATGCTGCTGGTGTGCGGGCGGGTAGTGACGGGCATGGCGCCTTCCTCTGCGTGTAGGCAACGGACAGGCGCGGCAGCCCCGGGCGATTACCCGGAGGAATGCGACAGCGCCCGCCCACCGCGGGGTGTTGATGAACGACAGGCCGGTCTCCGGGCTTGCGAGGAGGAGAATGTCTCCTGAGCAGCGTCACCTTCCCATGCCGTGAATCCTGGCACAGTGGCAAAGACGCTTCACTCGCTTACCGTTGCGGGGGCAGCACCGGAATGGTCCAGGCCTGCTTGGCAGACCTGCGACGCACCGGTTTCCCGTTTCACCCATGTAGGGCACCTGACGCAATGCGCTAGAAAAGCACGAGCGCTGCGCTGCGTCAATCACACAGGGCTGGCGCGGGAGGACACCTGATCATTGCTGGGCGAATGCGCTCAGTGTTTCGCCTTCCAGCCGATAACGCACCCACTCTTTCTGGGGCTGCGCTCCCAAGGCCTCATAGAACCCGATGGCGGGCTCGTTCCAATCGAGCACGCTCCATTCCAGACGGCCGCAGCCTTTGGCGACCGCTTCCTTCGCAATGTGCCGGAGCAACTGACGCCCGGCGCCGTCGCCACGCGCCTCTGGCGTGATGTACAGGTCTTCCAGATAAATGCCGTTGCGCCCGAGCCAGGTCGAGTAGCTGTAGAAGAAGATAGCGAAGCCAATCGCGCGGCCGGCTCGTTCGGCCATCAGGCAATGAACGGTGCTGTCGGCTTCGAACAGACTGCGCTCGATGTCCTGGGGCGTGGCCAGTACCTGATCACGGGCGCGCTCGTACTCGGCAAGCTCGGTGATGAAATCCAGGATTTGCTGGGCGTCGGTGGATTGGGCAGGGCGAATCACGAGACTCATCGAGCAGGTCCTCTATCGGCCGTGAGTGATACACCTAGGTGTATCTGCGAAGTTTTTCATATCTGTACTGCAAGGGTGGTGCTGACACTGGGCTAGTGTGACGGCTTTCCTGGACGAAGTGGAATACCCGTCATGTTCGCGTCGCTTGACCTGCTTGTAGCCTTCATGTTGTTCGCATTCGTTTCCTCCATCACGCCAGGGCCCAACAACACCATGCTACTGGCCTCGGGCGTGAACTTCGGAGTGCGCCGCTCCGTGCCGCATGCGCTGGGAGTCAGCGTGGGCTTCATGGCCATGGTATTGGCGGTGGGCTTGGGCCTTGGAGAGATGTTCAAGGCCTGGCCTGTGCTGTACACCGCACTGCGGTATATCGGGGCGGCCTACCTGCTGTACCTGGCCTGGAAAATCGCAACTTCAGGGCCTATTGCCAGCGCGTCCGCCGCAGCGCCGCAACCCATCGGCTTCTGGGCGGCGGCGGCGTTCCAATGGGTCAACCCCAAGGCCTGGGTCATGGCCATAGGCGCGATTACGACGTATACCCCTGCGCAAGGCTACGTGACCAACGTAGTGGTCATCGCAGCGCTGTTTGCCCTGGTGAACCTGCCCAGCGTCGGCGTGTGGGTGATGTTTGGCAGCGCGCTGCGCGGCCTGCTGCAAAACCCACGCTGGTTGATGCTGTTCAATGTCCTGATGGCTGCCCTGTTGGTCATTTCGCTCTACCCGCTGCTGTTTGTAGAATCTGCTTTTCACCCCTGATTCAGAAGGTAGCGCCTGCCATGCAACTGATCCCCTGGTCCCATGACTGCAGCGAAGGTTTCACCTTGCGCGGTTGGCGAAGCGAGCCCACAGGGCGGCCACTGCTGCACTTCCTGCACGGCAATGGATTTTGCAGCCTGGCCTACCAACCGTTTCTGATGCGGCTGGGAGAGCACTTCGATCTCTGGCTGAGCGACGTCCAAGGCCACGGTGACAGTGATCACGGGGGCGGTTTCCGTGGCTGGAACCGCACGGCGGCCCTGGCAGCCGAGGCTTTCAACGCGCACCGGGCCGAATATGGCAGCGTGCCATGCATGGCCGTCGGGCACAGCTTCGGCGGTGTGCTCACCGGCTTGATACTGGCCAGCGAACCACAGTTGTTCACGCGCGCCGTGCTGCTCGACCCCGTGTTCTTCAGCCAACGCATGCTGTTTTCGATGAAGCTGGCTGCTTGCGTTGGTCTACACCGGCGCCACGCCCTGGCCCGCAAGACGGCTGGCAGGCGCAGCACCTGGCCTGATCGGCCAGCAGCCATAGCGTCCCTGAAGGGGCGCGGCATTTTCAAAGACTGGGATGACTCGGCATTGCAGGCCTACGTGGACCATGCCCTTGGCGACTGCGATAGCGGTGTGGTGCTCAAGTGTCGCCCGAGCCGCGAAGTGGATATCTTCAGTACCCATCCAGCCCACTTGTGGCCAAGCCTTTCGCGAATCTGTGTACCTACACGGGTTCTTTATGGGACGCAGACTTATCCCTATGTGCAGGCTTCGGCAAAACGGTTGGCGACCATCAACCCTCATGTCAGTGCACACCAGGTGGACGGCGGGCATTGTTTCATGCAGCAAAGCCCAGACATCGCAGCCCAGATGGCGCTGACGTACCTGCTTTCCAGCGTCCCATCAGCGGAACGCGCTGAGCCATTGAAGGTGGCTACCCTCTAGGTCAAAGCAGCGTTATGGTGGCGCCCGCACAACGAGGAACGCTACCGATGAAGAACATTCTGGACACCTATTCCAATCCTCCTGCGCACTGGGTCGGCGACGGCTTTCCGGTGCGCAACCTGTTCACCTATGACGGCAACGTCCACCAGACCAGTCCGTTTCTGCTACTCGACTACGCCGGGCCGCATCATTTCGCACCCACTTCGGCGCGGCGGGGTGTGGGCGCGCATCCGCACCGTGGCTTTGAAACGGTCACGATCGTTTACCAGGGTGAGCTCGAGCACCGCGATTCCACCGGCGCTGGCGGCATGATCGGCCCGGGGGATGTGCAGTGGATGACTGCAGCCAATGGCATTGTCCACGAAGAATTTCACTCGCCAGGTTTCGCTCAGGCAGGGGGCGTGCTGGAGTCGGTGCAACTGTGGGTGAACCTTCCGGCCAGAGACAAGCGTGCTCCTGCGGGTTATCAGACCTTGCCCAGTGCCGATATCCCGACGGTTGACTTGGGTACGGAGGTGGGCAGCTTGCGGGTGATCGCCGGTGACTACCAGGGCGTTTGCGGACCTGCTCGTACGTTTACACCGATGGACGTGTGGGACTTGCGCCTGGAGGCCGGCGCCAAACTGGTGCTGCCGGTGGCTGCAGGGCGCACCGGCGCAGTGGTGAGCTTGCAGGGCGCGCTGAGGGTGAACGAGCTGTGTGAAGTGGGTGCGTGCT
>CAURYQ010000097.1:0-15256 GCA_963529135.1 uncultured Pseudomonas sp. | reverse complement strand
GCCGCTTCGCGGAACTCGGCGATCTGGTCGAAGCTCAGGTAGCGGTAGACGTCGGCAGACATGCTGTCGATGTCCTTGGCGTACTGCATGTACTCTTCGACGGTCGGCAGCTTGCCGATGATCGAAGCCACGGCAGCCAGCTCGGCCGATGCCAGGTACACGTTGGTCGCGTCGCCCAGGCGGTTCGGGAAGTTACGGGTCGAGGTGGATACCACGGTCGAACCGGTCTGCACCCGTGCCTGGTTGCCCATGCACAGCGAGCAGCCTGGCATTTCCATGCGCGCGCCGGCTTTGCCGTAGATGCCGTAGTAGCCTTCTTCGGTCAGCTGGTGAGCGTCCATCTTGGTCGGCGGTGCCAGCCACAGACGGGTCGGAATACCGCCCTTGACCTTCTCCAGCAGCTTGCCGGCAGCGCGGAAATGGCCGATGTTGGTCATGCACGAACCGATGAACACTTCGTCGATCTTCTCGCCCTGTACCGAGGACAGCAGACGGGCATCGTCCGGGTCGTTCGGCGCGCAGAGTACGGGCTCCTTGACGTCGGCCAGGTCGATTTCGATGATTTCGGCGTATTCGGCATCGGCGTCGGCCGACAGCAGCTCAGGATTGGCCAGCCAGGCTTCCATGGCCTGGGCGCGACGCTCCAGGGTGCGAGCATCGCCGTAGCCTTCGCCGATCATCCAGCGCAGCAGGGTGATGTTGGACTTGAGGTACTCGGCAATGGCTTTTTCCGGCAGCTTGATGGTGCAGCCGGCGGCCGAACGCTCAGCCGAGGCGTCCGAGAGCTCGAAGGCCTGCTCGACGGTCAGTTCGTCCAGGCCTTCGATTTCCAGGATGCGACCCGAGAAGGCGTTTTTCTTGCCTTTCTTCTCGACGGTCAGCAAGCCCTGCTGGATGGCGTAGTAAGGGATAGCGTGCACCAGGTCACGCAGGGTGATGCCAGGTTGCAGCTTGCCCTTGAAGCGCACCAGGATCGACTCTGGCATGTCCAGCGGCATGACGCCGGTGGCAGCAGCGAAGGCGACCAGGCCCGAGCCTGCCGGGAACGAGATGCCGATCGGGAAGCGGGTGTGCGAGTCGCCACCGGTACCGACGGTGTCGGGCATCAGCATGCGGTTCAGCCAGCTGTGGATGATGCCGTCACCTGGGCGCAACGACACGCCGCCACGGGTGCGGATGAAGTCGGGCAGGGTGTGGTGGGTGGTGACGTCGATCGGCTTTGGATAGGCCGCGGTGTGGCAGAACGATTGCATTACCAGGTCGGCGGAGAAGCCCAGGCAAGCGAGGTCTTTGAGCTCGTCGCGGGTCATCGGGCCGGTGGTGTCCTGGGAACCGACGGTGGTCATCTTCGGTTCGCAGTAGGTGCCAGGACGCACGCCCTGACCTTCCGGCAGACCGCAGGCACGGCCGACCATCTTCTGCGCCAGGGTGTAGCCCTTGCCGGTGTCGACCGGCGCTTCCGGCAGCTTGAACAGGTCGGTGGCACCCAGGCCCAGCTCGGCGCGTGCCTTGTCGGTCAGGCCGCGGCCGACGATCAGCGGGATACGGCCGCCTGCGCGGACTTCGTCGAGCAGCACTTCGGTCTTGAGGGTGAAGGTGGTGACCAGTTCGTCGCTGTCGTGACGACGGACTTCGCCCTTGTACGGGTAGACGTCGATCACGTCGCCCATGTTCAGGTCGGTGCAGTCGAACTCGATCGGCAGGGCACCGGCGTCTTCCATGGTGTTGTAGAAGATCGGCGCGATCTTGGTGCCGAAGCAGAAGCCACCAGCACGCTTGTTCGGCACGTAGGGAATGTCGTCGCCGAAGAACCACAGCACGGAGTTGGTCGCGGATTTACGCGAAGAACCGGTACCCACCACATCGCCCACGTAGGCGACCGGGAAGCCCTTGGCCCTGACCGCTTCGATCTGCGCCAGAGGGCCTACCGAACCAGGCTGCTGCGGCTCGATGCCGTCGCGGGCCATCTTCAGCATGGCCAGGGCATGCAGCGGGATGTCGGGACGCGACCAGGCGTCCGGGGCAGGGGACAGGTCGTCGGTGTTGGTTTCGCCAGGCACCTTGAACACGGTCAGGGTGTACTTGTCGGCGATGGCCGGGCGCGAGGTGAACCACTCGCCGGCGGCCCACGATTCCATCACGGCCTTGGCGTGAGCATTGCCCGACTTGGCTTTTTCGGCCACATCGTGGAAGGCATCGAACATCAGCAGGGTGTGCTTGAGCTGCTCGGCCGCGACGGCGCCCAACTCGGCGTCATCCAGCAGCGCGACCAACGTCTCGATGTTGTAGCCGCCTTGCATGGTGCCCAGCAACTCGGTGGCGTGCTTGCGATCGATGAGCGGCGAGGTGGCTTCGCCCTTGGCAACGGCGGACAGGAAGGCGGCCTTGACGTAGGCGGCTTCATCGACCCCAGGCGGTACGCGGTTGGTGAGCAGGTCTACGAGGAAGGCTTCTTCGCCGGCCGGCGGGTTTTTCAACAGCTCGACCAGGCCTGCGGTTTGTTCGGCGTTCAGCGGCTGGGGCACGATGCCCAGAGCGGCGCGCTCTTCGATGTGTTTGCGGTAGGCTTCAAGCACAGTTATTTCCCTCATCAGTGGCCCCTCAAGGGGTCCGGGACGCTCATCCAGCATTCCTTGCACCCATGCGCCGTCATGGCTTCTTGGGCCGCCTGGCCAGGGTCGCAAGGAATCCTTGCGGAAGCTGCTTTCAAAGTTTTACGCCTGCAGAACGATAATCTGATGAGGGCCGGTACGGGCCTGCGGGGTGCAGGGCCCGGACCAACGTCGTTCTGCCGGATCAACTGTGCTCGTGACGCTTTGAAAACAGCTTCCAACGGACATTGTTGCCTTCGAAAAGGCCGGATGATTCTACGGTAAAAAACGTTGGAAGGTAAGGCGCCGATCATGACTTTAGCGAGTGACCCTGGTTAGACAAAGGGCTAACATGGCGCCGTACTCCACCTTCAAGCCGTTGTATTTCATGTCCAACAAGTCCATCAAAACCCCCTGCGTCGGCCTGTGCTCCACGGTCTATGGAGACACGGTATGCCGGGGGTGCAAGCGCTTCCACCATGAGGTCATTCACTGGAATGGCTATGACGATGCGCAAAAGCGCGCGGTATGGCTGCGCCTCGAGCAACTGCTGGTTCAGGTGATGATGGCTAAGCTCGAGGTGTTCGACAAAGGCCTGCTGCGCCAGCAGTTGGAGCAGCGCGCCATACGCTACGTCGAGCAGCAATCGGAGTACTGCTGGGCCTACCAGCTGATCGCCAGAGGCGCGCGCATGATCCGTGATCTGGAGGCCTACGGCATGGCCTTGCTGCCTGAGTTTCGCGACTGGGAGCTGCCGCAACTGCGCGACGCGATCGACCGCGAGTTCTTCTTGTTGTCCGAGGCGCACTACCAGCGCTATATCGCGCCGGCTTTTCTTCAGCAGGCGTTGAAGTAGAACGCTTCCTGCTGCAATGCCTGAGCGATAGTGCATAGCGTTTGGCTCACTCAACAAGCCGAGCGTGAGCACCCATGACCGAATATGTCTATCACCCTGAGTTTTCTTTTCTGGCCCGCTGCTGGTGGCAACTGGCCGACGAACTGATCAACCCCGATCAGTGGTCGGATTCCACGGAAAAGCTCGCCCCCATGTGGTTGCACGTCGACGGGGCTGGTATCCATAACGATCGGTGGTACAACTACTGGCGAGCAGAGCCCGAAGGCCAGGGGCCGCTGGTATTGACCCCGCAGGACTACACCCAGGATCGCCACAGGTACGGTGAGCTGTTCTGGTTTGGTGCCTACATTGGGGCATCTGGCGAAAACGAAGTGAGTTTGCGTTACGAAATCAGGCCCTACGACAGACGCTGGAAGCCGCTGAACCGTGTGCTTCACAACAACCCCTCCGTGGTGTCGGGTTATGCAGGCGTGAAGCTGGCCAATGAGCCGAGCGCAGGGCAGGGGCGCCTGACCGATCCCACTCACCTGTGGTCGATCGAAGGAATGAATCACTCCAAGGTCAAGCGTGGCGAACGCTTGTGCAATGTCATCCTGAAAAATGCACAGGGCGATAGGGTAAGACGTTATGCCAATGATGGCGCATGGCTGATCAATACCGTCAGCGGCCAGCTCGGGCGGATGGCGCTTGAGATTCTCGATTATGGCCATCAAGCCCGTGAGCAGGCATGGGGCACAGGGTTGAGGAAAGTCGCCAGTCGCTATTGGTTCAAGCCTGAGTACAGTTTCATAGGCCGGCTCTGGTGGCGGACTGATGCCGAGTCCACGCAACAGGGCCTGGTAACGGCACGGTTTGACGAAGGGCCGGAATGGGCGCCGAGGGCCAGGCTGTCCGTGGAGCCGACAGACTTCTTCCAGGATCGCTGGCATATTGGCGAGACCCGCATGGCGTGCGACCAGTTCTGGTTCGCCGCGTACGCTGACGGCGATACCTGCGTTTATGAAATCTGGCCGCTTGACAGCCGCGGACGGCGCCTTGGCTTCACCCTCAGGGAACAACGCGGTTGGACGACGAGCCTGGCGAAGCGTTGGACCGGCGAACGGGCGCTGACAGACTTTCTCTGGCGGCTGGAAGGTCTCGATCCGGCCTCGCTTGAAGAAGGAACGCCTGTCGAGAACGTGAAACTGCAGCACATAAGCGGTAGTGAGGTGACACTGATCGGTTACGACGCTAATCGGCGTTTGATGACAGGCTTGCAGGGTGAGCGCGGGTCGATGACGATTCAGGTGCTCGAAACTGCCGCCCGATTCTAGGCACGCCCGCGGCGACTGGACCTGATGGGCCACGCCAGCAGCGAACAGCGTTGCGGCAGATGCGATCACAGGTGGCGACCGGCGCTCGAACCTTGGCCCAGCGCTCAAGGTCAGCGCGCAGGTTCAATCACCGCAGTATTCACAGCCGCTGGTGCAGGTCTCGTGGATGCGCACCTTGGACAGCTCCGGCAGCAGGGGCTTGACCTGATCCCAGATCCACTTGGCGATGACTTCGCTGGTAGGGTTTTCCAGGCCAGGGATATCGTTCAGGTAGTTGTGGTCAAGCTGCTCGTAGATTGGCTTGAACACTGCCTTGATCTCGGCGAAGTCGCGAATCCAGCCGGTATGCGGGTCCAGCGGGCCGGTCAGGTGCAGGCCGACCTTGAACGAATGCCCGTGCAGGCGCCCGCATTTGTGGCCCTCTGGGACATGTGGCAGGCGGTGGGCGGATTCGAACGTAAATTCCTTGAAGATTTCCACGCAGTCAAACTCTGTCTGAATCAATAATGCGCGCAGTTTACCAGCATGCCCTTCACAAGGCTTGCAGTCGTTCGTGCAGCCGCCCGGTGGCGGTCAATTCCAGAAACTCGTCCCCCAGGCGCCGGCTTTCGTCAATGGCCTTGTACCAATAGCGCCTGCGCGCAGGCGCATCGCCCATGAAGCGCTTGAAATCGTTGCGATCGGGAAGCTTCCCATGGGGCAGCGTTGCCAGGTAAGCCGGCGAGGGCGCGAGCAGCAGTACGTTCTGCAGACGCTTGGCATCGCCTTTGCGCCACGGCAGCGCCTTGTCGAACCAGCCGGGTACTACCTTGTCGGTGAAGTGAGGGTAGATCACCAGATCGTCGCCGCCGTAGGGCAGATCCAGGTGGTAGTCGAGCAGGCCGCCATCGCGGTACATCCCGACCCCGGCGCCAGGGATGTCTCGCACACCTTCCATCACCATCGGGATCGAGCCTGAGGCGAGCAGGGCATGGCGCAGGTTTGCCAGGTCCAGGGGCAGGCAGCGCGTCGGGAAATCCGTCAGGGCGTCGAGGGGTGGACGGCTGCGGCTGTCGTGCAGGATGACCCGCTCGAAATGGCGTGCCAGGCGGGGCCTGCCCAACAGGTTGCTGGCGATCACCGAGCCGAGGCCGATGCCGAGCCGGCCGCGATGATCATGGGCGAGTTGGCCATGGCTTTTGACCACCAGAACATTGAGCCGGTACGCCTGGCTGCCCAGCACCTGGCCGTCGCGGCCCTGCAGCAGGTCATCGAGCATGCGCTGGCAACTGCGTGTGATTTCGGCAGGGGTGACACCTTTGGCGAAATCCTGCTCGGTGTACAGCTCACCCAGACGTCGCAAGCCGGCAACCGGGTCGTCAAGGCAAGCACTGGCGAAGCGCCAGGCACCGATCGATGCGCCGATCAAGGCACGCTGGCGAGGCGCCGAGGGCAGGAATTGCCCAAATAGCGCAAGGTCCAGGCCTTGAATGCCCAGCGGTTTCGGGCCCCCTGCTGCGCCCGGCAGCACGCCCACATCGGCGGCCAGCAGTCCGCGCTCTTGGATGTGGCGCAGGGCGCGCTGGCCTGCTTTTAGCGTCAGGGCGGGGTACTTGACGTGGATGGCGCTCATGGCGAACCTCTGCGGCGACGGGCGAAGCATTATAGGTCGATACAGCCTTTGGCGGGCGACCTGATGCCGGCGGGCTGCGCTATCATGCGGCCAGCTGTTTTCAGGTTGAGTTAAGGACTGCCGGTTAATGTTGATTCCGTAAACAACTTGTACAGCTTTATGGAGAGACGAACGATGAAAACCTTGACTGCACTGTTCACCGCCGCCGCGCTGTCGCTGGGAGCCACCACTGCATTTGCCAAGGATGTGCAGCCTGACGAGGTGGTCAAGCTGGTCAACGCCAAGACCATCAAGTCCCTCGACGAACTCAAGGCCGCCGCGATCGCCAAGCACCCGGGCTCTACCGTCAAGGACTCGGAGCTGGAAAACGAATACGGCCGCTACATTTACAAGGTCGAGCTGCGCGATGCCCAGAATGTGGAGTGGGACGTAGCCTTCGATGCCAAGACCGGCGAAGTGCTCAAGGATGAGCGAGACAGCTGATGAGCCCACCACCACGGGCGGTGCGCTACCTGGCCCTTGCCTTGTTGGCAGCGTGCTCGCTGGCCGCTGCCCGTGACCTGGATCAGGATGAGGCCTTGGCGTTGCGCCAGGAGGGCGTCATCCTGTCGCTCGAGCACCTGCTGGAAGCGGCCATGGCCCGTCACCCTGGCGCGCGGTTGCTGGAGGCGGAGCTTGAAGAAGACGACGATCGCTATGAATACGAAGTCGAGTTGCTGACGGTGGATGGCGTGGTAAGGGAAATCAAGCTCGATGCCAGCACGGGTGCCCTGCTCAAAGACGAGGAAGATGACTGAATGCGCCTGTTGCTTGTCGAGGACACTGTCCCATTGGCCGATGAACTCACCGCTGCGCTGCAACGTCAGGGATACGCCGTCGACTGGCTCGCCGATGGCCGGGATGCGGTCTATCAGGGCCAGTGCGAGCCCTACGACCTGATTATCCTGGACCTTGGCCTGCCCGGCTTGCCCGGCCTGGAGGTCCTGGCCCAGTGGCGCGCGGCTGGGCTTGCGACCCCTGTACTCATCCTTACGGCGCGTGGCTCCTGGGCCGAGCGTATCGAGGGGCTCAAAGCCGGCGCTGACGATTACCTCAGTAAACCGTTTCACCCCGAAGAACTGCAATTGCGTATCCAGGCGCTGCTGCGCCGCGCACGGGGCCTTGCCAATCAGCCCAAGCTCGAGGCTGCCGGCCTGCACCTGGACGAGCGTCGCCAGTGCGTGAGCCGCGAAGGCGTCGACATTCAGCTCACGGCTGCCGAGTTTCGCCTGCTGCGCTACTTCATGCTGCATCCTCAGCAGATATTGTCCAAAAGCCATCTGGCTGAGCACCTCTATGACGGCGAGACCGAGCGCGATTCCAATGTGCTGGAGGTTCACGTCAACCACTTGCGGCGTAAACTGGGTCGCACGGTGATCGAGACCCGTCGTGGCCAAGGCTATCTGTATGCCGGGAGCGCTGCGTGAAGTCGATTCAGGCGCGGCTCAGCCTGGGCTTGGTAGCTGTGCTGGTTGTGGTTGGAGTGGTATTGGCGCAACTGACCCTGTGGTTATTCGAGGCCGGGTTGCAACGCTATCTGGAAAACGGCTTGCGCAACGAGAGCGAGAATCTGCTGGTAGCGCTGGTGCGTGGCCCGGCAGGCATGCAGCTCGATGAGCAACGCATCTCGGCGGCCTATCAGCGACCGTTCTCCGGCTACTACTTTCGCATCGACTTCGCCCAGGGTACCTGGCGTTCACGTTCATTGTGGGACATGAACATGCCCAAGCCTTCGGCCCCTGGGCTTTCGGACCGGCATGAGCTTGGGCCCGAAGGGCAGGAGTTGCTGACGCTGCGCGCCGACTACCGGCGTCTGGGCCAGGACATTTCCATCAGCGTCGCCCAGGACTACTCCCCGGTGCGGCAGGGTTTCCGGCGTCTGCAGCAAATCGGGCTGGGCATGGGCCTGGTTGCGCTGGCCCTGGTGCTAATACTTCAGCGCATCACCGTCACCCGCTCGCTGCGCCCGCTGGAGCGAGCCCGCCAGCAAATCGCCCAGTTGCAACAAGGTCAGCGCTCGCAGCTCGATGCCGAGGTGCCCAGCGAATTGATGCCGCTGGTGGGGCAGATCAACCATTTGCTCAGCCACACCGAAGACAGTCTGCGGCGCTCGCGCAATGCGCTCGGTAACCTGGGCCATGCCCTGAAGACACCCCTGGCGGTGTTGCTCAGCCTGGCCTCGAGCGAGCGCCTCAAGGGCTTGCCCGAGGTTCGTGCACAGATGCGCGAGCAGTTGGAACAGATCGAACAGCGCCTGGCTCGCGAGCTCAACCGAGCGCGGTTGGCGGGCGACGCGCTACCGGGTGCACAATTTGCCTGTGACGATGAGTTGCCAGGCTTGCTGAGTACGTTGAGCATGATCCACGGCGAGGGCCTGTCGCTCACCCAGGATGTACCACCCGGTCTGCTGTTGCCCTGGGATCGCGAAGACATGCTGGAGCTGTTGGGGAATCTGCTGGACAACGCCTGCAAATGGGCGGACAGCGCGGTGCATCTTGGCATTGCGCTGGGCGATCAACACGTTCATCTGTGGGTCGACGACGACGGCCCTGGCATCCCCCATCAGTTGCGCCAGCAGGTGCTTGAGCGTGGCTCGCGCCTCGACGAAGAAGTTGACGGGCACGGCCTTGGGTTGGGCATCGTGCGCGACATCGTCCAGGCTTGGGGTGGGCGGCTGCAATTGCTGGAAAGCCCCATGGGCGGGTTGCGGGTGGATATCCAGCTGCCACGCCGGAGCCAGTGATGCGCGTTGCGCTGGCGATGGCTGCTTCAGGGGGGGCTAGGTGGATGGCCGACCGCCGACCGCCAGACGCTTTAATGCAAAAAAAATGCACGACCACCCCATTTTTTTGAATTAGCCCAAACGCTTGCTGGTCGGCAGAATCGCCCCCACTGGACTTTTTGCCCGTGCAGCAGCCGAGAACGCCATGCGGCGCGCGGGCAGTCGAAGACCCACGACCCTTTCGTCTTGCCACGTACAGAACCTGAACCGACATGTCTGCCTCGCGTACCGAACGACTTCTGCAGCGGCTATTGCCGGCGTCCCTGAACATCCCGCCCACTCAATGGGTGCGTGCTGGCAGCGGCGCCTTGCTCGGCCTGTTTCTCGCTGGCTGGCTCACGAGCCTGGCGTACGGGCCGGATATTGCCTTGCATCTACTCGGTCCCCTGGCGGCCTCGGCGGTGCTGGTGTTCGCCGTCCATTCAGGGCCTCTGGCGCAGCCTTGGCCGGTGCTCGGCAGTTATGCCCTGGCCGGGGTCGTCGGTCTGGCGATGCGAGACGGTTTCGGCCCCCAGCTTTGGGTAGCCGCCGCCGCCCTGTGCATCTCCATCCTGGTGATGTGCCTGCTGCGCTGCCTGCACCCGCCCGGCGGCGGGGTGGCGGTCAGTGCGGTACTGGCCGATCCTGGGTTGACCGCCTTGGGTGATCATCTGCTGGAACCAGTCATGCTCAACGCGCTGATCCTCGTCGCGGTGGCCATTGTCTACAACCGCCTGACCGGGGTGCGTTTTCCAAAGGGAGCTGCGGTGCGCAAGGACATGCACCACACCCACGACCCGCTGCCCAGTGAGCGGGTCGGTATCCGCGGTGAAGACCTGGATCAGGCCTTGGAGGAATTGGGCGAGTTCGTCGACGTAACCCGCGACGAGCTGGAGCGCATCGTTCTCGCCACCGAGCAGCACGCGCTGCAACGCAGCCTGGGTGGCATCACCGCGGCATCGGTCATGTCACGGGACGTGCAGTTCGCCAGCCCTGATACCACGTTGCAGCAGGCCTGGAAAATGCTCGACAGCCACCATGTAAAGACCCTGCCTGTGCTGCAGAGCGGCGTATTGGTGGGCATCGTCAGCCTGAGTGACTTGGTGGGCCCGGCGATGCAACAGGCACGCTTTGGCTGGCGGGCCCTGTTCGGGCAAAAGCCCGTGCGCATGGCGCAGGTCATGAGCCGGCGGGTGGTCAGTGTCAGCAGCCAGCATCCGCTCGAGCGCCTGCTACCCTTGTTGTGTGAGCAGGGGCTGCACTGTCTGCCCGTGCTCGATGATGGGGTGCTGGTAGGCGTCATCACCCAGACCGACCTGATTGCCGGGCTTAAACGGCAATTGCTCAGCAGCGCCGATGCTTCAGAGCGCCGGGTCCCAGCGTTGTGACCAGTCGCTGGCCTCGGCCGCTATCAACGCGCGCAGGATGCCGAATGCCTGTTGCAACGCTTCGCTGTCGCGTTCGCGGGGGTACACCAGAAAGGTGGGGTAGGTGAATTCCGGGGCCTGCGGTACGCGTTCGAATACGCCACTGTCCAGATAGGCCTGCACCACCCGCGTGCGGAAATAGCCACTGCCGCCCTGGTCGAGAATGAACTGCAGGGCAAGCGGTCCCAGGTTGAAGCGCAGCCCCGCACGCGCAAGGTCGGGCAGGGCGGCGTCGTGTTGCCGGCGGAAGGCTTCACCCCAGTCTATGTAGATGTACGGTTCAGGCCGATCGACGCGCTGAATGCGCACCAGCTTTTCTTCCATCAACTGCTCCACCTGCAAACCCGGGCCATAGATCGGCTGGTACACCAAGGCGGCATCGAGCAGGCCCATTTCCACCTTGCGCAGCAGCGACTCGCCGTCGCCCACTTCGCTATGGATGCTTTGGCCAGGTAGTGCTCGGTACAGCGCGCTGACCCAGTCCAGCATCAGCGGGTTGCCCAGGCTCACTTCACCGCCCAGGTGCAGCACTTGCTGGTAACCCGCCGGCAGTGGCAGGTCGCGTCGGGCGGCCTCCCACGTCTGGACCAGCTGATTGGCGTACCCCATGAAGGCCTCGCCGTGGCTGGTCAGGCGCGTACCCGCTCGGCCCCGCGTGAACAGCTTGCAGCCCAGTTGCTGTTCGAGTCGCTGCAGCCTGGCGGTGACCGCGGTCTGCGACACATGCAGGCGCTCGGCGGCAGCCACTAGGCTGCCGCTGCGCACGACTTCCAGAAAGGTGCGGGCCTGATCGATATCCATGGGTTACTCACAGTTCAAAGCAGGTCGCTATTCTAGGCTTTGTACGAAAAGCCTTGTGAGTTTGTTGCCGCATCAAGCGCGTACGTCCGCTATGCAAATATGCAGATCGGTTAGGCCTTATCTCCCCTGGCAGGTTGGGGCAGGCCATCCATACTCAGCGTTCGCCCTTGAAGAACAACAACTATCGGGTCAACCTACCATGAGCTACCAGCACAGTTACGCCCAGTCCATCACCGATCCTGCCGCCTTCTGGGCAGAGCAGGCGCGTGCAGTGGCCTGGTATCGCACCCCGACCGTGGCCCTTGAAAACAACGCCGATGGCACTCACCGATGGTTTGCTGATGGGCAACTGAACAGTTGCTACCTGGCCCTTGACTACCAGATCGAGCAGGGGCGAGGGGAGCAGTTGGCGCTGATCTACGATTCCCCGGTTACCCGCACTCAGCAGACGTTCACCTACCTGCAGCTGCGCGAGGAGGTCGCGCGGCTGGCTGGTCTGCTGCGCCAGCTCGGTGTGAAAAAAGGTGATGGCGTCATCATCTACATGCCCATGGTGCCCCAGGCTGCCATGGCGATGCTGGCATGCGCGCGCATTGGTGCAGTCCACTCCGTGGTATTCGGCGGGTTCGCTGCCAATGAGCTGGCATTGCGTATCGATGACGCCCGTCCGGTGCTGCTGCTCACCGCCTCCTGTGGCCTGGAGTTCGAGCGGGTCATCGAGTACAAGCCCCTGGTCGATCGCGCCTTGGAGCTGGCTCGCCACCAGCCCCGCAACGTGCTGGTCTGGCAACGGGCGCAAGCGCAGGCGCCGTTGCAGGCAGGCCGAGACGTGGACTGGGCTCAGGCCCTTTCCGGCGCGCAGCCCGTAGACCCAGTGGAGGTGAGCGGGGCAGACCCGCTGTACATCATGTACACCTCAGGCACCACCGGTAAACCAAAGGGCATCGTGCGCGAGAACGGTGGTAATGCGGTGGCACTCTGCTACGCCATGCGCACCGTCTACGGCATGCAGGCAGGTGACGTCTGGTGGGGTATTTCCGACGTCGGATGGGTGGTCGGCCATTCCTTGATCGTCTATGGGCCGCTGATGTGCGGCTGTACGACGGTGTTCTATGAAGGCAAGCCCATCCGCACGCCGGATGCCTCTGCCTATTGGCGTGTGGTGGAGCAATACAAGGTCAATGCGCTGTTCTGCGCACCCACCGCCATGCGCGCCATTCGCAAGGAGGACCCCGACGCAGCGCTGTTGCGCATGCATGACTTGAGTTCGTTACGCCAGCTTTTCCTGGCAGGTGAGAAGCTCGACTCCAGTACCCACCAATGGCTGGAGCAGGTCAGTGGCAAGCCGGTGCATGACCACTGGTGGCAGACCGAGACCGGTTGGCCGGTGACCGCGCCCTGTGTGGGGCTCGATGGCAGCGCGGCCAGGCCAGGCTCTAGCAATCGTGCGGTGCCTGGCTACCATGTGCAGGTGCTGGATGACGACGGTCGGGTGGTGGGTCCCAATCATCAAGGTGCGATCGTCATTGCCCTGCCGTTGCCGCCAGGTTGCAGCCAGACACTGTGGGGCGATCACGCGCGTTATGTTCAGGCTTACCTGAACACCTACCCTGGCTACTACCACACCGGCGACGGCGGCTATCTGGACGAGGACGGTTTCGTCTACATCATGGGGCGCACGGACGACGTGATCAATGTGTCCGGGCATCGCCTTTCAACCGGTGAAATGGAAGACTTGGTCGCGCGTCATCCGGCAGTCGCCGAATGTGCAGTGATTGGGGTTCATGACGACATCAAGGGGCATGTGCCTCTGGCGCTAGTGGTGCTCAAGGACGGCGCAGGCATGTCCGAGTCGCAACTGCTGATCGATCTCGTAGCCAGCGTGCGGGAGGAAATTGGCGCATTGGCCTGTTTCAATCAGGTCCGCTTGGTCAAGCGTCTACCCAAGACCCGATCGGGCAAGATTCTCCGTGCCGTGCTGCGCAAGATCGCCGATGGCCAAGCCTATACGCCGCCATCGACGGTTGACGACCCGGTAGTGCTGCAGGAAATCGAAGACGTCCTGTCTGGGCTTGCCAGGGCCGGTTGAGCGCAGGTCGGTGGGGTGTGCTCACGCTTCGATGAGTGCAGGGCCCACCTGCTGCAGCTGGCCCAGTCGGCTACGCGTACGCATCAGGTCTGGCAGCGGTCCATCAAGGCTTTCTGCCAGCGGGCGTTTACCGATGAGGGTCAGTTGCAGGTCCTGGTCGTAGAGTACGTCCACCACGTTGACGAAACGCTGCTGTGCGGCAAGCGAGCATGCTCCCAGGTCGTCCAGGCCATCGATGATCCATTGCGAGTACTGTCGGGCCAAGGCCAGGTAATCGATCACGGCCGTGGGCTGCTCGCACAGGTCTTCGAAGGTGAACCTGATCTGTTGGCCCTTGGCGCCCTGGAGGTGCAGAAGCCGGTTGTTGACCACCAGAGTCATGCCTTGCGCATCCGGCATCTGCAAGGAGTGGCGCTGCGCGTCGGTACCTGGCCAAACATAACGGCCTTGCGCGAAGCGCTGCAGCGCCCGGTTGGCTGGCAAACTGCGAAAGTCCGTTGCGCCATCGACCGCCGAGATCGCCATGCAACGGTTGATCAAGTCGATCACGGGCTGGAAGCGCTGATGATACAGCGGGTTGGGCAGCAAACCCTCAGGAGGGTAGTTACTGGTCAGCACGAGCAAAACGCCCCGTGCAAACAAGGCTTCGAACAGTCGGGTCAAGAGCATGGCATCGCCAATGTCATGCACATGAAATTCATCGAAACAGAGCACCTCGCTTTGTCCGATCAGTTCATCGAGCGTGAGGCCGATGGCATTGCCGGTCTTCTGGTGGCGATGCACGCCCTCGTGCAGGCGGGCGAAGAAGTCGTGAAAATGCCAGCGCAGCTTGGCCTTGATGGGTACAAACTGAAAAAAACCATCGAGGAGCCAGCTTTTGCCGCGGCCAACCGGGCCGTGCAGGTACACGCCGCCAGGTTGCCCCTGACTGTGCTGCTCCAGCTGCAACAGCATGCAGGAAATGGCCCGGCGCTGGCTGTCGCTGAGCGTGAAACCGGATTGATGCGCCTTTTCGTCGAAAGCATTGGCCAAACCGTCGTTCGGCGCCACCGGGTGTGAGCGAAGACGTTTGCCAAGGTGACGCAGCGGGGCAGGTATCCAGGCAGGCAAGGGCTCGTTTCCTCGTGACAGGCAATAGCGAGAATCTTGCCCGAGCCTGCCCCGTCTGACCAATCGAGAAAGTGATCGCAAGTGATCACTTACCGCGATAGGTCATGGCACTTAGACCGCCTAGGCCTTGCGTTCGAGTTGGCGCTCGATCATGTATTTGATCGTCAGTCTGCGTTCCTTGAGGTGACGAAGGTCCTCATCCTCGAAGTTGCCCGCCGATATGGACTCCGCAGCCAGCACCTGGTTGTCGATATCGACGTATTCGTCGAGCAAGCGGTCGAGTGTCTTGTCGGTTTGACGCCGTTGCTGAACGATTTCACGAGGGTAGTGCAGGTCTTGATACAGGTCGTGTGAAACAGGCATGGGGTCCTCCATGGTCATGACGGTGGCAATAACCATTGGAAGGAGGGATTGCGATTGCGTTGATGAGAAGGGGCAGGAAAGCGACGAACGGTAGCGCTGGTCATCCGTGAATGACTAACTCGCTGTTTTTTAGCATTTTTTTTGCGTTAGGGCTTCCCAACCCCTGACATTGTTGATAAAGTGCCGCGCATTCCAAGACAACAACGCGTTGTCACTTACTTGGAATTGTCAGAGCAGCTTCAGCTGCATCCGATACAGGGGCGTCGCCAAGCGGTAAGGCAGCAGGTTTTGATC
>CAURYQ010000096.1:0-15368 GCA_963529135.1 uncultured Pseudomonas sp. | reverse complement strand
CGATCGTGATGCCTTCGACGACGCCTTCGCTCAAAGTGGAGGGCGTGCGCTCTCGAGGTGGGCGGGTAGTGCTACACGGTGACAGCTTCCCTCATGCGCTGGCCCATGCCCTGCAGCTGGCCGACCTGGAGGGCGCCACCTTCGTGCCTCCCTTCGATGACCCGGATGTCATCGCCGGTCAAGGCACAGTGGGCATGGAAATCCTTCGACAGTGCCCTGGCGCGCTGCACGCCATCTTCGTTCCAGTAGGCGGAGGTGGCTTGATTGCCGGGATCGCGGCCTATGTCAAATACCTGCGCCCTGAGGTCAAGGTGATCGGTGTGGAACCCGAAGATGCCAACTGCCTGCAAGTTGCCATGCAGGCAGGTGAGCGGGTGGTGCTGCCGCATGTCGGCACCTTCGCCGATGGGGTGGCCGTGGCGCAGGTGGGTGCCCATTGCTTCGAGCTGTGCCGGCACTTCGTGGATGAGGTGCTGACGGTGGGCAGCGACGAGTTGTGCGCGGCGATCAAGGATATCTACGACGACACCCGCTCGATCACCGAACCCTCCGGCGCCCTGGCGGTGGCCGGAATGAAACGGTACGTGGCCCGGGAGGGTCTGTCCGGACAGACGCTGGTGGCCATCGACTCTGGCGCCAATATCAATTTCGACCGACTGCGGCACGTGGCAGAGCGCGCGGAACTCGGCGAACAGCGCGAGGCGGTCGTTGCCGTGACCATCCCCGATCAGCCCGGCAGCTTCCGGGCCTTCTGCCAGGCGTTGGGCAAACGCCAGATCACCGAATTCAACTATCGCTGCCAGCCTGGTAAACCGGCGCGCCTGTTCGTCGGCGTGCAGACCCACCCTGTTCAGGACCCGCGCGACCAGCTGGTGAGCGGTTTGCGGGCACAGGGGTACGACGTCGTGGACCTGACCGACAATGAGCTGGCCAAGCTGCACGTGCGCCACACCGTGGGCGGGCCTGCGGCACCGGACGCGGACGAACAGGTGCTGCGCTTCGAGTTTCCAGAGCGACCAGGTGCGTTGCTGAGCTTTCTGGAGCGCTTGGGCAAGCGCTGGAACATCAGCCTGTTTCACTACCGCAATCACGGTGCGGCCCATGCGCGGGTGTTCGCTGCACTGCAAGTGCCCGCCGATGAGCGCGCAGGGCTACCCGCGGCGCTTGAGCAAATGGGCTGTCAATACTGGGACGAGACCGACAACCCGGCCTACCGGCTGTTTCTTGGCTGAGCGGTGCCGGTAAGCTGATCAGCGCTCGCGCATGAAGAAGCCGGCGACGAACTTGCGGAAGGTTTCGGGGCTCTTGAAGTCGGCATACCGCTTGAAGTTTTCGGTATCCGGCTCGGGGCCGATGGGTTGTTCGAGCAATGAGATGGACAGCACCCGGTCCTGGTCGGACGTCATCACCAGCTCATCCATGACCTGCCCGCCGATCACTGGCCGGCGCATGTGTACCTTCACCCCTTTGCTGGCCATCCAGTCCACCAGCGACACCAGCGCCTTGAGCGGTTCACGCTCTTCGTCGCGATAAACCGGGAACAGGTGGCCCCGTGACAATACCGGCACGCTGGCCACGTGAATCAGTTCGTAGAAGTGGCTGCCAGGAGTCGTGGGCGAATAAAGCACCAGCGTCAGCAGAGGGCCGCTGGTTCGCTGTCCGCCCCAGTACAGATGATGGCCCTGGAAATCGAACCCCTCTTCGCTGCGATAGTGAAAGACCTTGCGGCCCTTGATCTGTTCGACGCAGTCGAGCAGCAACCCATGGCGCCGGTGATTGCCAAAGGCGGTGGCCTCGCGCAGGCGCGCCTTGAGCATCATCATGTGCTTCATGTCCAGGCGCGTTTCGAGGTAGTTGCTGGCCGGCACCCGCTCTACCAGTGGATAGCGGCTGGCCACGGCGCGCAGTTGAGCGAATTGGCCGGTCAGGTCCTGCTTCAGGTGCGTGGCATAGAGGTTGAGGCCGCTGGTTTCGATCCACGTCAGTAGCAGCGACAGCAACCTCTGTTGCTCGCGGCGCTCCCCTGCCACACTACTGCCACCCGGCGTGCTCGTGCGAAAGTCGCCAATCAGGCGTAGCGGCGTGTCGGGCGGCAACCAGGCCGCCGGCTGGACCGGTGCCTGTTCGCGCTCTGCCGCTTCCTGTTCATCCTTGGTGAAGGGGCAGCCTGGGGCATGCTCGGCGGTGCCCGGGTTGTTCTTGAGAAACAGCGTACCGGTACTGCCATTGAGGGTGACATTGAGCACTGGCAGGGCGTCCGTGCGGCAATCGCAGGCAAGCCATTGGTTGGCGTTGCGCACCTTCATCAGCATCTGGTTGGCCTGGAGCAGGGCAGGCCCGGTCAGGCTGCCGGTGGCGAAGCCCACAAGCAACGCCTCCTCGGCCGGCGTCAGGCTGCGCACCTGGGCGGCGGTCTTGTCGATGATACGCATTGAGCGGCTCCGTGCTAGATGCCTCAAGCTTCCAGCAAAGCGAAGCCGCTTTCAACCATCAGAAGATGTAGTCGGTGGTCAGGAAGCTGGACTGCCGGTTACGAATGATGTCACTGAACAAGGCCTTGTTGTCTTCCTGGAAGCGCGTGGCCACCAATGTGCGTATGGAGAAGACCCTCAGCGCATCGTGTACGGACAGAGTGCCTTCGGCGCTGTTCTTGCGGCCATTAAACGGGTAGGTGTCCGGGCCACGCTGACATTGGACGTTGATGTTGATGCGGCCGACCTGGTTGGCGAAGATGTCGATCAGGCTGCCGATGGTGGCAGGATCGGTGCCGAACAGGCTCAACTGCTGGCCGTAGTCCGAATCGAGGACGTAATCGATGACGGTCTGCAGATCGCGGAAAGGCACGACCGGCACGACGGGGCCGAACTGCTCCTCGTGATAGACGCGCATGTCCGCAGACACCGGGTATAACAGGGCAGGGTAGAAGAATGAGCCTCGGCTGCGCCCCCCCTCCTCGTTGATTACCCGTGCACCCTTGGCAGTGGCATCGCGCACCAGCCCATCGAGGTAGTCGATCTTGCCTGGTTCGGGGAGTGGGGTCAGGGCAACGCCAGGCTCCCAAGGCATGCCAGGCTTGAGCTGCGCGAGCTTGCGGTTGAACGAGTCGAGAAACGCTTCGGCCACGTCTTCATGAACGAACAGTATCTTGAGCGCGGTGCAGCGCTGGCCGTTGAACGACAGGGCGCCGGTGAGGGCCTGCTCGACCGCGTTGTCCAGATCGACCTGGGGCAAGACGATGCCCGGGTTCTTCGCATCCAGGCCCAGGGCCGCGCGCAGGCGATGGGGGCGCGGGTGCAGCTTCTTCAGATCGCTGGCCGCCTTGTGCGTGCCGATGAAGGCGAAGACGTCGATTTTGCCGCTGGCCATCAACGCGCTGACGGTTTCCCGGCCCTTACCGTAGATGACGTTGATGACCCCGGGCGGGAAGCTGTCGCGGAAGGCTTCGAGCAGGGGGCGAATCAGCAGCACGCCGAACTTGGCCGGCTTGAACACCACGGTGTTGCCCATGATCAAGGCCGGTATCAGTGTGGTGAAGGTTTCGTTGAGAGGGTAGTTGTAGGGGCCCATGCACAGCGCAACGCCCAGTGGGGCACGACGTATCTGGCCCAGGGTGCCCTGTTCGAGCTCGAAGCGGCTGGAGCGACGGTCCAGGTCTTTGAGGGCATTGATGGTTTCGACGATGTAGTCGCAGGTACGGTCAAATTCCTTTTCCGAGTCCTTGAGGTTCTTGCCGATTTCCCACATCAGCAGCTTGACCACGGCTTGGCGTTGTTCGCGCATGCGCTCCAGGAAGGCTTGCACATGGCCGATGCGTTCGGCTACGCGCATGTTCGGCCACGTGCCGCGGCCCTTGTCGTAGGCTCGCACGGCGGCGTCCAGTGCAGTCAGGGCGGTGCTTGCATCGAGCAGCGGTGCCTGGCCCAGTACCACTTGACGCTCTTGGCCGTTGTCGCTGAGCCACACCGGGCTGCGAACGGTGGCCAGGGGGCCGTCCCAGTGGCGTAGCTCGCCGTCCACAAGGTAATCACGTTGCTGGAGGGGAGCGTCCAGGCGCCAGGCTTCGGGTATATCAGTGGCGCGGGGGTAGAGGGAGTCGAGCAAAGCGTCCATGAAACTGCACCTCACATTGGCTGAAAGTGTTCTAGCTCAGTGAATCGGTTCAGCGTCGAGCATGCGCTTGCAGCCGGCAAAATACCAGCGAGCTACAAACGCGCGATCACCACGCCGGTTACCCGACGGGTGACCAGGGTCTCACAGGTTGAGGTCGAACAAATGTTCTGCCGGCTCATCGAGCAGCGCCTGGCGGCGTGGGCCGGCAGCGTCGATCAGGGCCAATCGCCGCCAGAATTCCTGGCGTGACTGATCGGGGTTGGACAGGTAGGGGTCCATATCCAGCAGTGCCCTCAGATCGCGCCTGTATTGCAGTGGCAGGCGGCGCCACAGTGCGAATTCAGCGGGCCCAGCGTCTTCGAAGAAGTCGGTGTAATCGCCCTGGTTGACCAGTAGATCCACGTCGTGGGCTTGATTATAGCGTTCGATCTGGGTCAGTACCGGCTCATTGAGCCAACCGCTTTCCAGAGACAACGCATCGGCCACCTGGGTAGGCACGGTAAAGCCGTCGGGTAATTGCACGAACTGGTTTTGCGACAGGTCCAGGCTGAGCGGATCGATCAACTGGGCCAGCCCCTGGGGTAGCTCGGTGAGCGAGCAACCCGACATGAACAGCGTTCTGATCCCTGGATTCTGGCGAAAGTCAGGCGCCACCAGCAGAGGGTTGTCGGTCAGATCGAGCACCGCCAGCGCAGTGTACCGTTCCAGGGTGCCTTGGGCAGTCACGTCCCAGGTGATGCGGTTACGGTCTACATCGAGCCAGCGCAGCTGCCGACCGTGGGTGAGGCGGGGCAGGTGGTCGAAGCGGCAATCGCTCAACAGTAACCGCCGCAGGTTGGGGAAGCGCTCGTGAAAGGATGCGGGCAGCCGGCTCAGTGCGGGATTACCGCTCAGAGACAGGTGCTCGATGTGATCGAAATCATCCGTCAGGGGCAGGGAAGCGAGGTCTTCATGGGTCAAGCCGAGCTCTGAAAGCTCAAGGCTGTACAGGCGACCACCGCCATCGAGTGGCGTACGCGAAATACGCCGCCAGGCATTGATCACAGGACGCACTGCAAGGTGGCGCTGGTGTGGCCGCAGAGGGTTTGGGGCGGCCCACCGCGCCAGGTCACGACGCAGGTTATCAAGGCGTTCGCGCAGGTCGCGTAGTCGTTGAGTCGGAGAGCTCAGGTCGTAGAGGTTATCTTCATCGTCGAATTCGTCCAGCCAATCAGCGATTTCTGCATCGGTCGCCGAAGGGTATAGGCGCCGGTAGGCTGCGCTGAGCGACGTGGTCTGGCGCGGCGACGCCGGAAGCGGGTCGAGCGGTAGTCCCCCTCGCAGCCAGCCTTCCGTGAGCACGCGTTGACTGCGTTGTCCGTAAAGCCGCGGTGCAAGCGTAGCGCGGTTGGCCACGGCCCATGCCATGACGCGCTGGCGAAGGCTCGTGCCATCAGCGTGCTCGATGCCCAGCAGTTGGCGATGTGAGCGGGGCAACGCCTGTTCGATGGCCCGACACAGGTCGGAGTCTATCGTCCCCGGCGCAGGGCGTTCGCCCAGGAACGCCTCAAAGCCTTCGCTCGATTTAATCACCCGCACCAGTTGGCCACCGGTCCCACGCCCTGTATGGCCCAGTGTCGGTCCCTCCGGATTACCGGCTCGCAACTCCAGACGCAGATCGCTTGGCCAGTCGGGCAGGGCGTCCAGTGCGCTGAACACCAGCCGCTCGGTGTCCGTATTGGCCAGCGCCGGTTGCACGACACCCTCCAGTGCCCGCACCAATGGCAGCTCGCTGTGGACCTGTTCTGTCAAGGCGCGAACGTTGGCCGGCAGTGTGCCTTCTTCTTCCCAAGCCAAGCCCTGCGCTGCATCCAAAGGCGCGAGCAGGTGCCTGGCCAATGGCGGTGTAAGACGGGGATACGCAGACAGCATACGCTCGGCACCGGGTTCATTCGGGGCACTGCCTTCATAACGTTGTACAAACAGCGCTGACGCCTCTGCCGGGCCTTTTGGCTGCAGCTCGGCCGCTAGCCGCAGACGTTCCAGGACGTCCAGCAGCAACGGTGGTGCGGTTTGCCCCGACAGGTGTATGTCGAGCAAACGGTCGGCATCGATGCCGACCACCTGGCACGCTTGCTTTACCTGTTCTGGGGTGAATGCCGCGAATGGCTCGCCCAGGCGGTGCACCCGTGTTACCAGCGACCATTCGCCAGGGCGTTCGTGTTGGCTGCGCCAGGCGCCTTGGCCATTGTGTTCCAGAGGCGGTTGCCAGGCATCGGGCGCCTGCGGGTGGACGATCTGCCACTGTTGCAGTGAAGGTTCAAGGCGTTGCTCATAAAGGTGCCCACCCATCTTGATGAAGTGACGACCCTCATGCACGTATTGACCTAGCGCGTTGGGCTGCAACTCCGGCGGCAGCGCCACGCTGGAGCGGTAGGGCGTCAAATCCTGGTTCCAGAGCCTGAACGTGCCGTCGGGGCTGCGCACTTCCTGCAGCGTCTCGAACAGACGTGGCAATGCGTGGCCTGCAGCGGCGAACCCGCCCAGCAGCGCCAGGTTGAGGCCTACCGCTTCAATGTGTTGCAGCGCCAGATGACGGTCGCCCGCGGACCAGGCTTCGTAGCCTTCGAAAACTTCCCCCAGCAACTGGCAGGCCGTAACCCCCAACATGAAAGTGCCTGCGCCCGGAATGAAGAAGCCGGCAATGTTGAGCAGGTCCCAGCCGCGACTTTCCCAGGTTTGCAAGCGCTGGGCCCGGGCATTGGCATCAGCCACCGCGGTAGGTACTGCCAGCAGACCGGCTTCATGCTGCAAGCGTGCCCAGTGACGATCGCACCAGTCGGTGAACGGGTCCCCTTCCATGAGCTGACGCGCAGGCCGCAGGTCTGGGTCGGCGGCGCGTACCCAGGGCTGATCGGCCGGCGTTTGACCCGTAGCATCAAGGTTCTGCTGCAGCACGTCGAGCAGGTGGCCGCGTTCGTCCTGGGCGACATAGCCCAGGAAGGCGGCACGCGCTTGCGGCTCAAGCAGCAGGACGGTCAACGCCTCGTGTACGGCGTCCAGGTCGTTGCACCTGCGCAAGGCCGGTTCATGATCGGGTAGGTACAGAGCCAGCCCCTCGTGGCTCAGGTCGATCAACATGACTTCGTGCAGGTAAGTGCCCAGCACACTCAGTCGCCAGCAGGCCACGTGCTGACCTTGCAGCAAGCGGCCCACGGCATCCCGGGCGTTGCCGCTGATCAGGTGTCTGATCAGGGCAAGATCTGCTGCCAGGTGCAGACGAGCCTTGATCACCTCCATCATTTGGTGTTTCACGACGGGCTTGGTGAAATAGCCCTGCAGGTGAGTCTGATAAGCCTTGCCCAAATCGAGCTCTCGGCTAAGCGCGGCAAAATCGGCCGGCGTGATAGGCAAGGGCGTCACCTGGTAACGCTCGGAGTCAATCGAGAAACGTGCAGGCGGTACCTGCATGCCCACTGGCGCACTGCCCGGCACCTTGATTGGCGTGATGTGGATATGCTTGCTCAGCGCGACGGCGCTCAGCGGATGGAAGGTTTCGTCGTCGGCAAAGTTCTGCAGCGCTGCTTTGACGATGGGTTCGCGCTGGTGGCTATAGACAAAGCCAACCCCGCCCCAGCGCCAGGTTTGCTGAACGCGTAGCAGCTCGCACGCTTGCAAGGTCAGCGTCAGGCCGCGCTCATGCAACCGCTCCTGCAGCGACCGTTCCGCGAAGGCTGTTACCTGCTCCAGGCCGTGCAATGATCGGCCTAGCACTGCCTGCGCTTGGAGCAGCGCCTGATGACTGGCTTTAACGGTTTCTCTGAGGTCGGGCGGAGCGTTGCAATACCAGTTCTGTACTTCCCACGGGGCGAGCTGAGTCTGCCTGAGCGACTGCCATTGCCGTGCAGTTGCCCGGGCCGTCCAATGCGGCAAGGCGTGAGGTTCGATGAGGGTGTTAATAGTCATTAGATGAGCTCCATGAGATAAAGAGTCATCACACGTTATATTCGCCCGCCAAGGTGGTAATAGGGTGTTACCTAATAGAGGTGGCTCATAGACTGGCTCAGGAAATTAAACGCTACGGCTTCGGTTTTTGACGCCATAAAACGGTTGGTTAACTTATTGATCCGGTGCTTGCCAAACGCTTTAGTCACGCCTTAAATTGTTACTGAATATGAAGTCAGTACCTGTGCAATGTCAGATTAATCAATACGTTAATTGTTCTTCTGGCTATTTTGATGGCTGCAATACCACGAATCTTTCACAGGACGTCGAACTAAATGAAGCAGACGCTATCGGCAGTGTTACGGCGCTCGCTGTCACCCTCCCAGCGCTACACGCTCAGGCACCTGGCAAACCAGGCACGTGAAGTGGCGGCCCGGGCATGCCTGTGGCGCTGGGAGATCAGTCGGTTTCGTCTGCAGCACGAAAGTACGCACGAAATTCTTTATGTAGGCCGCAAGCAGCAGCGAGACATGGCCAAATTGCTGATGGCGGGCACACCCAGCGCGCTTGCTGTTGCACATGGCGCTGACGCGACTGCTGCCAGGCCTGTGGTGCTGGTCAGTGAAGTGCCAACCGCAGGGGCCCTCACGATCCCCCATTACCTGAGTGCCGTCGTGCCATTGGGGCGCCCGCTCGAGGAGATTACTGCCCGTTATGACAGCGAGCTGCGCCGCAGCATTCGCAAGCACCGGCCGACCTACCATATGCGACAGGCGCTTTCTGACGAAGACATCGCGATGGCGGACCGGGAGTTCCTGCGTCCCTATGCCACGGCGCGCCAGGGCGTCAGCGCCTCCCAGTTTCCAATCGAGGAAGTGTTCAGGGTTGCCAGACACGTGGGCAGGCTCGATCTGATCCTTCAGGGCGATGAAGTCATCGGCTGCCACCTGGGTTGCGAGGTGGTGCGTGCTGGCAAACGCTACTGGAGTACCCTGCGCTTCGGCTACTGCGAGGCGGTATTTTCCGATGCCAAGCGCCTGCGGGAAGTCAATTCCATCACCACTTACATGGCCCTGGAGTGGGCGTTGTCGCAGGGGTTCGATTACTACGACATCGGCCTGTGCCTGGCCCGGCCTGATGATGGCCTTCTGAAGTGGAAGCGCCGGCGCGGTGGCGACGTCGATTCCCTGGGCAATCACGCATACCTGTTCGTGCGGCTGCCCAAGGCCGGCACCGCTCATTTTCTCTGGCAGACGCCTTTGTTCGCCGTGGAAGGTGACAAGCTCACCCTGCACCTGGGCGCGCCTGACGGCGCCAGCGAACAAGCGCTCGCCAGTCGCTATCACGAGATGGTGTTCGGTGGGCTGCACAAGATCTACCTCTATGGCGACGAGCAAGCAGGGGAGGCCCTGGTCAGGACATTGCAGCACCGCTATGCAGGCATGCCGTCAGCGCCGGTGATGGAGCGCGTCGCCTGCACCTGACGTTCCGACCCTACAGCGCTTTGGCTCATCATCGATACCCTCGCGGGGAGACGTTTCATGGCAAGTGATATTTCGCAGTCTGGCGCATTACCCGCAGCCCCCTCGCGGACATGGACCCTGGCCCCATATCGGTACATGGTGCGCAAGCGTTTGTTCCGCCAGCCTTCGCTCGATATCAAAAGCATTGCCGAGCGTTCATGGGACATTGCGCCGGGCGAAACGACGGTCACCCCGCCTGCGGTGTTCCTGCCTGGCCAGCTCGAGCGCGTCACCGGGTGGGAGGGCAAACGGTTCTACCCCTTCGTGCACCCGCGCGAGACCATGGAAGGCGGCATCAAGACCGAACACGGCGCCACTCGTGGCTATTTGTGCAAGGACGTGTGGTTGATCGATGGCGCTTTGTACAAGGGCCGGGCGGCCCAGTGGCTGTCGCACAGGCCCAGCAAGGTTCCGCCCATCACCGTCGAGCGCGAGATCGACCGCGGGGCCATCTACTGTACCCATAACGGCAATGCCTGGTTTGGGACGTGGTTGATGGAGGATTGCCCCACCTACGCCTTGGCGTGCAACGAGGGGGTGCCAGTGACCACTGCGCCTTCTGCAAAATACCCGCTGTTCACCCAGGCGCCGGCTTATGAGGCATGGCTTGGCATGCAGCCGCAACGCCTGCGTACGGCGTTCTTCCGCGAGTTGGTGTTGTTCGATGACCAGAGCAACAACCGCGATCGCCATGCACGGTATCGGGCCATGGGCGACAAACTGCGGGCCCATGTGCCGCATGCGCCGCATCCGGGCGTATTTCTGTTGCGCGGAGGTGACGGTGATCTGCGCCTGCTGCGTAACGAGTTGGCGCTGGCCGAGCATTTGCGCGCAACCCGCGGTTTTCGCATCGTGGACCCGTTGAAAAGCGATGTGCCCTCGATCGTCGCAGCCTGTGCCGGCGCGCAGGTGGTTATAGGGGTGGAGGGTAGCCAGCTGGTCCATGGCGTGAATGTGCTGGAGGCGGGGGGGTGCCTGCTGACGTTGCAGCCGCCAAACCGCTTCGTCAGCTACTACAAGTACCTGACCGACCGTGACCACCAGCATTTCGGGTTCGTGGTTGGCCTGCCGGACGGCGACGGCTTCAGGATCGATATCGAGGAAGTCGAGCGGACGCTCGATTTGTTCCCTTCGCGGGCGGTGTAGTATCGGCAGATCGAATCAGGACGAGACGGTCCAGCCATGCTTCAGATATCCCGGTTCTGGCGCGACCCTGCGCTGCCTTTCGTCGAAGCGCGCGTCGTGGGCGACGGTCGAACGATCTGCCATGCAGCGCACTCCCACGAAAGCTTCTCGCTCGGTGTGATTACCAGTGGGCGCAGCCTCTATACCAGTGGTGAGGAGCGGTTTGAGGTAGCGGCGGGCGACACGGTGTTGATCAATCCGGGCGTGGTGCACGCTTGCAACCCTGTGTTGGGCTTGCCATGGTCCTACATCATGCTTTTCATCGACGCGCCCTGGCTGCAGGCGCAGGGTCTGGGCTTGCCGCGCGAACGCTACAGCGCAGCGCCTGGGCTCTACCAGCACGTGCTAGCAGTGTGCGCTGAGTTGTTCGACCCACTCGCACCTGGGCGCGAGCAGTCACTGGTATCGATGCTCGGCGACTTGCCTGCGTTTCTTGATCCTGCGCTGGCGCCCATAACGTCGGACCATCCACGCCTGGAGACGGCTGCGGCGTTTATCCGCGCTCACCGAAGCGACCCGTTGAGCCTGGAAGACATCGTCAAGGCCTGCGGGTTGTCGCGCGCCTACCTCATTCGTGCCTTTCGAAAACGCTTCGGCTTGACGCCTCACGGTTACCTGCTGGATCAGCGTGTGCAATTGGCCCGGGCGCACCTGCGTCACGGGCGATCGATTGCCGACGCGGCGCAGCACGCGGGTTTTGCCGACCAGGCGCATTTGCAGCGGGCCTTCAAGCGGCATCTGGCGACCACGCCCGGGCATTATCGGAAAAGCGCAGGGGTTAGATGAGCAGGCCGACCGCGCTGGCGACCAGCAGGACGGCCAGCGTGCGGTTCAACAAGCGTAGTAGGCCGCGGGTTTTGCAGGTGGCGGCCCGCCACGCTGCCAGCCCATGCCCAGCACGCAACCGAGACGAAACATATCGGCGCGTAAATCCACGTGAACACCCACAACGCATGCTGCTCTGCGGCCGTGTAGGCGCCCACCCCGGCCACCGCGGCTAGCCACGCCTTGGGGTTCAGCCATTGCATGGTGGCACCACACCATGCCGAAGGTGGCGCGCAGGCATGGGTGGAGCCAAGCGCGCCGTTGTCGCTGGCGAGGCGCACGGCCATGTAAAGCAGGAACAACACCCCGCCTGCCTGAAGAAGGCCCTCCAGCTGCGCCCACTGTGCCAACAACTGATGCAGGCCGCTGCCCACCAGGACCAGAAGCGCGCAGAAGCCCAATGTTGCGCCTGCAGCGTGGCCCAGGCTCGCGCGCAAACCGTGCCGCACGCCACTGGCCAGCGCTACGATGTTGACCGGGCCAGGCGAGATGGAGGCCGCCAGTGCAAAGGCGGCCATGGACAATGCAGTATTCATTCGAGCAATCCTCGCGGTCATTTGACGCGCATCTTCCGGCCGCAGCGGTAGCGGGGTATTGAACAAAAGTGCCTTCGCGGTGCGCAGAGGAAGGTCACCGGCGCACGAGGGGCAGTCGCTAACGGTTTGTAATAGTTTTACACTTAGCGCAATACCTGCTGTGCTTGTAGGATCAACTCCCCTAATTGTTATTCAGGTCACTATGAGCACCTTCGCGGAGCCTCCAAGTCCCCGGCCTTCCCGGCCACATCGCTCTACCCCTTCAATACCTTCGAGTAATCGCTGATGGAATGGCTGGCTGATCCGACGGCCTGGCTAGGTCTTCTCACGCTCATCGTCCTCGAGTTGGTTCTGGGTATCGACAACCTGGTGTTCATCGCCATCCTGGCCGACAAACTGCCGCCTCACCAGCGTGACCGTGCGCGCATCATTGGGCTGAGCCTGGCATTGATCATGCGTCTGGGCTTGCTGGCGAGCATCTCCTGGATGGTCACCCTGACGGCGCCGCTGTTCGAAGTGTTCGACAAGAGCTTCTCCGGGCGCGACTTGATCATGCTCTTCGGTGGTGTGTTCCTGCTGTTCAAGGCCACCATGGAGCTGCATGAGCGACTCGAAGGCCATGTTACCCAGGCCAGCGGCGCTTTGCGCCATGCGGCCTTCTGGCCAATCGTGGCGCAGATCGTGGTGCTCGACGCGGTATTCTCTCTGGATGCAGTCATCACCGCAGTCGGTATGGTCGAGCATCTGTCGATCATGATGATCGCCGTGATTTTCTCCATCGGCATCATGATCGTCGCCAGCAAGCCACTGACAAGGTTCGTCAATGCCCACCCGACGGTGATCATGCTGTGCCTGGGCTTCTTGATGATGATCGGGTTCAGCCTGAGCGCCGAAGGTTTGGGCTTCCACATCCCCAAAGGCTACCTGTACGCGGCGATCGGCTTCTCGATCCTGATCGAATTGTTCAACCAGTTGGCGCGATCGCGTCGCAAGCGCAGCTTGCAGCAGCATCGGCCGCTGCGTGAACGCACGGCGCATGCGGTGTTGCGGCTGTTGGGCGGTCGGCGCGTCGAGCCTGAAGAGGTCGGCGAGGATATCGCCGATCTGGTCGAGGGTGGGGGCGAGCAGGTGCTGTTCGATCGTCGTGAACGGATCATGATCAGCGGTGTGCTGAACCTGGCCGAGCGGCCCATTCGCACGGTGATGACCGCCCGCTCGGAAGTCGACGTCATCGACCTGGCCCAGCCGGCCGATGCCATCACTCGAACGTTGGTCAATTCGCCGTACTCCAGGCTGCCGCTCATCCGTGACGGGCGGGTGGACGAGCCACTGGGCATCGTCCACAAAAAGGAAATGCTCAAGGAACTGCTGTCGGGCAATCGGCCTGACCTCGAGGGCCTGGCCCGGGCGCCGTTGCACCTGCTGGACACTTTCAGTCTGCTGAACGCGCTCGAGCAGATGCGTAACCAGTCCACGCACATTGCATTCGTGGTCAATGAGTTTGGCGATTTCACCGGTCTGCTGACCATGACCGACATCCTCGAATCCATCGCCGGTGAGCTACCGGATGCCAGCGAAGTGGAGGGGCCGGGCATCATCAAGGACGACGAAGGCTTTGTTGTCAGCGGGGCTGTGAACCTGAGCCAAGTTCAGGCGCGTACAGGGTTCGCGGCGCGTGCGACCGAGGACTACCAGACCCTTGCGGGCCTGGTGATGAGCTTGCTCGATCGCCTCCCCGTGGTCGGCGATCGCGTTGCCTGGAATGGTTGGACGTTGATCGTCGAGGCGGTAGAGGAACGGCGGGTGCGTCAGGTACGGCTTACACCGAGCGGCGGCGGTGACGCACCAGGTGCTTAAAGCCTTCGATGACGAGTACCACGACGGCCGCCCAGATGGGCAGGTAGGTGAGCCATTGGTCCGGCCCGATGGTTTCGCCCAGCAGCAAGGCTACGCCGACCAGCAACACGGGCTCGACGTAGCTGAGCAGGCCGAACAGGCTGAACGGCAGCAGCCTGCTGGCCAGCACGTCGGCGATCAGCGCAGAGGCGCTGATCGCCCCAAGCACCGGGATAAGCACGTACAGGCCAGGGTGAGCCTGCATGTCGGCGCTCGAAAGCGGGCCCTGCACCACGAAATACACCGCCCAGGGCAGTAACAGGCACATGTCGCACCACAGCCCACCCAGATGGTCAGTGCCGCAGCGGCGTCTGAGCACGAAATAGATGGGGTAGCCCACCACCACAACCAATGTTTCCCAGGCAAAGCTGCCGTGCTGGTACAGCTCGTGACCCACCCCGAGTGCCGCGCAGCCGACCGCGATCTTCTGCAGGTGCGACAGCTGCTCGCCATACACCAGGCGCCCGGTGAGCACCATGGCCAAAGGCAGCATGAAATACCCCATCGAGACCTCCAGGCTTCGGCCGTGCAGGGGTGCCCAAAGGAACAGCCACAGCTGCACGCCCATCAGCCACGAAGTACCCAGCATGCCCAGCAGCAGCAGCGGAGTCTGCCTCACCCTGCGCAACAGCTCGCCAACCCGTACCCAGTCCTTGGAAACGAGCATGAACAGGGTCAGGCAAGGTAGCGTAAGCAGCGTGCGCCAGCCGAAGATCTCTTCACCGTCCAGTGGCTTGAGCAGCGACGTATAGAAGTACATCACGGCGAAAAGGCAGGACGCCGTGACCGATGTAACAATCCCTTTTGACACAAGTGCCTCGTATGCAGGAAATGAGCGTTGAAATCAGCCGCGCATGATCTCAGGGGGCGTGCCCTGCGGCAACCGCAAAGGGGAGGGTTGCGCAGCCAGCGCCTGCAGAAATTGCGCCGCAGGCATGGGCTTGGCATAGAGGTAGCCTTGCTGGAAGTGGACACCGTGCCGTTCAAGGTAATCACGCTGAATCAGGGTTTCGACCCCCTCGGCCACGATGCCGAGCCCTAGCTTGACCGACAGCTCGATGATGGTTTCGAGAATGGCGACCGACAGCGCGTCACCACCGATCAGGGCGACGAAGCTTTGGTCGATCTTCAGGTAATCCACCTTGAATTGCCTGAGGTAGTTGAGGCTCGACTGGCCGGTGCCGAAATCGTCAAGGGCGATCATCACGCCGATTTCATGCAGCTGCTCGAACAGTTCCAGGGTGGTGGGCGAAGGTTCGAGCAGCTTGCGTTCGGTCAGCTCCAGCGTCAGCACTACTCGACCTGCAGGGAAATGGGCCAGGAATGCGCGGCAGTCGTCCAGCAGTTCGAGGTGGCGGCAGTGGTCGGC
>CAURYQ010000095.1:0-15568 GCA_963529135.1 uncultured Pseudomonas sp. | reverse complement strand
ACAAATCGCCGGGGCCGCAGCGCGGCCCTTCGCGGTACAAGACCGCTCCCACACGAATGGACTGCCGCCAAGAAGTTGGACAGAAATATAACCTGCGGGGTAGTCCACCTCGGGCTCTGATGGACACACGCCAACCTGTGGGAGCCCTAGTGCCGCGATGGGGCGCGCAGCGGCCCCAGGATTTTAGCTCGCATCACAAATCGCCGGGGCCGCAGCGCGGCCCTTCGCGGTACAAGACCGCTCCCACACGGGCGCGCGGCGGCTTCAGCACCCAGCTTGGCAGCATGAATTGCCGAGGCCGCTACATCGCCAGCCCAGCGCCGCGGCGAGCGACAAAAACAATCAACTGCGCTCCAGCGCACTCACCAGATCATGAAACGCTTCGCGATTGGACTCGTTCAGCCCCATGAGAATCCGATGCGCCTCCAGTACCTTGGAGCGCACCACTTCCTCGTTCTGGTCCTGGGATGGCAGGTCAGATAAACATTCGGGGCACGGGATGGGACGGTCGACGATGTTGAACACCTGATCGAACCCCATCGACTGCAACAAGCGGGAAATATCCGGGTTGGTGGTCACGACCGTCGGCAACAAGCCCACCTTTTGTCGCGAAAGGATCGACAGCTTGGCGAGCAAGCCAAGCGTGGTGCTGTCAATGCTTTGGGTTTCGGTCAAGTCAATGACGATGGTCGAGAAATTCAGCGCGGTGAATATTCGCTCGATCGTTGCATCGAGCGCCGAACACAGGGTAAGGCGCACTTCACCGACGAATTTCAGTACGAAGGTACCGTCCTGCTCGGCGAACTGGATTCTACCGGTACTCATTGAAGGTTCCTGCTCAACACCATTAGGGCGATATCATCCGGCATCTCCCCTAGCGTAGCCAATCCAAAACGTTGACGCAGCCCATCCAGGCTACCCTCTGCTGCCCTGACGATTTCAGGCAGGGCGGCTTCTTTATCTTTGAGCGTATCACCAGGCAAAAGGTCCAGGATGCCGTCGGACATCAGGCTCAGGCTGAACCGCGGTGGCAGTTCGATCACCAGGTCCTGGTAACGCGCCTCTTCGAACAACCCCACTGGCAACCCGCGCCCTTCCAGGTAACGGGTACTTTCGGGCGTATGCAGCACCGGCAGCGGCAGGTGCCCGCCCACGGCGTAGGTCAGCAGACCGGTTTCTTCATCGATCACCCCGCCCACCATGGTCACATGCTTGCCCAGCTTGCAGTTGATCAGGCCACGGTTGATGTGGCTGAGTACTTCGGAGGGCTGGAACTCGCGCATCTTGCCGCCACGCTTGAATTCGAACAGAAGCCGGGTGGTCATGAACTTCAACAGCACGGTGACAAAGGCCGAGGACGCACCATGGCCCGAAACGTCAGCCAGGTAGAAAGCGATACGCCGCTCGTCCACCCGGAAATAGTCGGCAAAGTCACCCGACAGGTACAGCGACGGGATGATCTGGTGCTCGAAGGCAAAATCTCCGGCCCGCCAGGGGCTCTCGGGCAGCATGTTCATCTGCACCTGCCGACCGGCTGTCTGGTCCTCCTGCAACAGGTGCAGGCTGGCTTCCAGCTCGCGGTTGGCCGCTTCGAGCTTGTCGCGGTAGCGCTGGTTTTCAAGCACCAGGTGTGCGCGATCCAACGCACGGCGCACGGAGTGTTCGAGCACGGCGAGGTCTTCGAGCGGCTTGATCAGGTAGTCGGCAGCGCCCAGGCGCAACGCATCCACTGCATCGGCCATGACCCCGGCACCAGACACCACGATCACGGGCAGCTGCGGGGCGCGCGCGCTGATCTGACGGATCAGTTCGAGCCCGCCCATTTGCGGCATGCGCAAATCGCAGATCACAAGATCAGGCTGGTGTGCTTCGAAGACCTGGAGCCCCTGCTGGCCATTGCCAGCCTGGAGAACGCTGAAGCCACTGTCTTCAAGATACGCGGCGAGGCTTGCACGGACCACGTCGTCGTCATCGATGATCAGCAGCGTTGCACTGGTTTTCTGCATGTGGGCGAACGGCGCCGATTGGGGTTTGTGCAGCGAGCCAGCAAGGCAGACCAACAGCTGCGGGAATTCTGAACAGGTCGCACGCTCTTTGAGTTGTAGGACAATAAAGCCTGCCCGGCAACTATCAGATATGCGGTGTAAGGCGCAGACGGTACTCCCATCCGCCAGGGGTTTCAAGCATCGAACAGTGCGCCTGAGCGGTCTTTACAGGGCAAATCACCGAGAGTTATAAGAAACCTCTACCGAGTAACCTCAGAGGAAGGATGCAGCATGCTCGATACCGCTACCAGCCACAGCGAAAAACGCGATTTCATCCGCATGCGCATCGACACGCCGGTGACCCTGGTACACGAAGGTCATGTCATCGCTGCCGTGTGCCTCGACCTGTCCAGCAGTGGCATGCAGGTTCAGGCTCCACAGCCCTTTCAGGTAGGGGACCGGCTGGGAGTGCGCCTGGAGTCGGACCACCCATCGCTCGAAGGCTTGCACGTCACGGCGGAGGTCGTGTGGATCGCTGCACAGGCCGATGGGCAGCACACGTTCGGGCTGCGCATCCTGGCCATGCAGTAGGGCTTAGAAGTCGTCTTCAACTTCGCCGTCGCGCACCTTGAACTCGCGGTTCTGCAGGTAGGCATTGCGGATGAAGATGTACTTGTCACCTTGAATCAGCTTCTCGGCGCTCAGCAGGCTTGCGCGGGTGTCCACCACGTCCAGGGCGAAGACCGAATTGCGGGTTGGCACATGGTCGACGTAGCGATACGGCCGGGTGTAGGTGTCCGGGTACTTGGCCACGCCGTCACGCACGGTGCTGGGGCCCAGCAACGGAATGACCACGTACGGACCACTTGGCACACCCCAATAGCCGAGGGTTTGACCAAAATCCTCATCGCTGCGCTGCAGGCCCATCTTGGTGCCGACATCGAAGAAGCCCGCCAGGCCGAAGGTGGTGTTGACGATCAACCGAGCGGTGTCCACACCTGCCGCATGGGGCTTGAGCTGCAGGACGTTGTTGGCCAGGTTGGTCACATCACCCAGGTTGCGGAAGATGTTGTGAATGCCGTCTTCGAGAAACTGCGGCGTTACGGCGTCATAGCCTTTGGCTAGCGGCTTGAGCGCATAGGTATCGAGGGTATCGTTGAAGCGGAAGATCGGGCGGTTGACCGCTTCCCAGGGATCTTCTTCGGTGGCGGCCTGGGTGGCTGCCACGGGCGCCAGCAGCATGCTGGCGCATACACAGGCCTGGGTGACTCGTTCGATCACACTGGCACCGATCCTACGCATAGTGTTTCTCCATCGGAATTATCGGCCGCAAGCGCAACCGGTGCGCTGCTGTAAAGCGGCAGTATAGAGTTTTGCAGGCCGATAAACAGCTTCGGCATCGATGAGCTTTTAATGTGACCAGGTGTTGCGCCAGTGGTGCTGCGCGAAAGCTGCAACATTTGCGCGTACAAGCCCCCCTGCCTGCATTGCTGGTGCGCCGGGTGATCATTGACTGGCAGGCAGGCCAAAAACAGACACAGCATCGCTTGATGTCAGTCATGCAAATCCTGCGATAAGGGATTACGCTGACTACACGCCAGAACCTTTGCCGCTTCGCTGAGGTCCATGGCTTGCCAAACCCATGATGGAGTACTGCCAATGCCTGCCCGCGAATTGCAAGAGCGCCTGAACAGCCTGCGCGAGCAACTGGACCGCAACGTGCCGCTCTCGGATGAAGAGCTGGCTGCGCTGCACGAGGAAGCGCGCCAGATCGAGGCGCAACTGAAGCTGGAGGAAGCCACGCCAGACAACAACCTGGCCGACGGCGTGAACCTGGCCGTCGAGCGATTCGAAGCCGACCACCCAGACCTTACGGCCACGCTGCGCAGCATCGCCAACTCACTGCACAGCATGGGTATCTGAGAAACACACCCTGACCACCCGCGCTCGGCACTAGGCGCGGTGGCCAGGCTCGAGCATGCCCCGACGCATCAGTCACGGGGCATTCGCCTGGCTTTCGCGCGCCTGATTTCACAGCCAACGCACGCTGGCAGCCTTTACTGCCTGACCAGCCGTCCATTGTGCACGACGAGTTCGCCCATGCTGCGATAGGGGTTGATGTCCAACCCGCCGCGGCGCACATACCGGGCATAAACGGTCAGGTGTTCAGGCTCGAGCAGGTGCTTCAAGTCCAAGTAGATACGCTCGACGCATTGCTCATGAAAGTCCGCATGCTGACGGAAGCTGATCAGGTAGGTCAGCAGGCTGGCGTGATCGAGCGCCCTGCCCTTGTACGCCACCACCACACTGCCCCAATCCGGCTGGCCGGTAACCGGGCAGTTGGACTTGAGCAGGTGGCTGTGCACGGTCTCTTCGGCCTGCTGCTCAGCGTCGCATCGCAACAGCTCCGGTTGCGGCTGTTCATAGTTGGAAATGGCGACATCCAGGCCATCGATGCACGTGCCCGGTAAGGCGACCACCCCTTGGGCTTCGACCTCTGCCAACGTCTTCACTTTCACCCCGACCGCCTTGCCAGCCGCCGCCGAGAGATCTTTCTCAAGGCAGGCCTGCAACTGCTCCACGCCCGCGAACACGGTCTGGTTCAGTGAATTGAGGTAAAGCTTGAACGACTTCGATTCGATGATGTTGGGCGAATCGGCCGGGATGGCGAACTCGCCGATGGCCACCACTGGCTTGCCCGAGGGCAGCAACCAGGACAGCTCGAAGCAGTTCCAGTAATCCACGCCCTGCCAGGGCAGCGTCTGCGCGGTGACGCCCAGCTCGGCCCACTTGGCGGTGCGCGGAATCGGGAACAGCAGCTCCGGGGAATAGGTGGCGATGTATTCGCTGGACTTGCCCAGCGGGGAGTGTTCTGCGGCAGGGTGCATTGGAACTGACCTGAAGGTGTGGAAGATGACTCGTACGGCGCCCAGTCTACCTTTTTGCTCGCCGCCTTGCAGTGCCACTCATTCGATGGTCAGCGGCCCCACCATGCCGGCCTGGTAATGACCCGGTACATTGCAGGCGAACTCGATGGGCGCCGAGGCGCTGAAGGTCCAGGTCAGCTCGGCGCGCTGACCTGGCATCACGAGTACTGTATTTCCGCCGTGGTGGCCATGGTCTGCACCCTCACCGTGCCCGCTCATGGCGCCATGCTCCAAGCCATTCACGTGCGCAGCCGTATTGAACAGCTTGCCCTGCATGGCGAGCATCTGCTTTTGATGTCCGGCATGCATGGCCTTGTCGCCCAGGTTGAATTCATGGGGCAACTGGCCTTGGTTGATCAAGACGAAACGTACGGTTTCGCCAGCCTTGACCGTTAGGCTACCAGGCTCGAAGGCGATGTCCTTGAGCCGTACTTCGACGGTACGGGTGGCCTTCTCGGCAGGGGCAGGCTCACCGAAAGACAGCGGATGGGCGGTGTCGGCCTGGGAAAGACCAGCGGCCAGCGCCAGGGCGCAGGCAATGATAAAGCGAGGCATCGGGGCTCCGATCGGTTGGCTTGAACACTGTCAGGTTAAGCCAACACATCTGCCATGAAGCTGACTTCAACATTACAAGCCTGTCAGTTTGGCCCAATGCCGTGCAGGTCACGTATCATCCTGGCTCCCTGGCGCCGGCTGAAACCGCTGCGGCGCCGAGCATCGCCAGCCGGAGCCCGCCCCTCATGAAACTGTTGATCGTCGAAGACCAGGCCCGTACCGGCCAGTACCTGCATCAGGGGCTGAGCGAGGCCGGCTTCACGGTGGAGCTGGCCACCGACGGCGAAACAGGACATTTTCTGGCCCTTACCGGCGATCATGACCTGTTGATCCTGGATGTGATGCTGCCAGGGCGCGATGGCTGGCAGATCCTCAAAGGCGTGCGCCAAGCCGGTATCGACACCCCCGTGTTGTTTCTCACGGCCCGCGATGCAGTCGAGGACCGGGTGCGCGGCCTGGAGTTGGGTGCCGATGACTACCTGATAAAGCCGTTCGCGTTCTCGGAGCTGCTGGCGCGTGTACGTAGCCTGCTTCGCCGCGGCGTTACACCCAGCGCCGACACCTCGCTGGCGGTGGCCGACCTGCGCCTTGACCTGATTCGCCGTCGTGCCGAACGCGGCGGCCAGCGCATCGACTTGACCGCCAAGGAGTTCGGCCTGCTGGAACTGCTGCTGCGCCGGCAGGGCGAAGTGCTGTCCAAGGCGCTCATCGCTTCCCAGGTGTGGGACATGAACTTTGCCAGCGACACCAATGTGATCGAAGTGGCAATACGGCGTCTGCGTGCGAAGGTCGACGATGCTTATGCCGACAAGCTGATTCACACGGTGCGCGGCATGGGTTATGTGTTGGAAGTGCGCGCATCGTGAAGCGCCCTCTTTCACTGACCAGCCGGCTGGCGCTGTTGTTCGCAGCCTGCACCGCCGCGGTTTCGCTGGGGGCCGGGCTTGTGTTCAACCATGCCAGCGAGCAGCACTTCATCGAGCTTGACCAGCAGTTGCTGGCATCGCGATTGTCGTTGCTGCGTCGCCATCTGGCCGACGTCGGCACACAGGATGACCTGCAAGCGCGCCTACCTGCCCTGCGCGAGGAGTTGACCCACCAGGCCGACCTGGCCCTGCGCGTCACTTCGGGCAGTGGTCGCACCTGGTTCGAGAGCCGGGCGGGCCTCCCCCCAGCCCCCGCCTCTGCGGGCTTGACGACCCTGCATGCCCAGGGCACTGACTACCGCAGCCTGGCCGCAGCGCTGGTGCCAGGAAGCGAAGCCTCGCCGCACCTTGTCCTGTACCTCGACATCACCCATCACCAGCATTTCCTGCAAGGCATGCAGCGCTTGATCTGGCTGACCGTGGGGCTGTCGGCGCTGATCACCGCCCTGCTGGGCGCCTGGGCGGCACGCAGCGGCCTGCGTCCGCTCCGGCAGATGGGGCGGATCACTGCACGCGTCGGTGCCCACTCGCTCACCACCCGCCTGCCCGTGGCGCAAATGCCTGCCGAACTGGCCGAGCTGGGCAACAGCCTCAATGCCATGCTGCAGCGCCTGGACGATGCCTTTGAGCGCCTGTCGGCGTTTTCAGCCGACATCGCCCATGAGCTTCGTACACCCCTGTCCAATCTGCTGACCCACACCCAGGTTACCCTTACACGCCCGCGCAGCCTCGAGGCTTACCGCGAAGCTTTGCACGACAACCTCGAAGAATTGCAAGCGATGGCGCAGATGATCAACGACATGCTGTTTTTGGCCAAAGCCGACCACGGTCTGGTAACGCGGGGTGACACGCAGCTGGCGCTGCATGAAGAGGTGGACGCTCTGCTCGACTATTACGCACTTGTCGCAGAGGATGCGGACGTGCAGCTGACACGTGAGGGGGAAGCGGCGCTGCTCGGCGACCGGACCATGCTGCGCCGGGCGCTCTGCAATTTGCTGGACAACGCCTTGCGCTTCACGCCAGCGGGTGGACAGGTGCGGATCACGCTGACGGCAGGGCCGCGCATCACCGTGGCCAATACCGGCAACGCCATTGCAGCGACGGCAATGCCACGGCTATTCGATCGCTTCTATCGGATAGACCCTGCCAGGCACGAAGGCGGTGGCGAACATGCCGGGCTGGGCCTGGCAATCACGCGTTCGATCGTGCAGGCCCATGGCGGGCAGATCCGGGTCGCCTGCGAGGCCGGCTGGACCTGCTTCACGCTCGACTTCACCGGCCGGTAACGCGCGCCGTCACACCGCCAAGCCAATCGCCGGTTGCACCTGGGAAGCCCGGTAGGCCGGGTAGAGAGTGGCCAGGAAGCTCATCACCAGCCCTGCCGCACAGATCATCACGACATCCCCGCCTTGCAGCTCCGATGGCAAGCTGCTGACGAAGTACACATCGGAGGTGAAAATATGCTGGCCGCTCATCCGCTCGATCCAGCCCACGATCTGGCTCACATTGAGCGCAGCGACCACGCCGAGCACGCCACCGATCAAGGTGCCGACGACACCGATCAAGCTGCCCTGAACCATGAACGTACCCATGATCTGTGCAGGCGTTGCGCCCAATGTGCGCAGGATGGCGATATCCGGCCCCTTGTCGTTCACCACCATGACCAAGGTGGCAATGATGTTGAACGCGGCCACGGCGATGATCATCAGCAGCAACAGGCCGATCATGGTCTTTTCCATCTTCATGGCGCTGAACAGGCTGCCTTGAGTGTGCGACCAGTCATCTGCGCGGTAGCCTTCACCAAGGCTCGCCGCAATGGCCTTGGATACCTGCGGCGCGGCATACAGGTCGTGCAGCTTCAAGCGCACACCCTGTACCTGACCGGGTGCCCAACGCTGCATGGTCGCCGCATCGGCCATGTGAATGTAGGCCTGGGAACCATCGAGTTCGGCACCGACCTTGAAGATTCCCACCACGGTCAAGCGCTGCATGCGCGGGGTGATGCCGCCGGGTTCGCTGCTGATCTCTGGCACGATCAAGGTCAGCTTGTCGCCGGTGTTCAGGCGAAAGCGACGGGCCGTCAGTTCGCCGATCACCACGCCGAACTCGCCGGGCTGCAAGTCCTGCAAACGGCCCTGAACGATATGCCGACCCACGATCGAAACCTTGTTTTCCTCGGCCGGGTCGATACCGCCTACCTGGATAGGCTGCATGGCGCCTTTATAGGACAACATGCCTTCCATCTCGGTGATGGGGGCAGCGGCGGCGACGGCCGGGTTCTTCAAGGCGGCCTCGGCCACCTTTTGCCAGTCGTCCAGCGGCTGCTGGCCCAGGATGGCAGCGTGCGGTACCAGGCCCAGAATGCGCGAGCTCATTTCACGCTGGAAGCCGTTCATGACCGACAGCACCACGATCATGGCCAGCACGCCCAAGGACAGGCCGATCATCGACGTCATGGATATGAACGAGATGAAGTGGTTGCGACGCTTGGCCCGGGTATAGCGCGCGCCGATGAAAATGGGCAGGGGTCTGAACATGTGCGAATACACCCAATGAAAGCAGGTCGCGGGATGACAGAGTCATCCCGCTCGGTCGGTCAGATCGCCACCAAGTGGCCGTTGTCGAGTTTCAGTACACGGTCCATCTGGCGTGCCAGGCTGAGGTCGTGGGTCACCACCAGGAACGCCGTGCGCGAGGCGCTGGACAGTTCCTGCATCAGCTCCTGAATGCCCTGGGCGGTATGGTGGTCGAGGTTGCCAGTGGGCTCGTCGAGCATCACCAGGCCCGGGCGGTTGACCAGCGCACGCGCAATGGCCACTCGCTGACGCTCGCCGCCGGACAGCTCGGCCGGCTTGTGATTGAGGCGGTGGCCCAGCCCAACGCGCTTGAGCAGCGCTTCGGCGCGCTCGCGCGCCTCGGGAATGGACGTACGGCCGATCAGCAGCGGCATGCACACGTTCTCCAGCGCCGTGAACTCCGGCAACAGGTGATGAAACTGATAGACGAAGCCCAACTCGCGGTTGCGCAGCAGGCCACGGGCACGCTCGCCCAACGCGGAAAGCTCTTCGCCGGCCAGCCAGACGCTGCCCTGGGTAGGGCGGTCGAGACCGCCCAGCAGGTTGAGCAAGGTGCTCTTGCCCGAACCCGAACTGCCGACGATCGCGATGCGCTCGCCGGCGTGCAGCTCCAGGTTCAGGCCCGACAATACCTGCACCGACTCGGGGCCTTCGTCGTAGGACTTGCCCAGGTTGCGGCAACTCAGTACGGCTTTATCACTCATGCGCGACTCACTCATAACGTAGCGCCTCTGCTGGCTGGGTGCGTGCCGCACGCCAGGCCGGGTACAGGGTGGCGAAGAAACTCAGGACCAATGCTGCACCACAGACCATGTACACATCCTGGGCCTGGATCTGCGAGGGCAGGTAATCGATGAAATACACGTCGGCATTGAGGAATTTGTGGCCGATCAGGTGCTCGATGCCGGCAATGGCCGCGCTCACGTTGAGCGCCGCGATGATTCCCACCACGGCGCCGATCAAGGTACCCACCACGCCGATCACGGTGCCTTGCACCATGAAGATGAGCATGATCTGCCCAGGGGTGGCACCCAGGGTTCGCAGGATGGCGATGTCCCCCCGCTTGTCGTTGACCACCATCACCAGCGTGGAAATGATGTTGAACGCCGCGACGGCCACGATCAGCAGCAACAGCAGGCCGATCATGGCTTTTTCCATGCGGATGGCCTGGTACAGGTTGCCGTGGGTGCGGGTCCAGTCGCGGCTGTAGAATTCCTGGTCGCCCAGCTGCTGGGCGATGTCGTAGGCCACCCGCGGCGCCTGAAACAGGTCGTCGAACTTCAAGCGCAGGCCCTGGACCTGGTCGGGCTTCCAGCGATGCAGGCGGGACAGGTCGGTGATGTTGGTCAGCCCCAGGTAGCCGTCGATCTCGCCAGCCCCGACGTGGAAGGTGCCCACCACGGTGAAGCGCTTCATGCGCGGGAACATGCCCGCCGGCGTGACGCTGACTTCCGGCGCTACGAAAGTGAGCTTGTCACCAACGGCGACGCCCAGCTTGGCCGCAGCCTTGTCACCGATCATGATGCCCCACTCCCCGGGTGCCAACTGATCGAGCCGGCCCTGCTGGACGAAGTTGTCGATGATCGACACCTCGCGCTCCCTGGCCGGGTCAATGCCGTTCAACAGCACCTTCTGCACCTTGCCATCATGGGTGAGCAAACCCTGCATCTGGGTGAATGGCGCGACCGCCACCACCTGCGGATTCTGCTTTACTTGTTGGGCAAGGGCTGGCCAATCAGCAATGGGCTGGCCGCTTTCGAGCGTGGCATGAGGGATCATGCCCAGCACGCGGGTGCGCATCTCGTGGTCGAACCCGTTCATCACCGACAGCACCACGATCATGACTACTACGCCCAGGGCGAGGCCGATCATCGAGGTCAGGGAAATGAACGAGACGAAGTGATTGCGACGTTTGGCACGGGTATAACGCGTGCCGATGAATGCGAAAAGAGGTCTGAACATGTCGGGGCTTGTTCGGATGGAAGGGAACGTCCTTGTGGCGAGGCGCCTGTGGCGGCTTTACACTCGGACCACCGCCGCTACCATGGGTTCGCCATGACGACATTAGACGAAGAAGATCGCCGCGAATACTACCGCATCGCAGATCGGATCGCACTTCAAATAAGCCCATTGAGCGCGGCCGAAGCCCTTGATCCAGATGTGTTGCAGGATGATTCCCCGCTGTTCAATCTGCTCAGCGAACTGCACCTGTCGGATTTCGAAGCGCAACACCTGCTGCGCCAACTCAGCGACAAGGACCGCACCCTCGCAGCCTTTTTGCGAGTCCAGAACAAGCGCCTCGACGTATTGAGCGCCGTGGTGGCTCACACCCTGCTGGGCGAGGTAGGTCAGCCGCAACCGGTCGTGGTGTCCGAAGGCGGCCTCGAGTGCTCGCAGCCTGAGCCCTTTGCACCTGGCAGCCGGGTGAAGGTACAAATGGTGCTGATGCCCCGCGCCCACGGCCTGCTGTTGCGTGGCAAGATCACCCATTGCGACCCGCGGCCGGAAGGCGGCTTCGAGGTCGGCATCGAGTTCATCGACATGGTCGATGCCCAGCGCCAACTGCTCGCCCGCTACATCCTGCAGCGCCAGCAACAGCTAAGACGTCAGCAACTCGAACAGAACGACCCGGCACCCTGAATCATTTTTCTCTCACTGAAGGAACGAACGTGACCCTGATCTATGGCCACCGCGGCGCCAAGGGCGAAGCACCCGAGAACACCCTGAACAGCTTCCGCCAGTGCCTGTCCCACGGCGTCATGCGCTGCGAACTGGATCTGCACCTGTCGGCCGACAACCAGCTGATGGTGATCCATGACCCCACCCTCAAACGTACCACGGGCAAACGCGGCAAGGTCGTCGAGCACCCGGCCCAAGACCTGGTCAAGCTGGACGCGCGCCTGGGTGGGCCGGGCTGGGTTCAGCCCTGCCCCGTTCCGCGCCTGGAAGAACTGTTCGAAAAGTGCCCGTTCGAGCACTGGCAACTGGAGGTCAAGAGCGCTTCGCGCACGCGCGCGGCCAGCACGGTGCTGGCCATTCGCGAGCTGGCTCAGCAGTTCGGCTTGCTGGACAAGGTGACCATCACCTCCAGTTCACGCGAGGTGCTGGGCGCCGCCCAGGAGCTGGTACCGGACGTACAGCGCGGCCTGGTGGCCGAATACGCCTGGCTGGACCCACTCAAAGTCGCGCAGAACTACGGCTGCCAACTGCTGGCCTTGAACTGGACGCTGTGCACCCCTGAGCGCCTGCAAAAGGCGCAGAAGCAGGGTTTGCACGTGTCGGTATGGACGGTCAACGAGCCGGCACTGATGCGCCGGCTGGCTGATTTCGGCGTGGACAGCCTGATTACAGACTTTCCCGGTTTGGCCAGGACCACCCTCGGGCAGGGTTGAATTCGGTCTCTCCGACCGGCTCAGGCCACCGGTCGGAGCCGCTCAAAAAAGCCGGTTCAGACCGTCATAAGCCGCTACCCGATAGGCTTCGGCCATGGTCGGGTAGTTGAACGTGGTGTTCACGAAGTACTTCAGGTTGTTCAGCTCGCCCGGCTGGTTCATCACCGCCTGGCCGATGTGCACGATTTCGGAAGCCTGGTAACCGAAGCAGTGCACACCCAGCACCTGCAGCGTCTCGCGATGGAACAGGATTTTCAGCATGCCCTGGGGCTCGCCGGCAATCTGTGCGCGGGCCATGCTCTTGAAGAAGGCCTTGCCCACTTCATAGGGCACCTTGGCCTGGGTCAGTTCCTGCTCGTTCTTGCCGATCGAGCTGATCTCCGGAATGGTGTAGATACCGGTCGGCACGTCGTTGACGAAGCGCCAGCTGCCGTTGTCGACGATGCTACCTGCGGCCGAGCGGCCCTGGTCGTGCGCTGCGCTGGCCAGGCTCGGCCAGCCGATCACGTCGCCGGCACCGTAGATGTTCGGCACGCTGGTGCGGTAGGCCTCGTCCACTTCGATCTGGCCGCGGCTGTTGACCTTGATGCCAATGTTTTCAAGCCCCAGCTTGTCGGTGTTGCCGGTACGCCCATTGCACCACAGCAAGGCGTCGGCCTTGATCTTCTTGCCCGACTTCAGGTGCAGGATCACACCGTTGTCCAAGCCCTCGACGCGCTCGTAATCTTCGTTGTGGCGAACGGTGATGTGGTTGTTGCTGAAGTGATAGCTCAGGGCCTGGGAGATTTCCGAATCCAGGAAGCTGAGCAGTTGCCCACGGTTGTCCACCAGTTCGACCAACACACCCAGGCCGCTGAAGATCGAGGCATATTCGCACCCGATCACGCCAGCCCCGTAAACGATCAGCTTGCGCGGGGTATGACTAAGGCTGAGGATGGTGTCGCTGTCGTATACCCGCGGGTGGTTGAAATCGATATCGGCTGGCCGGTAGGGCCGCGAGCCGGTGGCGATGATGATGTGCTTGGCGTTGAGCTTTTCCACCACGCCATTAGGACAGACTACTTCGACGGTTTGCTCGTCGGCAAAGCTGCCGGTGCCGAAGAACAGGTCGACACGGTTGCGAGCGTAATAGCCAGTGCGTGAAGCCACCTGCTTGGCGATGACTTTTTCAGCGCTCTTGAGCACGTCCGGGAAGGAGAACCAACGTGGCTCGCCGATGGCGCGGAACATGGTGTTGGTGTTGAACTGCATGATCTGCCGCACCGAGTGACGCAGTGCCTTGGACGGGATGGTGCCCAGGTGGGTGCAGTTACCCCCGACCTGCCGACGGCTGTCGACCATCGCCACCTTGCGCCCCGCCTTGGCGGCGTTCATTGCCGCACCTTCCCCGGCTGGGCCGGAACCCAGCACCACTACGTCGTAGTTGTAGACAGCCATGCGTACTCCTTCAGAACTGGCCCGCAAGCCACGGTCGCTTGCGGCGCACGATCATGCCGCCTGGGCGCCATGAGAAAAAAACGGGTGCAGTCTAATCAAGCGTGAACGGCGCGCACATTAACCCTTGGTCGCGTCGTAGGCCAATTTCGTCCGCACTACAAAGATCACCTGCTCCCTGGCGGCAATCATCCCTGTCCACGCTTTCGACCACCTTTCAATGCGTGGCCGAACGCAAAACACAGCCCAGACACGTGCAAAAGGGCTGTCATTGTCCCTGAAATGTCGCGTTGAGTCACTCGATCGACCCTGGCGCCGTGCTACGAGAATGGCCAGACGCCCGAGACGCAAACGAAAACGGGAACCCGAAGGTTCCCGTCCGTTCAGCGCCTCAACGGCCGATCAGCGTGGGAAGGCTGGCGGGTTGACCCCTGCCATGTCTTCCATGACGCGCACGACCTGGCAGCTGTAGCCGAATTCGTTGTCGTACCACACATACAGCACGACACGGTTGTCGTTGCAGATGGTGGCTTCGGCGTCTACCACACCGGCATGGCGCGAGCCGACGAAGTCGGTGGAGACCACTTCCTGGGAGCTGACGTAGTCGATCTGCTTGTGCAGGTCCGAGTGCATGGCCGTCTGGCGCAGGTACTCGTTGATTTCCTCGCGGCTGGTGGCCTTTTCCAGGTTCAGGTTGAGGATGGCCATCGACACGTTCGGCGTCGGCACGCGAATGGCGTTGCCGGTCAGCTTGCCCTTGAGCACCGGCAGCGCCTTGGCGGCAGCGGTGGCAGCACCGGTTTCGGTGATGACCATGTTCAGCGGCGCGGCGCGACCACGGCGGCTGCCCTTGTGGAAGTTGTCGATCAGGTTCTGGTCGTTGGTGAACGAGTGAACGGTTTCGACGTGGCCGTTGACGATGCCGTACTGGTCGTTGACGGCCTTGAGCACCGGCACGATGGCGTTGGTGGTGCAGGACGCCGCGGAGATGATCTTGTCATCGGCAGTGATCTCGCCATGGTTGATGCCATGCACGATGTTCTTCAGCGCGCCCTTGCCAGGTGCAGTGAGGATCACGCGGCTGGCACCAGGGCAGGCCAGGTGCTGGCCCAGGCCGTCGGCATCACGCCATACACCGGTGTTGTCCACGATCAGCGCGTTGTCGATGCCGTACTGGGTGTAGTCGACTTCGCTTGGGTTCTTGGCATAGATGATCTGGATCAGGTTGCCGTTGGCCGTCAGCGTGTTGTTGGCTTCGTCGATGGTGATGGTGCCATCGAACGGGCCATGCACCGAATCACGGCGCAGCAGGCTGGCCCGCTTGACCAGGTCGTTCTCAGCGCCCTTGCGCACGACGATGGCACGCAGACGCAGGCCGTCGCCGCCGCCGGTCTTCTCGATCAGGATGCGCGCCAGCAGGCGACCGATGCGACCGAAACCGTACAGCACGACGTCGGTGCCTTTGCGCGCAGCGGCGTTCTGCTGGCCCACAACCTCGGCCAGCTCTTCACGCACGAACTGCTCGGCGCTGCGGCCGTTGCCTTCGAGCTTGAACTTGTTGGCCAGCTTGCCCAGGTCGACCGAGGCGGCGCCCAGTTTCAGCTCGCTCATGGCCTTGAGCAGGGGGAATGTCTCGTGAACGGACAGTTCGGTTTCGTCGGCCTGACGATGACGCGCAAAGCGGTGCGCCTTGAGGATCGAGATAACCGAACGGTTGATCAGGCTGCGGCCATAAATCGAGCTCACCACATTGTTGTTGCGGTAGAGCTGACC
>CAURYQ010000094.1:0-15687 GCA_963529135.1 uncultured Pseudomonas sp. | reverse complement strand
CCATTAATGCGGGCAATGTGTTGATCAACGGCGTATCTACTCAAGCGCTGAGCGTGGATGCCGCGGCCGAGCGCGAGCGGGGTGTGCAGGCGGGCGAGGCGACCGGCCCGCTCAGCATCAGCAGTGACAGCCTCAAAGCAGCGGCACCTGGCCAGGCGCAATCTACCCAGCCTGCAACCAGCGACGAGCCAGAAGCCGTGAAGCAGTTGCGTGAATTGATCAAGGCCTTGCAAAAACAGCTGGCAGACGAGCAGAAACAGCTGTCAGCGCTGATGAACAGCACGATGGACGAGACGGCAAAGATGGCTGCCATCAGCACCAAGCAAAGCTGTATCGCTACGCTCAGCAGCCAGATCATCGCGGCCTCTGCCCAGTTGCTCGAACTGCTGCAGCAGAGCGGCAGCGGCAGTGCCGGTGGCCTGGTCAGCACCCGTGCCTAGGCGCTGACCGGACGGGCCAGTTTCAGTCGGCGGCCAACCGCGCCTTGTTGTGCCGATCGGCCTTGTACTGCATGGCGACCGCTGGAGCCGGCTTGGTTGCACCTGTCTCCAGCCACTGACGCATGCGGCTGGCATCGGCGAAGTGGGTGTATTTACCGAATGCATCGAGAATGACCATGGCCACCGGGCGGTTGTCCATGCGTGTCAGTAAGACCAGGCAGTGGCCAGCCTCATTGGTGAAGCCGGTCTTGGTCAGCTTGATGTCCCAGTTGCTCTTGTTCACCAGGTGGTCGGTGTTGCGGAAACCCAGGGTGTAGTTGGGTTTGCTGAACGCCACTGTCTTCTCACGAGTGGTCGACAACGTACTCAACAAGGGGTACTTGCGCGACGCCATCAACAGTTTGGTCAGGTCGCGGGCAGTTGACACGTTCTGGGTCGACAACCCAGTGGGCTCGACGTAGCGGGTATGGCTCATGCCCAGGCTGCGTGCCTTGGCATTCATGGCCTTGATGAATGCCGGGTATCCGCCGGGGTAATGGTTGGCCAACGTGGTGGCGGCGCGGTTTTCCGACGACATCAGGGTGATCAGCAGGGTCTCGCGTCGATCCAGCTGGCTGCCCAGCCGAACCCTGGAATAGACACCTTTCATGTCCGGGTTGTTGGCGATGGTCATGGTCAGCATTTCGTCCATCGGCAGCTTGGCATCGAGCACGACCATGGCGGTCATCAGCTTGGTGACCGAGGCGATGGGCAGTACGCGGTCAGGGTGGCTGGCGTACAACTCCTTGTTGGTATTGAGATCGATCAACAGGGCGCTGCCGGAGGCCAGGTGCAGCTTGGCGGGGTCACGTTGAAGCTGCGCGGCTGGCTGGGCCGCGACGGCCTCAGCGGTAGGGGTCAGGGTACCTGTGAGCAACAACAAAAGGCTGAGGGTGGACAGGATCGTTTTCACGTTGAGGCTCACTAAAGAGGTCTATGTCGTTGGCATTGCGAGGGTTTTGCCTCGATTCGGCGCATTCTGGAGTATGGCTCAACGTGTGTCGATTGCCTTATCACCGATGGGCGCAAGGTGAAGGATATTTAATCCAGTGCCTAGCATTTCCCGATCCATGGCTGCTCTGATGCCCCTGTCGTCGGCCCGGCACCAGGCTCGGACAAGGCACCCCCAGCAAGGGGCGCGGCCTCGATTCCACTGAACTCTGCGCGCGGCATTCCTGTCACCTCTGAACAAACGGAGGATCCAGGCATGGTAGTGAAACTGAGGACGTACCGAGGAGAGGACATTCCGGAGTGGTACCAACGTGACGGCCTTGAAGAACTCTACGAGGTCGAGGATCAGGAGGGGGACATACAGCTGCTCGAAGACGACGAGGACGCCGTGAAGCTAGTTGTGGACCTTACTTATGAGGATGAACAGGCACCCTCCAAACCTGAGTAAGTCGCGGCAGGGCTGGAGCATGCGTCCTTACGGCCCCCAGCCCTGCCCAGCGCTCAGGACCTGCGCCAGGCGAGCGGGATGAGGCCGGTGAGCCGAAGCTCGGTGACGGCAAGCCCCACCAGGATCAACCCAGCACCTGCGAGCCGTTCAGGAGGCAGGCGATCTCCAGCGAGGAAATACCCGAAGACGCCGCTGAAGATCGGCTCGCAAATGAGTATGAGTGCAACCTTTTCCGGGGCGAGGACTGCCTGGGCGCGGTTCTGGATGGCATAAGCCAAGGCGGTGGCCAGAAGCGCCAGGGCCAGGATGGCGGTGGCCGTCTGGGTCGTGCTTGGAAGTGTGAACTGCCGGGTTGCCAGGCTCCATATCAGTGACAGTACACCGACCACTCCCAGCTGAATCGACGCCGACGCCATGGAAACGCCGGGTGTCGTGAAGGTGGATACCACCACGATGTGGCCGGCAAAGCACACAGCACACCCCAGGATCAGCAGGTCGCCATAGTGCAGCGCGAAACCATCGAGGCTGAGCAGGCCAAGCCCGAGGACCGCGAGGACGGTGCCGACGGCCTGCTTGGAGCTAGGGCGTCCCCGGCCTGTGACATACACCAGAATTGGCGTGAAAACGGTGCACAAGCCGGTGATGAAACCGGCGTTGGAGGGCGTCGTGAGCGCTGTACCCGAGGTTTGCAGGGAAAACGCGGCGAACAAAATCACGCCTGCGAACACAGCATTCACGCACGTGCGGGGGCCAAGCAAGCGGAACGAGCGCAGGGAGAAGGGAAGCAGCGCCGTAGCGGCCAGGATGAACATCCACGCATTAAGGGTAGAGGCAGCCATGACGCTCAAGGCATCGTGCTTGGCAACGAAGCTCCAACCCCACACTGCCGTTACAGCCAGCAGTGCGACTGACCAAAGGGTATTGTTTGGCATGACAGATCCTTTGGGCAGGCATTTATACCGAATGCCTGGCCGAGAAATGTCTGTCAGCGGTACCCAAAAATACAAAGATAAGCCACTGCCTGATCAATGGCAATTGGCGTGCCGATGCGCGTCGCTCGATCTGCCTTAAGTATCGTGGCGGACGACGCTCGGCCGAGGCCCATTGCTGATATTTTCTGAGCAATTTCAAGAGGAGGCACTGTAGTCAAGCAGGACGAGGGCTAGCTGCGGGATCCTGGCTCATGGGTTGTGCATCCCTCCAACAGCGCGATCATTTGATCGATCGACCACGGCTTGCCGATGAATGCAGCGGTTGGCGGCAGTGCCAGGTCGAGCCTGCTGTGCCCGCCACTGGTCACAATGACGGGCAAGCCTGGCCACAAGTCATGCGCCGTCCAGGCAAGGTCCCACCCATCGGACGGGCCCGGGGTTCGCACATCGGTAACTACCGCCGCCCACGGCTGTTTGTCGAGTTGGCGAATGCCTTCCTCTGCGGTATCCACCGCGACCACCGTTGCACCGGTCTCTTCGATGATCATGGCTAAGAACTCCCGCAGGGCGGGCTCGTCTTCAACCACTAAAATCCGTTTTCCCTTCATGACGTTAACCATTCATTCCATCATGAGCTTCGGAGGCCACGCGCGGCAGCCTGTTGCTTGCAATGGATGAGCGGTACAGTTTGTACAATTAATGAGCGATAAATAGGCTGTTGTACAACGGTGGCACGTATGCCATCACGCAACGACGGCTCACAGCATGCGATCAAGGCGATCGTACCTTGCACGCTGTCCTTATCCGGTGCGAAAAGGACGTCGGCGTTTTGAGCCCAGACTTGTGGAGCAGGCTTTTCTACCCTGGCGCAAGCGTGGGTCGCTGGCGACGTCAGGAACGCCGTCATGGAGGCTTGCAAAAAAAAGCCCGCACAGCGGCGGGCAACAGGGAGCAGCACAAATGCGTGTGTCAGGCGAGCAGGGCGCCGGGTTGCAACCGCTCGATCAGGGCGCGGGCGCAGGCCAGGCTGGGCATTGGCCCACTGACGGGTTCGCCGTTGCTGACCAGATACCAGCAAGCCAGCAGGCCTTGTTCGCGCAAGGAGGCCGGCACTGCGGTGCCGATGACGGACATGATCTCGATAGTGGCCATCTGCAGCCCTCCGCTATGACATGGCGCCACTGTAGCGAGGCTGTGAACGACATTGAAATCAATGTGCTCAATAGTGCTTATCAGTTTTGCCTAACGCTCCCGCCTTTGTGCCTGTCTCGATTCCACGCCTCATACGCTTACACGAATGGCCTGGCCGGTGCGAGGGCGCCGTCAGCTCTGCTACGCTGACGCATCGTTTGAACAGTGAAAAGGATCGTGTATGTCGCTTACTCCCAGCAGGGATACCGTACTGTGCATCTCCCTGGCAGGCCGGCCAGGCACATTCGGTGTTCGCTTTCACAACCATCTTTATGAGCAGCTTGGCCTGGACTTCTACTACAAGGCCATGCGTACCGATGACCTGCCGGCGGCTGTTGCAGGGATCCGCGCGCTTGGAATCCGCGGTTGCGGCGTATCGATGCCGTTCAAGGAAGCGTGCATGGCCCTTGTCGATGAAATCGACCCGTCGGCGGCGGCCATCGACTCGGTCAATACACTGGTCAACACCGATGGTCACCTCAAGGCCTATAACACCGACTACCTGGCTGTGCGGCAGTTGCTGACGCAGCACAAGGTCGATCCCGCTACCGCGTTCGCCTTGCGTGGCAGCGGTGGCATGGCCAAAGCGGTGGCCAGCGCATTGCGCGATGCAGGCTTTGCCGAAGGTACCATCGTCGCCCGCAACGAGCAGGCCGGGCGAGAGCTGGCCGATGTTTGCGGCTACCGCTGGCTACCTGAGCTTGGCGACCTTTGCCCACCGATGTTGATCAACGTCACCCCAGTGGGCATGGCCGGTGGGCCCGAGGCGCAGCAGTTGGCGTTCAGCGAGACGGCGATTGCCGCGGCCGAGCGCGTATTCGACGTGGTGGCCATGCCAGCCCAGACGCCTCTGATCGAGCGGGCGCAGGCACTCGGCAAGCCGGTGATTACCGGGCTCGAAGTCATCGCACTGCAGGCCCTTGAGCAGTTCGTGTTGTACACAGGCGCAAGGCCCACGCCCGAGCAGGTGCAAGCAGCCGTGGCCTACGCGCGCCAGGGCTGAGGCTGCGGCCCGCGCCAACACGCGCGCCGGCCAGGCCTTGCCGGGTCGGCGCAGCGATCAGAACAGCTGGCCACCGTGATCGAGTTGCTCGTCGATCAGCGCACGACCGTGTGCCAGCGATACATGCTGGGCGTTATCCAGGTCTGAAAAGAACTTCATGGGCAACGACAGCCGCCTGCTGGTGTGCCCGTCCGGGGCTGTGATGAGGCAGCCGGCCGCGAAGGGTAGCGGCGAGTCTGGGTGAGGCACCACGCTGGCGGTGATGTGGTGCTTGCGGTATTCACAATGGAGCGATTGCATGATCGATACCTCGCTGTGGCGATGAAGCCTTCACTTCATATACCACAGCGAGCCCCGCACAGGCGGCTGCCCGACGAGTGAGGCGAGTAGGTATCAGCCTTCGAGTTCGCCTGGCTGAATGACCTCGACCCAATAGCCATCCGGATCCTTGATGAAGGCCAGGTGATTCATGCGCCCATCCTGCAGGCGCTTTTGAAACGGGACACCCAGGGCTTCGAAACGGGCGCAGGCTTCACGCACGTCGGGCACCGACACACAGATGTGGCCGAAGCCGCGCGGATCGGTATTGCCGTCGTGGTAGGCGAAGTCGGCATCCTGCTCGGTGCCATGGTTGTGCGTCAGTTCGAGCACCCCAGGGATCGACTTCATCCACTGGTGGCGGGCCTGGTCGTCATCAGGGATTTGCGCAGGGTCGACCAAGGCAAGGAAGTACAGGCTGAACGCGGCTTGCGGGAAGTCGCGCTTATCGACCAGGCGGAAACCCAGTACGCGGGTATAGAAATCCAGCGACTTCTGGATGTCTTTTACCCGCAGCATGGTGTGGTTGAAGATGAATTTGGCAGTGGCGACGTCGGGCTGTGCAGTGACGCCTGGAACGGTTTGCAGATCGTGGAAGCTCATGGAAACTCCTGAGACGGGGCCGGTGCTAGGCTATGTACGAAAAACCCAGGACCCGGCGAAACAGACAGGGTGCTCATGATACGGCAGTGAAACGATTGCGCAAATGAAAGCGCCCTGCACAAGGCAGGGCGCTGGAATTAGAGGCCCGCATGTGCGGGCGCGTGATGGGGTCGCTAGTCCGTTAGCTGGTAGTAATGATGCCTGTGCAGCTGTGAAAAAAGTGTGAAGCAAGTGTTGAGGTTTCATCATCGTATCGATCTAAACAGCCTTGGTCGGTGCGCATGTCCAAGGTCGACCCGTTGTCACTCACGGAGAGGAGCATGAAACAGGTATTGCTGATCGGCATCGGTGCAGGCGACCCTCGCCAGTTGACGTACGAAGCGGTCGATGCGTTGCGCCGCGTCGACGTGTTCTTCGTCATGGACAAAGGCCCCGACGCGCAAGACCTGCTGAACCTGCGCAAGGCGATTCTGCAGCGTTACCTGCCCGACAATCGCTACCGCATCGTGCAGATCGACGACCCGCCACGGCCCAGGCACCCGATCGACTATGCCGAGTCGGTCCACGCCTGGCACCGCGAAAGAGCAGCGGTCTATGCACTCAAACTCGATACCGAGTTGGGTCCAGGGCAAACCGGCGCTTTTCTGCTGTGGGGAGAACCGGGCCTGTACGACAGCACCTTGAGCGTGATGAGGCGCGTGCGCGAGTTGGGTGTAGCCCTTGCTCTGGAGGTGATACCTGGGATCAGCAGCATGCAGATGCTGGCCGCTCGTCATCAGATAGCGCTCACGCGGGTGGGCGAGCCACTGATCGTGTTGCCGGGGCGGCAGTTGGCCTCCCTGGAGCACATCGGCAACGTGGTGGTCATGCTCGACAGCCGCTGCGCATTCGCGGCGCTGTGTGACCCTGCGCTCACCATCTACTGGGGGGCTTACCTGGGTACGGCGGACGAAATACTGATTGCCGGGTCACTGGAAGCGGTCAAGTCCCGCATCGTGGAGGCTCGGGAGCGCCACCGCCGACGCAGGGGATGGATCATGGACATTTACCTGTTGCGCCGCGACGCATAAGTGGCGCCTGGCCAACTATAGGGTTCCGCTGGCCTATCGGCCAAGGATGCCCGCGACTTTGTCTCGCAGTTGGTCGATGGAGAAGGGTTTGCCAATGCTGTGCATGCCCTCAGGGACATCGACGCTGTCTGCATAGCCACTGGCGAACATCACGGCCAGCCCCGGCCGAAGTACGCGTGCGTTGACGGCCAGGTCCGTGCCTTTCATATCCGGCAGGCCCACATCGGTTATCATGAGTTCGAGCGTTTGGTCAGGATCGCCGAGTACCTTGAGTGCCGCCGCAGCATCTTCAGCTTCGACCACTGAGTACTCCAGGTCCTCGAGTACCTCGACCATGAGCATGCGTACGATGTCGTCGTCCTCGACTACCAGAAGGGACATGGTTCAGATCCTGTCTTGATGAATGTCATTGCTCTGTGCGTTGCGAGGGCCCAGAAGTTCCCGAAGGATACCTATCCGATCGATCCGATGGAACGATTGGCGCACGTAACCTTCAAATACTGGCTAAGTGCCGAGCTAGCTGATCGGAGCTCGCTCAGGCCAAGGGGGCCACCCCTCATCATAAGGAAAGATCGACCATGCTGTTCATGGACCTCATTTGCTCGGGCGTTTTCAGATGATTCAAGCTGCCTCGATGGACCAACGTAGCTTTCGCAAGCTGTTGAGCCGCAACATCGGCCTGCCCCTAGGGCTCGGCCTGCTCGGCGCCGTGGCGTTCGTCGCCGTCATCAACTACCTGCTGTCCGCGATGCAGTGGGTGGAGCACACCGATCAGGTGATCGGCAATGCCAACGAGACCCTCAAACTGTCGATCGACATGGAAACCGGCATGCGCGGGTTCCTGATCACAGGCGACGAGCGCTTCCTCGACCCGTACGAGGTGGCCAAGCCCAGGATCTTCAACAGCCTGCAAAGCCTGCGCAGCATGGTCGAGGACAACCCCCAGCAGGTCGAACGCATCGACCGGCTCATCGCACTGCAAGGCGCCTGGAACGACTTCGGCAAGGAAATGATCGACCTGCGCCGCACCGAGGGCGGCTACCGGGAACTGATCGGCAATGGGCGTGGCAAGCGGCTGACCGACGAAATCCGCAAGGAATTCGAGGACCTGATCGGCGCTGAGCAACAACTGCGCATGACCCGTAACGAGTCGGTCAGCAGCGTCACCGTCGTGGGGATCGCCACCTTCGTTCTGCTGCTCGTTGGGCTAAGTGCCTTGCTGGCCTACCTCGGGCGCCGCGATCTGCTGGCCTTGTCCGACAGCTACACCAAGAACCTGCAGGCTCAGCAGCGCGCTGCCGAGCGCCTCGAACACCAGGCCTGGCTGCGCAACGGCCAAACCCAATTGGCGCAGCAAGTGCTCGGGCAACTGTCGCTCCCGATGCTGGGCGACAAGATTCTGCGCTTCTTCGCCGCTTATCTGGGCAGCGTGGTTGGCGCCGTCTACGTGCGTGATGAACACGGTCGCCTGGTGCGGGTGGCCAGTTATGGGCTGGAAGCCGAGGAACAGGCCCGTGAGCAGGTGCTGGGCGATCACCATGGCCTGCTGGCGCAAGCGGTACGCGAAGAACGGCTGATCCGTCTCGATGCCTTGCCCGAAGACTACTACCGCTTGGCGTCGGGCCTGGGCAAGGGGCTGCCGCGCAGCGGCCTGATCGTGCCGGCCACCGAGGATGGCCAGATCAACGGTGTCATCGAACTGGGGCTGTTGCGTCCGTTGCAGGACCGCGATGCCGAGATGCTCGAACGAGTGGCCGGCAACCTGGGCATGTCCATCGAAAGCGCCCGTTACCGTCAGCGCCTGCAGGAAGTGCTGGCCGAAACCCAGCAACTGAACGAAGAACTGCAGGTTCAGCAGGAAGAACTGAAAACCGCCAACGAAGAGCTCGAAGAGCAATCTCGCGTGCTCAAGGAGTCCCAGGCTTACCTTGAAACGCAACAGGCGGAGCTGGAGCAGACCAACGAACAACTGTCCGAGCGCACCGACGCATTGGACCTCAAGAACGAAGAGCTCAGCCGTGCCCAGGCAGAGCTTCAGGCCCGTGCCGATGAGCTACAGCGTTCGAGCAAGTACAAGTCGGAATTCCTCGCCAACATGTCCCACGAGCTGCGCACGCCGCTCAACAGCTCGCTGATCCTGGCCAAGCTGTTGGCCGAGAACGGTGAAGGCAACCTCAGCCAGGAGCAGGTCAAGTTCGCCGAGTCGATCTACTCGGCAGGCAACGACCTGCTCAACCTGATCAATGACATCCTGGACATCGCCAAGGTCGAGGCGGGCAAGCTTGAAGTGCGTCCCGAGACGACCCACGTCGACCGGCTGGTCGAGGGCTTGCGCGACATGTTCACGCCATTGGCCTCCCAGAAGGGGTTGATGTTCGACGTGACGGCCGGCGAGCAGGTGCCGGCGACCCTCTTCACCGATCGGCAGCGCCTGGAACAAATCCTCAAGAACCTGTTGTCGAACGCCATCAAGTTCACCGAGCGTGGTCAAGTCAGCCTCAATATCGGTTACCAGCCCGAGGCCGGCATCGTGTTCGAGGTCCGGGACACCGGTATCGGCATCGCTCCAGATCAGCAGCAAGCCATCTTCGGCGCGTTTCACCAGGTCGATGGCACCAGTAACCGTCGCTACGGTGGCACTGGCCTGGGCCTGTCCATTTCCCGCGACCTGGCTCGCCTGTTGGGCGGACAGATCAGCGTACAGAGCACGCCTGGCCAAGGCAGCGTGTTCAGCCTGGTCCTGCCGGAACGCCACGACGTCGATGAGCAGCCCGTCACACCGCTCACCCTGCGCCCCGCCGTGCGCCCAATGCCGCCTGTCAGCCAGGCGCCGGCAGCGGCAGCCAAGCCGCCGATCCTGGCCTTTGTCGATGACCGCGAGCGAGCTCCGTTCACCAACCGCTGCATTCTGGTCATCGAGGACGAGCCCAACTTCGCCCGTATCCTCTTCGATCTGGCCCACGAGCTGGGTTACAGCTGCCTGGTGGCGCATGGCGCCGACGAAGGCTTCGAGCTGGCCGCGCGGTTCCTGCCCGACGCCGTACTGCTGGACATGCGTCTGCCCGACCATTCCGGCTTGACCGTGCTGCAGCGCCTGAAGGAGCAGGCCGACACGCGGCACATTCCGGTGCACATCATTTCCGTCGAGGACCGCGTCGAAGCTGCCATGCACATGGGGGCGGTCGGTTATGCGGTAAAACCCACCAGCCGTGAGGAGCTCAAGGGCGTCTTCGCGCGTCTGGAAGCCAAGCTGACGCAGAAGCTCAAGCGTATCCTGCTGGTGGAGGACGATGACCTGCAGCGTGAGAGCATTGCGCGGCTGATCGGCGACGAGGATGTCGAAATCACCGCCGTCGGCCTGGCCCAGGAAGCCCTCGCACTGCTGCGCGAAAACGTCTACGACTGCATGATCATCGACCTCAAGTTGCCTGACATGCTCGGCAACGAGTTGCTCAAGCGCATGACGACCGAAGACATCCGCTCGTTCCCGCCAGTGATCGTCTACACCGGGCGTAACCTGACCCGTGAAGAAGAGACCGACCTGCTCAAGTATTCGCGCTCGATCATCATCAAGGGTGCCCGTTCGCCCGAACGTCTGCTCGATGAAGTCACCCTGTTCCTGCACAAGGTCGAGTCGCAGCTGTCCCATGAGCGCCAGCGCATGCTCAAGACGGCGCGCAGCCGCGACAAGGTGTTCGAAGGCCGCAAGATCCTTCTGGTGGACGATGATGTGCGCAATATCTTTGCCCTGACCAGCGCCCTGGAGCACAAAGGGGCCATCGTCGAAATCGGACGCAATGGCCGCGAAGCCATCGAACGCCTCGAGGAGCATGAGGACATCGACCTGGTACTGATGGACGTGATGATGCCGGAAATGGATGGCTTCGAAGCCACCCGGTTGATTCGCCAGCAACCACGCTGGCGCAAGCTGCCGATCATCGCCGTGACCGCCAAGGCGATGAAGGACGACCAGCACCGCTGCCTGCAGGCCGGCGCCAATGATTACCTGGCAAAGCCCATCGATCTGGACCGTCTGTTCTCGCTGATACGTGTATGGCTGCCGCAACTGGAGCGAATTTGATTAGCGAACGTAACACCGACATCGAAATCCGCTTGCTCATCGAGGCTATCTACCTCAAGTACAGCTACGATTTTCGCAACTATTCCGGCGCTTCGATCAAGCGCCGGATCCTGCATGCCCTTCGCCAGTTCGACTGCCAGACGGTGTCTTCGCTGCAGGAGCGTGTACTGCACGACCCCGGCATGTTCATGCAACTGCTGCAGTACCTGACGATCCCGGTCAGCGAAATGTTTCGCGATCCCGGCCACTTCCTTGCCTTGCGCAATGAAGTGGTTCCGCTGTTGCGCACCTGGCCATCGATCAAAGTATGGATTGCCGGATGCAGTACAGGGGAGGAGGTGTATTCGATGGCCATCCTGCTGCGTGAGGAGGGCTTGCTCGAGCGCACGATCATCTACGCTACCGATATCAATCCGCACTCGCTGGAAAGGGCAAAGCAAGGCATCTATTCCATGCCGAGCATGCGCGAGTACGAAGAGAACTATCGGTTGGCGGGTGGACGCCGGGACTTTTCGGAGTACTACACTGCCGCCTACGGCAATGCCATCATGGACAGCACGCTGCGTGAGCAGGTGACGTTCGCCGACCATAGCCTGGCCACCGACAGCGTGTTTTCTGAAACCCAGTTGGTCTCGTGCCGCAACGTGCTCATCTATTTCGATAAGGTCCTGCAGGACCGCGCCCTGGGACTGTTTCACGAGTCCCTCTGCCACCGGGGGTTCCTGGTACTGGGCAGTAAAGAGTCGGTAGATTTCTCGGCCTATAGCCAGCGCTTCGAGCCTTGGGTCAAGCCTGAACGGATCTACCGCAAGTCATGAAAGGCATCGAGGCTGTAGTGATCGGTGCTTCGGCGGGCGGGGTGACGGCGCTGTTCAAGGTGCTCGGCGGCCTGCCTGGGGCGTCCAGGATACCGGTCGTGTGCCTGCTGCACCTGCCCGAGCACCGAGATAGCCATTTGGCCGAGGTGCTGCAGCGTCGCCTCGGCAGGCCAGTGCACGAGGCGCTCGACAAACAGCCGTTGCAGGACGGCGGTCTGTTCGTGGCCGGCCCTGGTTACCACCTGTCAGTGGAGCGTGACCTGACGTTGTCACTGAGCCAGGAGCCGCCGCAGCATTTTTCCAGGCCCTCGATCGACTTCCTGTTCATGTCGGCAGCCGACGCCTATGGCGCAGGGCTGCTTGGCATATTGCTCACGGGCGCGAATGAAGATGGTGCCCGGGGGCTTGCTTACATCAAGAACAGCGGCGGCCGGACTATCGTCCAGGACCCCCGCGACGCACAGGTCGCGCTGATGCCGGAGGCTGCCCTGGCCCTGCACCAGCCTGACCATATTCTTCCTTTGAGCGGTATCGAGCAGTTGCTTGGTACTCTGGAATCCAGCGCATGTTAAGCCAGACCATCGCCAAACTGCTGATCGTCGACGATCTGCCGGAAAACCTCCTGGCCCTCGACGCCCTCATTCAGGGTGACGATCGCGAGGTGCATCAGGCCCAGTCCGCCGAAGCGGCGTTGTCGCTGTTGCTCGAACATGAATTCGCCTTGGCCATCCTGGATGTGCAGATGCCGGGCATGAACGGATTCGAGTTGGCCGAGCTGATGCGCGGTACCGAGAAAACACGCAACATTCCGATCGTGTTCGTGACCGCAGCCGGGCGCGAAATGAACTATGCCTTCAAAGGTTACGAAAGCGGTGCCGTGGATTTTCTCTACAAACCGTTGGATACCATGGCAGTCAAGAGCAAGGTATCGGTGTTCGTCGATCTCTACCGTCAGCGCAAGGTACTGGACCAGCAACTGCAAGCGTTGGAACGCAGCCGGCAAGAGCAGGAAGCACTGCTGGGCAAACTGCAAACCGCACGCTGCGAGCTGGAGCACGCCGTGCGCATGCGTGACGACTTCATGTCCATCGTGTCCCACGAGGTCAGGACACCGCTCAACGGCTTGATTCTGGAAACCCAGCTGCGCAAGTTGAACCTGGCCAAGGGCAATCTGGAAGCTTTCAGCGAGGACAAGCTCAAGGCCATGGTCGATCGCGACGAGCGTCAGATCAACAGTCTGATACGGCTGATCGAAGACATGCTGGACGTCTCGCGCATCCGCACCGGCAAACTGTCCTTGCGCCCGAAGCTGTTCGACCTGTGTCAGTTGGTGCGGGGACTGGTTGAGAACTTCACGGCGCAAGCGATCGCGCTGGACACCCGCATCGACCTGCATTGTGACGGGCGCCTGGCCGGTGAATGGGATGAATTCAGGGTCGAGCAGGTGGTGGCCAACCTGTTGTCCAATGCCCTTCGCTACGGTGAACGCAAGCCTGTGCACGTGCGGGTATTCGAACTGGACGGCATGGCATGCGTACAGGTACAAGACAACGGCATTGGCATCGACGCCGCCAACCAGCAGCGCATTTTCCAGCAGTTCGAGCGGGTTGCGACTCAGCAGGCTACCGGTGGCCTGGGGCTGGGGCTTTATATCTCCGAGCAGATCGTTCAGGCGCACAAGGGGCGCATCCTGGTCGAAAGCGAGGAGGGCCAAGGCGCCACGTTCACCCTGCAACTGCCGCTTGGCGTGTGCGAACAACAAAACGACCAGGCGCGGGCAACCTCTGCGTGAGCCCGGGGTCTGATGGCAAACTGCAAGAATTTCCAAGGTTTCTATATGAGTGAAGATGCACAAGATGTGGTTCTGGTCGTCGAAGACGAGCCGGCCATTCGCATGATTTTGCGAGACTACCTGGCCGGGGAGGGCTACCACGTGCTGGTTGCCGAGGATGGCGAGCAAGCCTTCGCCATCCTGGCCAGCAAGCCGCACCTGGACCTGATGGTGACCGACTTCCGTTTGCCCGGTGGCATTTCGGGGGTGGAAATTGCCGAACCTGCAGTGAAGTTGCGTCCGGACCTGAAGGTGATTTTCATCAGCGGCTACCCGGCCGAAATTCTGGAGTCTGGCAGCCCGATCACGCGCAAGGCGCCCATTCTGGCCAAGCCTTTCGACCTCGATACGCTCCACGAAAAGATCCAGACACTGCTGCGCTGACCGCTGCGGGTTCAGCAGAGCCGTAGACCACTGATCGAGCGATTGGTCAGTGGCCAGGTCCTACCACGGTCATCCCACCACCCTTCACACGCGCTCGAACACCACCGCTATCCCTTGCCCGCCACCGATGCACATGGTCGCCAGCGCATAGCGGCCTTGTATGCGGTGCAGTTCATGAATAGCCTTGGTGGCAATGATCGCGCCGGTGGCCCCCACTGGATGGCCCAGCGAAATGCCTGAACCATTCGGGTTGACTTTGGCAGGGTCCAGGTCGAGCGCTTGAGCAACGGCGCAGGCTTGGGCGGCGAACGCTTCGTTTGACTCGATCACATCCAGGTCCTGAATGCTCAGGCCAGTTTTCTCCAGCACGTTGCGCGTGGCAGGTACAGGGCCGAGCCCCATCAGCTCGGGTTCGACGCCTGCGTGGGCGTAGCCCACCAACCGCGCCAAGGGCTCAAGGCCCAGCCGTTTCACGGCTTCTGCGCTTGCCAGCACCAACCCAGCGGCCCCGTCGTTGATACCGCTTGCATTGCCAGCGGTCACGGTGCCGCCTGGCTTGAACACCGGCTTCATGCCCGCCAACTGCTCGGCGGTTATGGTGTCACGGACATGCTCGTCCACGCTGAACAGGGTGGGGCCTTTGCGGCTTTTGAGCTCAAGCGGCACGATCTGACTGTCGAAACGCCCCTCGGCAATGGCGCGGGCAGCACGTTGCTGGCTAGCCAGGGCCAGTTCGTCTTGCATCTGGCGAGTGATTCCACATTGAGCCGCAACATTCTCGGCGGTGATGCCCATGTGGACATGGGCAAAGGGGTCGTGCAACACGCCGCTGGTGTAGTCGAGCGCCTGCATGTCGCCCATGCGCGCACCCCAGCGGGCCTGCGGCAGCAGGTAAGGCCCGCGGCTCATGGACTCTGCCCCAGCCGCCAGGGCGATATCGGTATCGCCCAGCAGCAAGCACTGCGCCGCCGACACGATGGCTTGGAGGCCTGAGCCGCACAGCCGGTTGACGTTGAAGGCAGGGGTTTGCTTGGGCACCCCGGCATTCATGGCGGCGACCCTGGCCAGGTAGGCGTCACGTGGTTCAGTCGGAATGACCGTACCCATGACCACATGGCCGATCTGCTCGGGCGATACACCAGCCCTTGCGATGGCGGCCTGTGTCACGGCGCTGGCGAGATCTGCCAGCGGCATGTCTTTCAGAGAGCCGCCGAAGGTGCCGATGGCTGAACGGACGGCGCTGACTACATAGATGGCTGAGTGGTTCATGATTGCTCCCAGTGGTGTTTGGGGTGGAGGCGGGCTGAGTCTGGTAGAAAGGGGCGATGGCCTTTGGAAAGAACCAGTTTAGACAAAAGGGAAGGGGTCATGGGGGATGTGGAAGACTGAGGGGTAAGCGTTGCGGGTATGGCTGCAATCGTGGTCACGGCCCTTGTCGAAACCTGGGTATAACTAGGTCATTGGACGAATCCTATAGATATTTAATCCTCCACAACTTTCGCAGGCGTAGATGTTTTCAATGTAGGAGCGGCCTTGTGCCGCGATGGGCTGCGAAGCGGCCCTAGATATAGGCTATAC
>CAURYQ010000093.1:0-15858 GCA_963529135.1 uncultured Pseudomonas sp. | reverse complement strand
ACAGCATTGGGGATCAGCTTCGCGCTTTGAATGTGAGGTTCATGGAGCGCTTACCCTTGTCCAAGGCCGATGCACTGGCTTGGTTGCCGCCCAGCAACTTACCCAACCCATTCAAGCCACCCAGAGCATTGGCGCCAGTCAGCAAGTCCAGACCTGGTATCGCATTGGCCAGCTGTTCGTAGTTGTCGCTGCTAAGGTTATTGCGCGCCAGCCCTAGCATGGCCCCTGCGCCGCCCACGGCCTGCTCGGGGGTGATGTTCAACTGACTGCCCAACAGGTTCAGTAAATCTGCCTGCGCTGTCGGTGCCTGAACCTGACCCTGCTGTTGGTTCTGCATAGAGGAAACGGTATTAGCAGCATCGGCGAGATTGAAGGCGAACACCGGGATTGCGGCCAAGGTCATCAGAATTGTCAGGGTAAATGCTTTCATTGGGGGAGCCTCGTGGCCCGGGATGGCCAGGGAAACGAGGTATTCGACTAAAGACTCCGGGATTTGTTCCGGAACACATCGAAGTGCCCTTCAATAGCATGCGCGACGCTTACACGTCCCTATTCACCTAGCAATTCTAACAGTTGCAAGAATTCTCCAACCCCTCGACGCTGAGCATTGGCTCCAGCAAACGCCTTTCAAATCAGAGTAATCAGGAGGGGGATGAAAATGGCCGGTAAGATATCGCCAAAATGCTATACAGCTTATGGGGCTCATCTGGACCAAAAGTCCAGCATACTTATGTCAGCATTCAACGGTGAACTGTGGCACTCGGCGTTTGATGGATACTGTATGGGCAACGGCTATCGTATATTTAACCCTGCGCGTATGCGTTTCAATTCTCCAGACGAGGCCAGTCCCTTCGGTAAGGGCAGCATCAATACCTACGCATACTGTGGAGGTGATCCTGTAAACTTCACTGACCCAACCGGAATGAGTAGAACTCAATACTTCCTCCATCGCTTCATGCCAAAGCCAAAGCCAAATAACGCCCTTCAACCACAAAGCTCTCGATTCTTTTCAGATATTCCATCGCTTCGGCCCAGCAAAGACGTAAGAGCTCGAAAATTCCTAACGCTGCGCAACCTGAAAGAACAGATTGACTTCAACCATTACAACGATTACTCCGATGCGCAGTTAGGACAAAAAGCCCTTAGATTCAGCGAGCTACTTGCAAAAGAGGATGCTCGCGCTAAAAATAATTCAATTCAAACTTCAAAGCACTTTCAAGCCGTTAGCAGATACCGAAATAACATTGACGCAATAGAACATCAATATAGTATGCGCTACCCCGACGACGCCTTTCAGCTTTCCGAACAAGGCAAAAATTTCTGGGAAAAATCACAGAGCGAAATACCTATGTACTCCACTGCAAGTGACGGAGCACTTCGCGTAAATGATCATATCAAAAGGATCAGGAGTCAGACTGTTTGAGCTGACGGATCGGTGCCCCCTACCTGGGTGGGTGCTCAGCGCGCCTATTCATCTCGGAGTTTCCGTTTTTTCCGCTTACTTGTAGGACGTTTCTGAATTAAAGTCCCAAGCTGCTTAAGCCATTGCGATGATTTGGGTTGGGCTCTAGTCTCGGGCGGTCACTGCGAAACCAGCGACCGGCTTTGACAGGCCGACCAGAAAACTCTCATGGCCTTAGCCCTCGATGGCGGCTGTGTATGGGGCACTTCGTGTGCGCCGGGTTTTTGGCTTTTTCTACCGGTCTGTCAACCCATGCACAGCTGCCACCCTTTGTTTGACAGCAGAGGGTGTTGGCCCCTATCGAGAAAAAACCAATGCTTAAGATAGTCCCCGATCCACCCCACACCTCCCATTCCCTCAAAGACACCCCTCACCCAGGCCGCAGACTACGCGCTGTGCGCCCAAGCCGTCGCGCATCACGCGATTCTGCTGCAGCCAAAATCGCCGGCCTCGATTCTGATGATGGCCACAATGCATGAGCTTGACGCGCTGCGGGTGCTGCTTGAGGCAGCGTTGATCCAGGCGCAGATACCGGTGGAGCCGCGAGCGCAGCACTAGCGCTGAGCCTTGTGTTGGCCGGGCTGGCATTCGTGGCTAAAGCCGTGCCTACAGGGGACCGCTACAGCCTGAGCGGATTTCGCCGCGATAGGGCCAGGCCTGGCAGTCGAGAAACTTCAGGGAGAGTGAATGATGACCAGCGACGACACCAAAACCACTGCAGGCGAGACCTTTTTCTATCAGGGCGAAGGCCGCACTCACCCACTGTTCTGCATTGCCCGAGGCATTCCTTGCCAGAGCGCACGCGAACAAGCGTCGGAGCTGATGGGATATGTGCGGGACTTGACCATCGATGGCCTGATGGAAAACAAGCCGCAGCTGCTGTGGGCTTCACATTATCTGAGCGCGCTGGCCAAAGCGCTGATGGACGATGCCGAATTGGGAATGATGCGCTGAGGCGTGCAATACCGGGGCAGCGCAGCTAGCAAATATTCCTGTTGTACCTGTCATTTTTGCCAGTTCCATTAATCTGGCAGCTGTACAGAATGGCCCTTGGGACACCGTTTTCATCAACGCTGCTGAGGGCCGAAACCATGAGCAAATCATCGGACAACACACTGTTCTTCTACCAAGGCGACAAGCTGATCACCATCAAACGGGGTGAGCAAAGCCGCGCCATTTTCCGTAATGCTGATATACCCTTGGCCGAGATCAAGACGGGCGAAGCCTCTGGCAGCGGGTTGCTGGCAACCGACGACAAGGGCTCTGTCCTGAGCGTTCAAGATGAAGATAGCCAAGAAGACCACCGTTTTGCTGCCTATGGCCACGATCCAACGTTGCCGTCAACACGAACAACGTTCGCCTTCAATGGCGAGGCTTTCGACCGAGGCTCGGCCACTTATCTCCTTGGCCTTGGCTATCGCAGCTACTCTCCCAGCCTCAGCCGTTTCCTTGCAGCAGACAGCTTGAGCCCTTTCGGACAGGGAGGCTTGAACGCTTACTGCTACTGCGAAGGCGACCCCGTAAACAGTAGCGACCCAAGCGGCCACATACGGCTGTACCTGCGCAACGGTCAAATCATGCAGACCAGAAAGAACATGGCGAATGCGGCGGGTACTTGGATGAGGCCGCGCGAATTCGACAAGTCAACTCATCGCAAGGCATTGATCGACTCGGTACTGGAAAAGCCACGCAGCGTGCTGGCAGCTAACGAAGTTAAAGAAGGACGTACACACATCAGAGTATTCGAGGTGTTCCGCAATCCAAATAGCACGGTCGAAAAAGCCCACGTCAAGGCCATGGACCTGGAGGCTTTCAAAAAGAACCGCGCAGAAATTGGAGTTTTGATCAGGTTGCATGAGGAGGGTGCTAATGCGCCAAACTTGGACTATCGGACCAAGGCTGCAAAGCTCATGAATGAAAACGAAGCGCTTGCCGTCGCCGGAGAAGCGCTTTGGCGAAAAAGCGTCACATCAAACCCTCCCGATACTGCTTGGCTAAATGATGCGACTGCCGGTATCAGAGGACCGCGAACCTAATAAAGAGATGCCCTCAACAGAGGGCATCTTTATCTGACCTTAGGCAGCCCCCCACATCTTGTGCGGGTCAATCACAAACTTCTTCGGCACCCCTGCATCGAACTCGCCGTACCCTTCCGGCGCCTGATCCAGGTTGATCACCTGCACGCCCACCACTTCGGCAATGTTGATGCGGTCCCACATGATCGCCTGCATCAGCTGGCGGTTGTACTTCATGGTTGGGGTCTGGCCGGTGTGGAAGCTGTGCGACTTGGCCCAGCCCAGGCCGAAGCGGATGCTCAGTGCGCCGATTTTGGCAGCGGCATCCACTGCACCCGGGTCTTCAGTCACATACAGGCCGGGGATACCGATCTGGCCGGCAACACGGGTTACCTGCATCAGTGAGTTCAACACGGTGGCCGGGGCCTCGTGCTTGGCGCCTTCATGCCCGTGGCCACGTGCTTCGAAGCCAACGGCATCGACGGCGCAATCCACTTCCGGCTCGCCCAGGATGTCGACGATCTGCTCGTGCAGGGGGGTGTCCTTGGACAAGTCGACCACTTCGAAGCCTTGGGACTTGGCATGAGCCAGGCGCGCAGGGTTCAGGTCACCAACGATGACGCAAGCAGCGCCAAGCAGGCGGGCCGAAGCAGCGGCAGCCAGGCCGACCGGGCCGGCACCGGCCACGTAGACGGTGCTGCCTGGGCCAACGCCGGCGGTCACTGCACCGTGGTAGCCGGTCGGCAGAATGTCGGAAAGGCACGTCAGGTCACGGATCTTCTCCATGGCCTTGTCGCGCTCAGGCAACTTGAGCAGGTTGAAGTCGGCGTACGGCACCAGCACGTATTCGGCCTGGCCGCCCGTCCAGTCACCCATGTCGACGTAGCCATAGGCACCACCGGCACGGGCCGGGTTGACGGTCAGGCAGACGCCGGTGTGCATTTCCTTGCAGGAGCGGCAACGGCCACAGGCAACGTTGAACGGGACCGAGACCAGGTCGCCGATCTGCATGCGCTCTACATCACTGCCCTTCTCGACGATTTCGCCGGTGATTTCATGGCCCAGCACCAGCCCGACCTGGGCAGTGGTACGGCCACGGACCATGTGCTGGTCGGAACCGCAGATGTTGGTGGAAACCACCTTGAGGATCACGCCGTGCTCGATCTTCTTGCCGCGTGGGTCTTGCATTTTCGGGTAGTCGATTTTCTGCACCTCGACCTTGCCCGCGCCGAGATACACCACTCCACGATTGCCAGACATGCTCTTACCTCGCTTGATTTGTATTTATGCAGCGGTGGTGAACGCGCCGCCATCCATGGGCGGCATGTGTTACTGGAATACCTGGAATTGTGAGCTTCATGAAGCGGGACGCGCTGACTGAAAACGACAGGGGGATGCCTTTTTACGGCGCGCCCAAATGGCTCAAAGCACCACGGTGCGATTGGCGTTCAGGAACACCCGCCGTTCGATGTGATACCCCACCGCCCGCGCCAGGGTCAGGCACTCGATGTCACGCCCCTTGGCAATCAAGTCCTCCGGGTAATGGCTGTGGTCGACCACCTCGACGCCTTGGGCGATGATCGGCCCTTCGTCCAGGTCGTTGTTGATGTAGTGCGCCGTGGCACCGACCATCTTCACGCCCTTGTTGTACGCCTGGTGATAAGGTTTGGCGCCCTTGAAGCCCGGCAACAGCGAGTGATGGATGTTGATCGCGCGGCCATCGAGCTGGCGGCACAGTTCGGGCGAGAGCACCTGCATGTAGCGAGCAAGGATCACCAGCTCGGCGCCCGTTTCTTCGATCACCTGCAGTACCTTGCGCTCCTGCGCAGGCTTGTCCTTCGGATCGAGAGCGAAGTGGTAGTACGGAATCTTGTGCCAGTGGGCCAAGGGCTCGAGGTCGGGGTGGTTGGAGACCACCGCCACCACGTCCATGCCCAGTTGGCCGATGCGCTGGCGATACAGCAGGTCGTTGAGGCAATGGTCGGCCTTGGACACCATGATCACCACCTTGGGGCGATGGTTGGGTGCGGTCAGCTCGAAAGCCATGCCAAAGGCCTCGCTGCGCTCGGCGAAGCCGGCACGCAGGGCGTGCTCGTCGAAGCCATCAGGCACACGAAACTCCACGCGAATGAAGAAACGCCCCGACAGCCGATCATCGAAGGAGTGGTGCTCCGTCACGTAGCAGCGTTGCTCGAAGAGGTAACGCGTCACCACGTCGACGGTACCGAGCATGCTCGGGCAGTCGGCGGTGAGAATCCAGGTATCCGGTGCCCGACTCATGGTGTTTCTCCTTATGCCTCGATAGCCAGCCCGTACTCGGCCGATGCGTCCTGCAGCCACAACCACCAGTAGTCGGAGAAGCTGCGACGAATCACCAGCTCCCAGGTGTCTTCAGCGGTGCGGCGAATCACCAGTTGCGATTTGGCGAACACCGTGCCGACCGCCTTGCCGACCGGGAAGTTGTTGGGATGCACGTCGTAGCTGGTGGATTTCATCAGCACATCGCGCACGTTCGGGCCGCGCAGTTCCAGCAGGCTCTGGCCGCCGCTGACATTGACTACCTGGATGTGCTGCCCTTCGAGGGCGTCACGCAGCTTTTGCTCGGTCGCCACTTCCTGCCCACCAGGGACGATCAGCAGCCACTCGTCAGGGCCAACCCATTGCAGTGACAGGTCGCCGTTGGCCACCACAGTCAATGCCACCGGCAGCTCCAGGCCCAGGGCCTTGTGTACGCCACCGGCGAAGGCCGGATCATGACCGTTGCCGCGCAGGGTCAGGTGGCCGAGGAACTTGCGCTCGCGCAGGGTCACACCGGCGTTGTTGCGACCCTTGCCCACCAGGCTTGCCAGGTCGGCATGGTGCAGTGGCGATTCGGCCTTGGCCGAGGCGCCGGGATTTTGCTCGAAGACGTTGATAGCGCTCATTTCATACCTGCCTTGAATTCTTGTTCGTCGATGCGGTGCAGACATCCGTTGTGCAGGCCTTTGCCGGCCTCATCGCTGGCAAGCCAGCGCGTACAGGTACGACAGATCTGCATCGCTCCTGCGGGAGCCGGCTGGCCGGCTCCCCAGGGCCCGGAGTCAAACGTTCTGCCGCTCACCCTTCGGATCGAAGAACACCGAAGACACGATTTCCGCCTCGATCACGCTGCCGTCGGCCTGTGGCGAGTAGACACGCTCGCCCATGCGCTTGAGCCCACCCTTGACCACACCCATGGCGAACGAGTAGCCCAAGGAATTGGCGGCGTAGCTGGAAGTGACGTGGCCAACCATGTCCATCGGGATCGGCTGCTTCGGATCGAACACCAGCTGAGCCCCTTCCGGCAGCCACTGGTTCGGATCGATCGGCTTCAGGCCCACCAGTTGCTTGCGGTTTTCGCGCACACAATCTTCACGGTTCATGCCACGCAGGCCGATCCACGAGTACGGCTTGTTGCGCCCTACACACCAGCTCATGTTCAGGTCGTCCGGGGTCATCGAGCCGTCGGTGTCCTGGCCGACGATGATGAAGCCCTTCTCGGCACGCAATACGTGCATGGTCTCGGTGCCGTACGGGGTCAGGTTGTACTTCTTGCCGGCCTCGACGATCTGTTCCAGCACGCCCATGGCGTAGTTGGCCTGTACGTTGATTTCGTACGACAGCTCACCGGTGAACGAAATACGGAACACACGGGCCGGCACGCCGCCCACGTTGCCTTCCTTCCAGGTCATGAACGGGAAGGCTTCCTTGTCCATGTCGATGTCGGTCAACTCGCTGAGCAGCTTGCGGCTGTTCGGGCCGGACAAGGTCATGGTCGCCCAGTGGTCGGTCACGGAGGTGAAGTACACCTTGAGGTCCGGCCATTCGGTCTGGTGGTACAGCTCCAGCCACTGCAGCACACGCGCCGCGCCGCCAGTGGTGGTGGTCATGATGAAATGGTTATCCCCGACGCAGGCGGTTACGCCGTCGTCGAACACCATGCCGTCCTCTTTGCACATCAGGCCATAGCGCGCCTTGCCCACATCGAGCTTGGTCCAGGCGTTGGTGTACACGCGGTTGAGGAACTCGCGGGAATCCGGGCCCTGGATATCGATCTTGCCCAGGGTGGAGGCATCCAGGAAGCCGACGCTATCACGCACGGCCTTGCATTCACGCGCAACGGCAGCGTGGATGTCTTCACCGGCTTTGGGGAAGTACCAAGGGCGCTTCCATTGGCCGACGTCCTCGAACTCGGCGCCGTTCTTCACGTGCCAGGCATGCAGGGCAGTGAAGCGCACAGGCTCGAACAGGTGCCCACAGTGACGACCCGCTACGGCGCCGAAGGTCACTGGCGTGTAGTTGGGGCGGAACATGGTGGTGCCCATTTCCGGAATGGTGATGCCCATCGAACGGGCGGCGATGGCCAGGCCGTTGATGTTGCCCAGCTTGCCCTGGTCGGTACCGAAGCCCAGCGCGGTATAACGCTTGACGTGTTCGACCGATTCGAAGCCTTCACGGGTAGCGAGCTCGATGGCGGCAGCAGTGACGTCGTTCTGTTGGTCGACGAACTGCTTCGGCGCACGGGCGGTGCCCTTGTCGTGCGGCACCTGGAACAATGCCAGCGTGGCATCTTCCTTGCGCGAAACGGTTTTCGGCAGCGTACCGACGCTGGCCTTGAAGCCTGCTTCGGTGGCTGCGCGAACGCCGCCTTCGAAACCGTCGGCAATGGCGTCGCCCAACGGGTAGACACCGTTGATGCCACCCACGCACTCACGCTTCTGCGGGGCGTTGCCTGGCACGAAGCCCAGGATGTCTTCACGCCAGACCGGACGGCCGCCCAGGTGCGAAGCCAGGTGAACCACCGGGCTGTAGCCCCCGGACGTGGCGATCAAGTCACATTCGAGGGTTTCGCCAGGGCTGGTGACCTTGTGTGCTTTCACATCGATGGCAGCGACGCGGGCGCCGGTCACGTGCTTGCTGCCCTTGGCCTCGATGACAGCGCTGGAGGTGAGGATACGAATACCTTTGGCGCGTGCTTCCTCGACCAACGAACCACGCGGGTTGTGGCGTGCATCGGCGATGGCCACCACCTGCAAGCCGGCATCGTGCCAGTCCAGCGCAGTACGGTAGGCATGGTCGTTGTTGGTCGACAGCACCAGCTTGCGGCCAGGCGCCACACCGTAGCGACGGACGTAGGTCGAAACGGCGCCGGCCAGCATGTTGCCCGGCACGTCGTTGTTGCCATAAACCAGCGGGCGCTCATGAGCACCGGTGGCCAGCACTACACGCTTGGCGCGGACACGGTGCACACGATGGCGCACTTGGCCAAGCGGGGCACGGTCGCCAAGGTGATCGGTCAGGCGTTCATGAATGGTCAGGAAGTTGTGGTCGTGGTAGCCGTTGACCGTGGCGCGCGGCAGCAGGGTCACTTCCGGCAGGCCTTCGAGCTCCTTGATGACACCACTGACCCATTCGGCGGCAGGCTTGCCATCGAGGGTTTCGCGGGTATCGAGCAAGCTGCCGCCGAACTCTTCCTGTTCGTCGGCAAGGATCACGCGGGCACCGCTACGCGCAGCGGCGAGGGCTGCCGCCAGGCCAGCAGGGCCTGCACCGACGATCAGCACGTCGCAGTGCTGGTTCATGTAGTCGTAGCTGTCCGGATCGTTCTGCAGCGGCGCGCGGCCAAGGCCGGCAGCCTTGCGGATGTACTTCTCGTACGTCATCCAGAACGACTTGGGGTACATGAAGGTTTTGTAGTAGAAGCCCGGCGGCATCATGCTGCCGCCGACCTTGCCGAGGATGCCCATGACGTCATTGTTGACGTTCGGCCAGCCATTGGTGCTAGTGGCGACCAGGCCCGAATACAGCGCTTGCTGGGTGGCACGCACGTTGGGGATCTGGGTGGCTTCGCTTGAGCCGATCTGCAAGATGGCGTTCGGCTCTTCGGTGCCTGCGGCAATGATGCCGCGAGGACGCGAATACTTGAAGCTGCGCCCGACGATGTCGACACCGTTGGCCAGCAGGGCCGCTGCCAGGCTGTCGCCGGCATAACCCTGGTAAGTCTTGCCGTTGAAGGTGAAGTTCAACACCTTGCTGCGGTCGATACGGCCGCCGCTGGCGAGGCGATAGGTCTGGCTCATACGTTGACTCCCCGTTCGTTTACAGCAGCCGAGCGCGCAGGTGTGTGTTCACGGGCGCTGACTTGCGGCTTCTCGCCAATCTTGTAGGTTTCCAGGATCTCGTAGGTTTCGGTATTGCGGGTGACGTTGAAATACTGACGGCAGCCGGCAACGTGATCCCACAGTTCATGGTGGATACCGCGCGGGTTGTCACGGTAGAACATGTACGTGCCCCACTCCTGATCGGAGCAGGCGTTGGGGTCCAGCGGACGGGCAATGTGCGCCTGGCCAGAGGCGTGGAACTCTTCTTCGGAGCGCAGCTCGCCGCAGTGGGGACAGAAAATATGCAACATGACGGTGTCTCCGGTTAGTGGGCGACGGCGGCAGCGCCGTGTTCGTCGATCAGTGCGCCGTTGTAGAAGCGGTCCATGGAGAACGGCGCCGCCAGTGGGTGCATCTCGCCCTTGGCCAGGCTTGCAGCGAAGACGTTGCCCGAACCCGGGGTCGCCTTGAAGCCGCCAGTACCCCAACCGCAGTTGAAGAACATGTTCTTGACCGGCGTCTTGGTGATGATCGGGCAGGCGTCCGGCGAGGTGTCGACGATGCCGCCCCACTGCCGGTTCATGCGCACGCGCGAGAGGTTGGGGAACATCTCGACGATGGCCTGCAAGGTGTGCTCGATCACCGGGTACGAACCGCGCTGGCCGTAGCCGATCCAGCTGTCGATCCCCGCACCGATCACCAAGTCGCCCTTGTCCGACTGGCTGATGTAGCCATGCACTGCGTTGGACATGATCACGCTGTCGATGATGGGCTTGATCGGCTCGGAAACCAGTGCCTGCAGTGGGTGCGATTCGAGCGGCAGGCGGAAGCCGGCCAGTTTGGCCATGTGCCCGGAGTTACCGGCGGTGACCACGCCCACGCGCTTGGCGCCAATGAAGCCCTTGTTGGTCTCGACGCCGATGACCGCGCCGTTTTCCTTGCGAAAACCGGTGACTTCGGTCTGTTGGATCAAGTCCACGCCCAGAGCGTCGGCAGCACGGGCATAGCCCCAGGCCACGGCGTCGTGTCGGGCAACGCCACCACGGCGCTGCACGGTAGCCCCCAGGATCGGGTAGCGGGTGTTCTTGGAGCAGTCCAGGTACGGAATCTCGGCCGCGACCTGGGCGGTATTGAGCAGCTCGCCATCGACGCCATTGAGGCGGTTGGCGCTGACACGGCGTTCGGAGTCACGCATGTCCTGCAGGGTATGGCACAGGTTGTACACGCCGCGCTGGGAGAACATGACGTTGTAGTTGAGGTCCTGGGACAGGCCCTCCCACAGCTTCATCGCGTGCTCGTACAGATGGGCCGATTCGTCCCACAGGTAATTGGAGCGCACGATGGTGGTGTTACGGGCAGTGTTGCCGCCGCCCAGGTAGCCCTTTTCGATCACCGCGACATTGGTGATGCCGTGCTCCTTGGCCAGGTAGTAAGCCGTGGCCAGGCCGTGACCGCCACCGCCGACGATGACCACGTCGTACACCTTCTTCGGTGTCGGCGTACGCCACATGCGCTGCCAGTTCTCGTGGTGGCTGAGGGAGTGCTTGAGAAGGCCGAAGCCCGAGTAACGTTGCATGGTGTGGGACTCCACTCAGCGGTAAACAGGGAAATCTGCGCACAGCGCCGCGACATTCCTCGCCACATCGGCTTCGACGTCAGCGTCACCGAGGTTGTCGAGCACGTCGCAGATCCAGCCGGCCAGGGCCACGCATTGGGCAACCTTGAAGCCACGGGTGGTGACTGCTGGGGTGCCGATGCGCAGGCCGGAGGTCACGAACGGCGATTGCGGGTCGTTCGGTACGGCGTTCTTGTTGACGGTGATGTGCGCGCGGCCCAGGGCAGCGTCGGCATCTTTGCCAGTCAGGCCCTGGCGAATCAGGCTGACTAGGAACAGGTGGTTGTCGGTGCCGCCGGACACAACGTCGTAACCGCGGTCGATGAACACCTGGGCCATGGCCTGGGCGTTTTCGATGACCTGCTTCTGATAGGTCTTGAACTCAGGCTCCAGCGCCTCCTTGAAGCACACGGCCTTGCCAGCGATCACATGCATCAGCGGGCCGCCCTGGGCGCCCGGGAAGACGGCAGCGTTGAGCTTTTTCTCGATCTCTTCGTTGGACTTGGCCAGGATCAAGCCGCCACGTGGACCGCGCAGGGTCTTGTGGGTGGTGGTGGTCACCACGTCGGCGAATGGGATCGGGTTCGGGTAAAGACCAGCGGCGACCAGGCCGGCCACATGGGCCATGTCCACGAACAACAGCGCTCCGACTTTGTCGGCAATGGCGCGGAAGCGCGGGAAATCCAGGGTCTTGGAGTAAGCCGAGAAACCCGCCACGATCATTCTGGGCTTGTGCTCGACAGCCAGGCGCTCGACTTCGTCGTAGTTGATCAGGCCGGTATCGGTATCGATGCCGTACTGCACGGCGTTGTACAGCTTGCCCGAGGACGACACCTTGGCGCCGTGGGTCAGGTGGCCGCCGTGAGCCAGGCTCATGCCCAGGATGGTATCGCCGGGCTGCAGCAGCGCCAGGTACACCGCGCTGTTGGCCGAGGAACCGGAGTGGGGCTGGACGTTGGCATAGTCGGCACCGAACAGCTGCTTGGCGCGCTCGATGGCCAGCGCTTCGACCTTGTCCACATGCTCGCAGCCACCGTAGTAGCGCTTGCCTGGGTAGCCTTCGGCGTATTTGTTGGTCAGGCCGCTGCCTTGGGCCTGCATCACGCGCTTGGAGGTGTAGTTCTCCGAGGCGATCAGCTCGATGTGGTCTTCCTGACGCTGCTCTTCGGCACTCATCGCCGCCAGCAGTGCATCGTCATAACCCTGGATCTGGTCTTGCTTGCTGAACATCTTGTATCTCCCGGCAGCGATCATTTTTTGTTCGGAGGGTTCAGTCTGACCCTTTGTGGCGATGGTATGGCTGGCCGGGGTGTGCCAGATGCCTGCGCACGCCTTGCAATGGCGCGTTTACGACATTGCCTTGAGTCTTGATCGCACGTGCGACAACTACGGGGCCTTGCGCAGGGTTGTGCCTTGAACACATGTGCAGTTACGCCCTACTTTCCTTGCCGAACCGGGCTTGCCGCTCCGGCGCTTAGACGCGGCAGCGCCCATTCGGGAAGCGAGAAGTTTCGAAACGACATCTGGGAACGCGCTTGCAGGCGGGTTGTATAGTCAACCGCTGAATCGATGGTTTAGAGTGCTGCTCTGCGTCGTTCACAGGACAGTGTCATGACAGACAAGAGCCAACAATTCGCCAGCGACAATTATTCCGGGATCTGCCCGGAAGCCTGGTCGGCGATGGAAAAAGCCAACCACGGCCACGACCGCGCCTATGGCGACGATCAATGGACCGAGCGCGCCTCGGAATATTTTCGCAAGTTGTTCGAGACTGACTGCGAGGTGTTCTTCGCCTTCAACGGCACCGCCGCCAACTCGCTGGCCCTGGCCTCGCTGTGCCAGAGCTACCACAGCGTGATCTGCTCCGAGACTGCGCACGTCGAAACCGACGAGTGCGGCGCCCCGGAGTTTTTCTCCAACGGCTCCAAACTGCTCACCGCGCCGAGTATCAACGGCAAGCTCACGCCCGCGTCGATCCGCGAAGTGGCGCTCAAGCGCCAGGACATCCACTACCCCAAGCCGCGGGTAGTCACCCTTACCCAAGCCACCGAAGTGGGCACCGTCTACCGCCCCGACGAGCTAAAGGCGATCAGCGCCACCTGCAAGGAGCTGGGCCTGAACCTGCACATGGACGGCGCACGCTTCACCAATGCCTGCGCTTTCCTCGGTTGCAGCCCGGCCGAACTGACCTGGAAAGCCGGCGTCGATGTGCTGTGCTTTGGCGGTACCAAGAACGGCATGGCGGTTGGCGAAGCAATCTTGTTTTTCAACCGCCAGTTGGCCGAAGACTTCGACTACCGCTGCAAGCAGGCCGGGCAGCTGGCTTCGAAGATGCGCTTTCTGTCCGCGCCCTGGGTGGGGATACTTGAAGACGGCGCCTGGATGCGCCATGGCAAGCACGCCAACCACTGCGCCCAGTTGCTGGCATCGCTGGTGAGCGACCTGCCTGGGGTCGAGCTGATGTTCCCGGTGGAGGCCAACGGGGTATTCCTGCAAATGCCCGAGCCGGCAATCGAGGCGCTGCGAGGCAAGGGCTGGCGTTTCTATACCTTCATCGGTAGCGGCGGCGCGCGGTTCATGTGTTCATGGGACACCGAGGAAGATCGCGTGCGCGAGCTGGCGGCAGATATCCGAGCCATTGTCGGCACCTGACACTTCTGCCAGTCCTTCCCTTTCGAAGTGGACGACAGACTGCTTTCACGTCTCAGTCGTAGGCGTGACTGGAGATAAACGTAGAGCGTGGGAGCGGGTTGCCCGCTCCCACCTGGGTTCGCCAAGTGCTTCTTACTGTTCTGCGATGGTCCGTACGATGGCGTCCACCGTGGCGTCGATCTGCGCCTGGGTGCGCGCAAGCGTCTGCTGATGTTCCTTCTGCAGTTCTACTTGCTTGGAACACAGGTTCAAGGCTGCCAGTACCAGCAGCTTGTCACCGATCAGGGTCGGGTACGAACGCTTGGTTTCGGCTAGCGCGGTATTGAGCATTCGCACCGCCTGTGCCAGCGTTTCTTCCTGACCTTCGGGCGCCTTGATCGAATAGTCATTGCCAAGGATCGACACGACATTGACCGGCTGCGCTTGCAGGCTCATGCGTTGACGACACCCGCGCTGGCGCGATCAACCAACGCCTGGATACGCGCGGCGGCGGCGCCGTTCTTTTCTTCCTGCTCCATCAACGACAGCTGCAGGGTTTCGTTTTCTTCGTTTGCCTTGGCCAAATCCTGGCCCAGCGCGTTGTTCTGCTCGGTGAGTTGAGCGTTCTTGTGCATCAGGTCGCTGACCAGTTGCTCGAGTTGATTGAGGGAAGCTTCAAGCATGGGTCTATCTCAGGTTGTTGCGAGGGGCGCACACGATAAAGAAAACCGCTGCCCATCGCCATTAAATATCGGATTCACAAGGTTTCCGCCCCGCAGATTGACAGGGTATCCCCCTTCTTGTTCCGACCTGAGTCAACCATCGGTCAGTCAAGCATTTGGGGCCACCTTGCAACCCATCATTGGCAACCGGCCCTCACCGGCCCGCCGACAAGGGCGAAACCGGTGCGAGCCGGCTTGCCGGCGATGGGCTGCACAGCAGCCCCAATGAGATCCAAACCTGTGCCTGAAACTCAATAATCGATGCGTACATCCCCTTTTGGGACACTGCAGCACGACAGGATGTAACCTTCGGCCTCGTCTTCTTCGGTGATGCCGCCGTTATGCTCCATCTCCACTTCACCGCCCAGCTTCAGCACCTTGCACGTACCACAGATGCCCATGCCGCATGCCTTGGGGATCATCAGCCCGACTTTCGCCGCTGCGGCGTGCACGGTTTCGCCCGGCGCAATACGAATGCTCTTCTCGCTGCCGATGAACTCGACCAGGTTGAGGTCGGCGGCGTCCACTTCCGGCGCATCGGCGGCCGCTTCGGCGTGCTCGACAGCATCGGCCTTGGCTTCGGCTGGCGTCGCCCCGAACGATTCCTCGTGGTAATTGTTCATGTCGAAGCCGACGGCCTCGAGCATGCGCTTGACCGCCGTCATGTAGGGGGTCGGGCCACAGCAGAACACCACGCGTTCCATGTAGTCCGGCGCGATCAGCTCCATCAGACGCTGGTTCAGGTAGCCACGGTAGCCAGCCCATGGCTCGCCCAGACCGTGCTTCTCACAAATGATGTGCAGGCTGAAATTGGGGACGCGAGAAGCCATCTGCTCCAGCTCGCGATGATAGATGATGTCTTTTGGCGAACGGGCGCTGTGCACGAACACCATGTCGACATTGGCGTTGGTGTCATAGAACCAGCGGGCCATCGACATGACCGGGGTGATGCCCACGCCACCGGACAGATACAGCACTTTGGCACCTGGGAAATCGATCGCGTTGAACAACCCCACAGGCCCGTGCACCGGCAGCTCGGCGCCTTCATGCATGGTGTCGTGCAGGAAGTTCGACACCAGGCCGCCAGGCACGCGCTTGACCGTGATGGAGAAGCTGTACGGCACGGAAGGCGAGCTGGAAATGGTATAGGAACGCATCACCGGCTTGCCTTCGATTTCCAGCTCCAGGGTCACGAATTGCCCGGGCTTGAAGAAGAACATGATCGGCTGGTCGGCCATGAAGCAGAAGGTGCGCACGTCCCAGGTCTCCTGGATGACCTTGACGCAGCGCACGA
>CAURYQ010000092.1:0-16201 GCA_963529135.1 uncultured Pseudomonas sp. | reverse complement strand
AACGGACAGTGGCATCTGGGCTGCTTGACTCATGCTGGCCAGGCACAGCAGGAACGCCAGGGCAAATACGCGCATGATCGACGCCTTCCGGTGCGTTGAAGATAGACCCCCCGAAGGGGGCCTCGGGGTCAGGCATCAGAACGAGGTGTTGGAGATGGCCAGCGAGTTGCTCTGCTGGTTGCCAACACCGGCCGCCACGTTCACGCCCAGGTTGCCGCTGCCGCCATTGACCGAACCACTAAGGGTTGCAGTGTTGGTCACAGGGTTGGCCCAGCCGGTCGGGGTCAGCACTTGGAAGGACACGGTATTGCTCAAGTCGTAAGCGCTGCTTTCGCTGTAGCTCTTGGCTACGTCGTTGGAGGACTGACTGGATGTTTCGCCAGACTTTTCATACGCCGAAGCCGAAGCATTCTCGTAGGAGGAATCATGCGACTTGGTGTACGACGAGTCACGCGAGTGGTTATAGGACGACTCGTGCGACTTGTCGTAGTTGGAGTCGAAGGCTTTCTCGAACGAGGAATCGTAGGCGCTCTGCTGCGAGGTGTTCACCGACGCGTCCAAAGAGGCGTTGAGCGAACCGTCGACGCTGCTGGTGCGAGTACGCTCGCGATCGCCATTGGTCAGGGTCTGGGTACGCGTGGCGTCGGCAGCAGCTGCCAGGCTCGCGCTGAGGGTAGCGCTGCTCGAAGCATTGGCGCTGCCGCTGGCCGAGCCGTTCATGCCCCAGCTGTTGGAACCACTGGCACTGGCGCTGTTGGAGCCGCTTGCATTGTTGGCACTCGAGCCGCTCGAGTTCCAACCGCTGGACCCGCTGGAGCTGGCATTTTGCGAGCCAGCCAGGTTGAAGCTGGACGACGCGCTGCGGTCGTCGGTGGAGTTCAGTGTGCCTTCACGCGAGCTCGACCCAGTCGCGGACGTGGTGAAGGTCAGCGTATCGACACGGTAGGTACGGTCGGCCGCATTGTTGACCACCAGGCCTGGGCCGTTTTGGTCTGCCTTGGCCGTGGCGGTGGCATTGCCGATGCCAGCATTGGTATTGGCGATGGCCATGCTGTTTTTCTGCTGGTTCAGGTCGCCGCCGGCAATGTTGATACCCACGTTGCCCGAGCTGCCTTCGCCGGAGCCGCTCATCACCGCCGATGATTGGGTCGACCAGTTGTCGACACGGTTGTTGTTGCTGTACTGGCTCACGTCTGCATTGGCTTCTGCGGTGCCGAACACGAAACTGTTGTCCAGGGTGGAATCGGCAGCGGCGTTGGCGATTGCCGACGCGTTGCCCTGCTGGTTGCCGTTACCGGACGCCACGTTGACACCCACGTTGCCACTGGCACCGGTAGCCGAGCTGCTCATTTCAGCTTCGTTGACGGTGCCCTGGTTGGTGATGGTGTTGCCGGTGCTACGCTGGGTGTCCAGCGCATCGGCCTTGGCCGAGATGGGCAGCCAGGTGGTGTTGTTGCCGTTGTGGTAGCTGCGACGGTTCTGATCGGCTTGTACAGCAACAGCCATGACCGCAGCAATTGCGAAAACCAGAGGCTTGAGTGCCATCGAAGGTTTCATGGTGATTCTCCGTACTCTAAAGGTTAAGTGTCGTTCATGACTCAAACGGTCAGTCGGCGACCCGTATGCTCAAGGTGTTGGCCATGCGGTTTCCCACCCCGGCACTCTGATTCAGCTGAACCACTCCACGGCCACCGGTGAACGCCTGGTCACTGGTGGTGACCTGGCGATGACCAGTCGAGGTAGCAGCTGAGTCAAAGGTGTTGAGCAGCGTCACGTTCTGTTGCAGTAGGACGCTGTCGTCGATGCTTTGCGGTTGTGTACCGATGCTGATGCGCAGGGCATTGGCTTGCTGGGTACCAGCACCGGCGCTCTGGTTGACCCCGAGCGCGCCATTGCCGTGGCTGAATGAGGTGCCGCCAATGTTGGCCCGGGCATCCAGCGCAGCGTCCGCGGGCGTATTGAGCCGCTGTCGGATCTGCGTAGTGGCACTGGCCCCCTGGCCGAGCGCGAAAGCCCGAGCGTTGGCCTGTTGCTGCATGTCCCCGGCGGCCTGGTTGACCGTCATGTTGCCTTGATAGGCGCGGCCCGAGTCGTCGATGGCAGCACTGTTGCTTACCGCAGCCGGCGGCTGGGCGAGGGCCGAAGCGCTGCACAGCGCGGTGAAAACGAGCAGGATAGGTTTCATCTCATTTGCCCCCTGTCAGGATTTGCAGGGGGGCAAGGCCTTTCTGCACGCTTGAATTGACCATGTTCGAGATCCCATTGCCCGACCCTGAACCTCGCCCGCCCGCCAGGTTAGGCAATTGGCTCTGGTGCCCGAGGTTGCCACCCAGGTGATCGGTTTGCTGAGTAATCAGGGCGTTGATGCCTGAGCCGCTGCTGATGCTGGCGAAGTCGCCGTCGCTCAACTCGTTGGTCTGGCGCAGCACATGATTGACCGGGTTTGCGTTGACGGTTGTGGGGGTGGGATCAGGGCGCAGTGGGGGAATCACGGCGTTGCGTGTCTGCACGTCGCGGGTAATGACGATGGTGCCATTGTCGGCCTGGGCGATCGCGCTCAGCGAGCTGATCGCGCACCCCAGCAGCAACAGGTGACACAGGCGTTTGTCGATGTTCCTCACGACAGCGATTCCTTCTTCAGCCGCTGGCCTTGTTCAGCGTTGCGCTAGCAAGAGCAGAAGCCGTGCCGCTTTTGAGAAGTTCCTGTTTTTCAAAGGGTTAGCTTGAGGTTGGGCGACGCGCGCTGCCCGAGTGTGTCATGACTGATACAAGCGGCGGGGGAGGGTGACCGAGCGGTCACCTCTGGGGCTGGGCTCGGTGGGGTTGGCGGGCCGTGTATCGATGGCGAGACACTCGCCGGCCTAGGTTGCGCACGCCCCGTGCTTGAAGGGTTGGCGGCCGCCATGTTGTGTCAGGAGCTTTACAGTTGCCCCGCGCTTTCAATCGTCGCCGCGAAGCAATGAAGCGACGTGCTGCAGGGCCGAAGCTTGCCGGTTCGCCCAATCGCCTTCGATGATGCGATAGGGTTGAGTATGGTCTTGCAGCCACTGCAGGCTGGCGTCGAAGAACCGCTGGCGCTCTTGCACATCTGGTTGGGTACGCTGGCCATCGGCGACCCAGGGTACGCCCTGGGGGCTGAGCAGCAGGTGCTGATCGTAGTGACGATCGAGCAAAGCCTGCTCAAGCCACGGTGGACACGTGCCGAACAAGGTCTGGCTCCAGAGCATGTTGCTGAGCAGGTGTGTGTCCAGAATCAGCAGCGAAGGCGCGCGTGCACGAGCGGCATCCTCCCACGCCAGTTGCCCGCGGGCGATGGTGGGGATGTCGGCATAGCAGGTGTGGCGGCAGTGCTCGTCGATGAAATGACGCACGTACTCACCCACCACCAGCCCTCCGAAATGCGCCTGGATCAGCCCGCTCAACCAGCTTTTGCCACTGGATTCGGGGCCGCACAACACCACGACCTGGGTGCGTTTGGCGATGCTCATGCCTTCACCAGCGCTGGGTCGCGGTGCCATTCCAGCCAGCCGCGCAGGGCAATCAGGGTGAGCACGCCGAACAGGCCTGCGGTGAAATACAGCTGCTGGTGCAGGTATTGCCCGACGTAGATGATGTCCACCAATGCCCACAGGGGCCAGCATTGCAGGCGCTTTTGCGCCATCCACAGCTGCGCCACCAGGCTGAAGCCGGTGAGGCTGGCGTCCAGCCAGGGCAGGGCGGCATCGGTCCAGGTAGCCATCGCGGCACCCAGGGCTACGCTGAGCAGGACGCCGAGGCTCAGGTGGATGAGCAGCGCGCCTGGCCGCAAACGCGACACCTGGCGCGTCGTGCCTTGACGTTCGGGACGCTTCCACTGCCACCAGCCGTAGAGCTGCAACAATGCGTAGGCAACCTGAAGCAGCATGCCGGAGTAGAGCTTGACCTCGAAGAACAGCCAGGCATAGATCACCACCATGATCAGGCCGATGGGCCAGCACCAGGCATTCTGCTTGACCGTGAGCCACACAGCGATGACGCCGAGTACGGCGGCGATGAGTTCAAGGCCGGACATCGGCGATCCTTGGAAAAGTCAGGGGGGGCGCGATTGTAACGATTAGCTTGGGAAAGATGTAGGGCGTGACCGGCATCAGGGCTGCCTGGCAGCCCTGATTTCGCTCAGGCGTCGATTAGACCCTGAATTGACGCAGCAACTGCTCCAGGTCATGGCTGAGTCGGCCCAGGGCCTCGCCAGCTTCGCTGGACTGGCGCGCGGCATCGGCGGTTTGCTGGGAGAGGCCCGCCGTGTCCAGCACATTGCGGTTGATGTCCTCGACCACATGCGATTGCTGCAACGTGGCGCTGGCAATGGACGCGTTCAAAGCCGTCAGGTTGTGCAACGCCTGGTTGATCGCATCGAGGCTGGCGCCTGCTTCGCGCGCCTGCTCGACGGTTTGCCGCGAAGCTTCGCTACTGGTGTCGATGGCCTTGACGGCGGCGTCGGACTGGCTCTGCAGGTGCTCGATCATGCTGTGGATCTCGGCGGTGGACTGCGCCGTGCGCTGTGCCAGCAGGCGAACTTCATCGGCCACCACGGCAAAACCGCGCCCTTGCTCGCCGGCGCGGGCCGCTTCGATCGCTGCGTTGAGCGCCAGCAGGTTGGTCTGCTCGGCAATCGAGCGGATCACGTCCAGCACGCCGCCGATTCGGGTGCTATGCCCGGCCAGGTCACGAATCACCTGTACCGCCTGCTCGATCGTCATGGACAACCGGTCGATCTGGGCAAGGCTGCCATGGATCGCCTGCTGGCCGTGAGTGACCTGCTGCTGGGCAGTGTGCATTTCCCCGGCCGCCTGTTCGGCGGTCTTGGCCACATCCTGGACGGCGTAGGTCACCTCGTTCACGGCAGTCGCCACCTGGTCCATCTGCTGGGACTGCTGGGCGCTTTGCTGTTGCGCAGCACCGGCGTTTGCGCCCACGCGCTCGGCTGAGTTGGCCAGTGCATGGGCCGCCCCTTGCAACTGCCCGATCACCCCTTGCAGCTTGCCGTTGAAGCGGTTGAAGTGTTCACCCAGTTGGGTGAGCTCGTCACGGCCATGGGTGTCCAGCCGCCGGGTCAAGTCGCTTTCTCCGCTGGCGATGTTGCCCATGGCGTGCACGGCTTGCTGCAAAGGACGTGCGATGCTGCGCGCGATGACCCAGACCGTCAGGCCCATCAACAGCGCGATCACCACGCCCAGCAGCGATGCGTCACGCAGCTGCCGGGCGAATTCGGCCTGTACGTCATCGACGTAGACACCAGAACCGATGATCCAGCCCCAGGGCTTGAACAACTGGATATAGGACGTCTTGGCAGCCGGCTCGCTGGCCCCAGGCTTGGGCCAGCGGTAATTCACGGGGCCTGCGTCCTGCTGGCGGGCCAGGGCGACCATTTCATTGAACACGGCGAAGCCGTCCGGATCGCGAATGCTCGACAAGTCCTGGCCGTCGAGCTTGGGGTTGGCCGGGTGCATGATCATGCGCGGGGTCAAGTCGTTGATCCAGAAATAGTCGTCGTGGTCATAGCGCAGTGCCCGCACCACTTGCAGGGCCTGCTGCTGGGCCGCGTCCCTGCTCAAGGTACCGGCGACCTCCAACCCTTGGAAATGCGCCAGCACCCCGGCGGCGGTCTGCACCACGTGGCGGGTCTTCTCGGCCTTGGCCTGGTACAGATCGCCGTGAATCTGGCGCAACATCAGCAAGCCAAGCACCACCAGCATGGCTACCGCCACCACCAGCATCAGCCACAGGCGGCTGCTGATCGACATCGATCTGAGTGTGTTCATCGCGCATGCTCCCTTTTGTTCTTGTTTTCACCTGCATCCAAGCACGGTTGTGGCCACAGACCCACTCGACCAATGGCTAAGTGCTATCTCTCATGGCGTGCTGCGCCTACGAGGTCATGACATTGCAAAGGTGCTCTGCCAGCATTTCGGCGGCACAAGATGAAACCTTAGTATCCGTGAACTTTTCCACTGGCGTTGCGACCAACAGACGCTGTAAAACAGCCGGGCCGCGTGCGGCAATATTCAGGCAAATCAAGAACAAGGGGCTTGTCATGAGCAGGCCCCATCGGGGGGATGATGGATTTTTGGACTGCCTTTCAGGCAATCATACTGGGCGTGGTGGAAGGGCTGACGGAGTTCCTGCCAATTTCCAGTACCGGTCACCAGATCATCGTCGCCGACCTCATCGGGTTCAGCGGCGAGCGGGCGATGGCCTTCAATATCATCATTCAGCTGGCCGCCATCCTGGCGGTGATGTGGGAGTTTCGCAGCAAGATCTTCGATGTGGTCCGGGGCTTGCCGAGCCAGCCCAAGGCTCGGCGTTTCACCGGTAACCTGCTGCTGGCATTCCTGCCGGCGCTGGTGTTGGGCGTACTGTTCGCCGACCTGATCCATCAATATCTGTTCAACCCCATTACCGTAGCGGCTGCGCTGGTGGTGGGCGGGGTGATCATGCTCTGGGCCGAGCGGCGCCAGCACCGGATCGAGGTGACGCATGTCGATCAAATGCGCTGGAGCCAGGCGCTCAAGATCGGCTTCGTGCAGTGCCTGGCCATGATTCCGGGTACCTCCCGGTCCGGCTCGACCATCATCGGCGGCTTGTTGTTCGGCCTTTCGCGCACCGCTGCGACGGAGTTTTCGTTCTTTCTGGCGATGCCGACCATGGTCGGCGCCGCGGTGTATTCGGGCTACAAGTACCGCCACCTCTTCCAGCCAGACGATCTGCCGGTGTTTGCGCTCGGCTTCGTGACCTCGTTCATTTTCGCCATGATCGCCGTACGTGGTCTGTTGAAGTTCATCGCCAATCACAGCTATGCCGCATTTGCCTGGTATCGAATCGTCTTCGGCCTGATCATTCTGGCAAGCTGGCTGTTCGGATGGGTTGACTGGACCGTCGCCCATGGTTGAGCAGCTTGACCGGCTGCGGCGCGCGCCGGTACGCAATGCCCGGCTCAAAGGGCTTGTACTGGGGCTGCTGTGCGTGCTACCGGTGCTGGGCGTGGCGCGCCTGGCCTATCACGAGCACGCCTGGTGGCCGCTGGTGATTTATCCGGTCATGAGCGTGATCAGTTTAGTGCTCTACTGGCGCGACAAGTCACAGGCACGCAACCAGGGGCGCCGCACGCCAGAAAAGCTGCTTCATGCCACCGAGCTAGTCGGTGGCTGGCCAGGTGCGTTGTTGGCGCAGCAGTTGTTCAGGCACAAGACGCGCAAGCTGTCCTACCAAGGCGCTTTCTGGGCCATCGTGGCGTTGCACCAGGCCGTCTGGGCGTACTGGCTTTTTTCGAAGGCCCAGCTGTAGCAGTGGCGGAAGGGGCACGACCTACAGTTTCAACCCTGCCTGCAGTCGCTTGGGCAACCGCCGCACCACCAGTTGGTGCGAGCACTGCAAGCACTCAAGCAGTTCGCGACTGCTCATTGCATAGGGCGGTGCCAGACTGATCCAGCGGGCCCGCGCCAGATAGGGAGCGGGGCGCACGCCTGGCCTGTCGCAATAGCCCAGAAACCGCTCGTCTTCTACCTTGAAGGATAACCCGGCACCAGCCAGGTCCAGTACGGCGAACATTTTATTGCCAGCCACCGAGAATACCCGGGTGCTGCCCCATTTCACGTCTTGCCGAGCACCAGGCAGGCTCAGGCAATAGTCAACGACTTGTGCCTGGCTAAGTGACGCTTCAGACATACCGTTCTCCACACGCCTCGAATGACGCGGCCAAATGGTCGACCCAGACGCGTACCGCCGGCGTGACGCCCCGTCTGTGAGGATAGACGGCCTGCAGATAGCCGCCTGGCAATGACCAGTCTGGAAGCAGCCGTACGAGTTCACCCCGCTCCAGGTGCTCTTCGCAGAACAAGCTGGGCAGGGCAGTGAACCCCAAGCCGGCGCGAACGGCTGCGCTGCGCACCACGAAATCGTCCACCGCAAGCCTGGGTGCGAGCGCCAGTGCGTGTTGCTGGCCCCCGGGGCCTTGCAGCCTCAGGTGCACCAGACGGTCGGCCTCGGGGGCACCCAATACGGGCAAGGCAGCCAACTGCGCCGGTTCTCGCACCTGTTCGGCAAAACCAGGCGCAGCTACCAGTTGCATTTGTGCCTGGCACAGTCGCCGTGTCACGAGCGTTGGATCTTCATCGCCCAGATCGCGGACCCGCAGCGCTACGTCGATCCCTTCGCAAACCAGGTCAACCCTACGGTTGAGCAACAACAGATCCAATTGCACGAGCGGATACTGCTCAAGGAAACGGGTCACCACTTCAGGTAGGAACGCATGCCCCAAAGCCACGGGACAGGAGACGCGCAAGCGGCCGCGGGGTTCGCTGCTCATACTGGCTACCGCTTCTTCAGCCGCCTCGGCTTCGAGGAGCATGGCCTGGCAGTGGTGCAGGTAGCGCTCGCCGACGGCGGTCAACCTCACCTGGCGCGTGGTGCGCTGCAGCAACCGCATGCCCAGTCGTTCTTCGAGCTCGGCGATGCGACGGGACAATCTTGATTTTGGGATGCCCAGTTGACGTCCCGCGGCGGCGAAGCCTCCGGCTTCTACCACCCGTGCGAAGTAAAACAGATCGTTCAGATCCTGCATGGTCTGCGCTCATTGTTCCAGCAATAGGACAAACTAGCGCGATTCTCCGTACTTATCATCAATTACGTGCTCCGGTAGTATCCCACCCATAGACCTTTACCGCTTCAGCCCCCTCTTACAGGAGCACCTCATGAGACTGTTGCACATCGATTCGAGCATCCTGGGTGACAACTCGGCTTCGCGCCAACTGAGTGGTCAAATCGTAGCCGCCTGGCAAGCGTCGGAGCCCGGCGTCGAGGTGGTCTATCGTGACCTGGCGGCCGACGCGATTGCTCATTTCTCGGCCTCCACCTTGATGGCTGCCGGCACTGCCGAGGAGCTGCGCGATGCGGCACAGGCCTTCGAGGCGAAACTCAGCGCCGAAACGCTCGAAGAGTTCCTTACTGCAGACGCAGTGGTGATCGGCGCGCCAATGTACAACTTCAGTGTGCCAACGCAACTCAAAGCATGGATCGATCGCATCGCGGTAGCAGGCAAGACGTTCCGCTATACCGAAGCCGGCCCTGAAGGCTTGTGCGGTGACAAGAAAGTGGTGCTGGTATCCACGGCGGGCGGTTTGCATGCCGATCAACCCACAGGTGTGGGCCATGAAGACTTCCTCAAGGTGTTCCTCGGCTTCATTGGCATCACCGACCTGCAAATCGTCCGGGCCCATGGCCTGGCCTATGGCCCGGAGCAGCGGGCGCAAGCGATCAGCGCTGCCCAGGCGCACATCGAGAACGAGCTCTTTGCCGTGGCGTGATGGCTGCTGCTCGAACATCGGCTAATCGAGGGTCGCTGCGGCGGCCCTTTTTCATGGGTAAAGCAGACCCAACGGCGGTGGACAGTTGAACAGCCTACTGTTGCGCAACGCTGGGGCGTAACTGTAATGGTAGGCGATCGAGGAATAGCCTTATGCTGTAACGAAATATGTATAAGTGCCTGAAGAAGGAAGTCGCAATGCCGCTCAAGGACCTGCTCATCGCTCTGGTGGTAATCATCGCCTGGGGCGTCAATTTCGTGGTGATCAAAGTCGGCCTCGACGGCTTGCCACCCATGCTGCTGGGTGCCTTGCGTTTCCTGCTGGTGGCATTCCCCGCCGTGTTCTTCATCAAGCGCCCGAACTTGCCATGGCGTTGGCTGATCGCCTATGGTGCGACCATCTCGCTCGGGCAGTTCGCATTTCTCTTCCAGGCCATGGCCAGCGGCATGCCGCCAGGCCTTGCTTCGTTGATACTTCAGTCCCAGGCGTTCTTCACCCTGGGCTTCGCAGCACTGTTTCTCGGCGAGCGCTTGCGTGTGGCCAGTGTGCTCGGCTTGCTGGTGGCCGCCTGTGGCCTGGCGTTGATCGGCAGTGAAGATGGCAGCCATGTCCCGCTGCTCGCGCTGGTGCTGACGCTCTGTGGCGGGGCCATGTGGGGGCTGGGCAACATCATCACCCGTCGCTTCGGTTCGGTGAACCTGGTGGCCTTGGTCATCTGGGGTGGCTTGATCCCGCCGCTGCCATTCCTGTTGCTCTCAGGTTGGCTGGAAGGCCCTGAGCGTATCGGCCAAGCGCTCCTGCATATCGGTTGGCACTCGATCGCGGCTTTGGCGTACCTGGCATTCGTCGCCACCATTCTGGGCTACAGCCTCTGGAGTACGCTGTTGTCGCGCCACCCGGCGGGCAAGGTCGCGCCTTTTTCGCTGCTGGTGCCGGTGATAGGCCTGAGCTCTTCGGCGCTACTGTTGGGCGAGCGCCTGACCCAGACCCAGGGGTGGGGTGCGCTTCTGGTCATGAGCGGGTTGCTGGTGAACGTGTTTGGCGCCCGGATCGGACAGCGGCTCAAGACTGCGAGGGCCTGAGCGGTTGCCGTCGCTGCTGCTGTTTATTTCCGGGTTTATTGATCAGGCGCATGATGTTGGCCAATAGCGCTCGCCTGCCTGCTGCGTATGTGGTCCCCTGACCACGTTTTGGAATGGAGAACTACAAGCGATGCGAGTCAGGGACGAAACCTATTGGCAGTGGGCCGATGCGCAATTGCACAGCCGCAGCCACGACGAGGCGCTGAGCGATGGAACGACACTGGATGTGCAGGTGCGCCTTTCAAGGCAGGGTGCCACACAGCTGTTCCTTGGCCTGTACGCTCGTGACGGTCACGCCCTGATCGAGGAGTATTACCCGGCGCGCGTTGGGGAAACCATGACCCGGGCCCTGGTATGGGGCGTAGATCGTGCTCGGGCATTGGCCACCGGCGCCCTGCCGCTCCCTCAACAGCGCACGAAACGAGCATGAAAAAGCCCGGCGCGATGCCGGGCTTGGTAAAGCATGAGTGATCAGTACTGCGCTTCGATGACCTTCACAGTGTGCTGCGTACATGCGTCAGGCCATTGCTGTTGCAGCGTCTGCAATACACGGCTCACGAACTCGGTATCGGCCGCCGCCTTCTTGCCTACGTAGCCCTGGCCTCGGCGGTAGGCCTTGAAGCGCGCACGCATGCTCGGCAAATGCTCTTCGAATTCAGCTTCGATCGTGTTCGGCGGCAGGCGGTCGAGGCGCACTTCGCCGCTCTGATTCACCCACAACAGGTGGTCATCAAGGCTGTCTTTGCGCGTGGCGAACAGCTTGGCCAATTGATCGATGGTTGGATTGTCGTTCAAGTTCATCATAAAGCCCCCATTACCCAGTTTCAGGTGAATTTCACAGTTGGCGCTATCGAGATGTAGCGCGTTTCCAAGGCTGCTACCGCAGCTTCGCAACAGGGGCTTTCTCACGCTGCCTTTTGGACAGTTCCCTCTCCATGGACCGCCTGCGTTACCGCGCAGGCGGTCTGGAACACCCTTGCCATGGCTCCCGATCAGGGAGACGGCCTCATCATGCACAAGCGGGGTGAAAGGCGTCAACCGTTTTGTAGTGAATATTTTTTTCCACTACATTTTCGTAGAGTTGTTCGACAATCGCCGGGTTCAGAGCCCTGAAAGGATCTCGAACGCCGCCCGTACGCGCGCCTCATTGGGGTAGCTGCGGTTGGCAAGCAGCACGATGGCCACTTGTTCGGAGGGGACAAACGCTGCATACGCACCAAAGCCATTGGTAGAGCCGGTCTTGTTGTACCAGGCCGATGCCAGGGGGGGCGCTGCGGGTTGCAAACGACGGGCTGGCTGCGCCTCCATGATCATCTTCGGGCCGTTGCCATCGATCAGCGTTTGCAGGGTGGCCGGATACGCATAGCGCTCCCAGCCCAGGCCCTGGGTCATTTGCCCGACCTGGAAATAGCCACTGCGTGCGATGCGTGTGGCCTCGGCCAGGGGGGCGGGCAAACCTTGAGGTTCCATGTTCAGACGGACATAGCGCAACAGGTCACTCGCACTGGTCTTGATGCCGTACGCTTCTTGCGCGTAAGGCCCAGGGTTGACTCGTACCGGCTTGTCGCTGGCATCGTAACCCTGGGCATAACGGTCAAGTTTGTCGTCGGGTACATCCAGATAAGTGCTGTGCAAGCCCATGGGCTTGAGTACGCTCTGTTCCATGAGGGTGGCAAACGTTTGCCCTTTGGCCCGAGCGGCCAGGTCGCCAAACAGGCCCAGGCTCGGGTTGGAGTAACGCCGCTGCGTGCCAGGCGTGCACTCTGGCTTCCATTCATGGAAGTAGGCAGGGATATCCTCGGAGGATTGAACGGCCGCCGGAAACTGCAGAGGCAGACACCCGGCACTGTAGGCACCCAACTGAACGACGGTGGCTTCGCCAATGGGAGCGCCGTCCAGGTTTGGATAGTAGCGCTTGGCAGGGGCGTTCAGGTCGAGTTTGCCCTCAGCGTCGGTCAAGGCCACCAAGGTGCCGGTGAGCGTCTTGCTCAATGAACCAATTTCGAAGAGGGTGTCGGGGCTTACCGCGACGTTGGTATCACGGCTGGCGACACCGTAGCTGAAGTAATGGGCACGCCCCTGCGCATACAGCGCAACGGCCATGCCACTGATGCCGTGAGCCTCCATCAGTGGCCGTATGACTTCATCTACCTTGCCTTGCAGTGGGTCACCGGCGTGTGCAGGTACCCAGGCGAAAGCGAGCGTGACAGCGGCCGCAACGGCCGCGAAGCGAAATAGCGTCATTATTATAATTCCTTGGCTGACTGTCCTTTGCGCGATACCGGCAGGGGTTCCGGCGTTAGCGGCGTGGCGCGCAGGACATTATCCTCGGTGTTCGATCCAGGACAAGACGAAACTGTAATGAAATATTTACGCATGCTCTTCGATAACTTCACGCTGGCGTTGCTGGCTGTGGTGGCGATCGCCACCGTGCTGCCTTGCTCGGGCCAGGGTGCGGTCTATTTCGGCTGGCTCACCAACCTGGCGATCGGCCTGCTGTTCTTCCTGCATGGTGCCAAGCTCTCGCGTGAGGCGATCATTGCCGGGGCAGGGCACTGGCGCCTGCACTTGCTGGTGTTTTCCTGCACCTTCGTGCTGTTCCCGCTGCTGGGCATGGCGTTCAAGCCACTTTTCCTGCCCTTGGTGGGCGATGAGTTATACCTGGGGGTCCTTTACCTTTGCGCATTGCCTGCCACCGTACAGTCGGCCATTGCCTTCACGTCGCTGGCGCGTGGCAATGTACCGGCAGCCATTTGCAGCGCGGCCGCATCCAGTCTGCTGGGCATATTCCTGACCCCGGTGCTGGTCATGCTGTTGCTTGGCGCCAGCGGGGATACCGGCTCTGGGCTGGATGCGGTGCTCAAGATCACGCTGCAACTGCTGGTGCCGTTCGTGGCTGGGCAGCTTGCGCGGCGCTGGATCGGTGCCTGGGTCAAGCGCAATGCGCGCTGGCTGAAGATCGTGGACCAGGGGTCGATTCTGCTGGTGGTCTACACCGCCTTTAGCGAAGCGGTAGTCACGGGCTTGTGGCACACCGTGTCACCCCAGCACCTGGCAGGGCTGTTCGCCGTCTGCGGCATTCTGCTAACCGTCGTGCTGGTAGGGACCACCCTGCTGGGCAAAGTGCTGGGCTTCAACCTGGAAGACCGCATCACCATCCTTTTTGCAGGCTCGAAGAAGAGCCTGGCAACCGGCGTGCCGATGGCGCAGGTGCTGTTCGTGGGCAGCGGTATTGGGGCGATGATCCTGCCGTTGATGCTGTTCCACCAGATCCAGCTGATGGTCTGCGCTGTACTGGCGCAACACTACGCGAGCCGCGAGCAGGCTGATGAAAAGGTCCCGACGGCCCAATGACAGCCGCGGCTTGTTGCGGCCGGCGTAGGCTGCAACAAGCCGAGTATTTGCTTTAGAAATTGGCTGGGGTGTTGGCGCTGATGATCTCCGCCTCGTCCTGGCCGATGTTCTTGAAGCTGTGGGGCAGGGTCGTGGGGATGTAGTAGCCGTCACCGGCATTGAGCACACTGACGTGGCCATCGACCCAAAGCTCGACGCTGCCTCGGGTGACAAGCCCGCACTCTTCACCCTCGGCATGCACGATGGGCTCGCCCGAGTCTGCGCCAGGTGCGTAGAGCTCGCGTAGCATACGCATTTGCCGGCCTTCCACGCTGGCCCCTACCAGCAGCATGCGCAACCCGTTGCGACCCAGGTCGGGCTGGTCGCCCGCCCGGAATACGAAACGCTCTTCACGCACGGGCTCATCGAAACTGAAAAATTCCGCAAGGCTCATCGGAATGCCTTCGAGCAGCTTCTTCAAGGAGCTAACAGAAGGGCTGACGCGGTTCTGCTCGATCTGCGAAATGGTCGAGTTGGTGAGCCCGCTGCGACGCGCCAGCTCCCGTTGGGAAAGGTTGTTGCGTTCACGCACTAATTTGAGTCGCGTCCCCGTGTCCATAGCCGCCTTGTAATCAAAGGTGTCAAGAATAATGAGCGAGGCGCATTAAAACACACTCTCAAGGCTTGCGCGCTGTGCTTTGCCGGCCCTCAGTACAAGTGATTGCAGCTAGGCAGCGAGACCGGGCGCTGCCTGCTCAGTCCGCCCTCGGCCCTGGCCACATGCTACGCAGCACCCCATCACGCCGCACCCAGGCATGCATCAGCGCAGCGCCCACGTGCACCAGGACCGTGGCGAACAACAGGTAGCCTGCCCAGCCGTGCGCTTGGCGCAGCAGGGCATACAGCTGAAGGTCGTGGGGTGCGATCGACGGCAGGGCGAATGGGCGCGGGTAGCCACCGGCCGAGAGCATGGCCCAGCCCAGCAAGGGCATGGCCAGCATCAGCGCGTACAGCAGCAGGTGAGACGCCCCGGCTGCCAAGCGCTGAAAGGCTGGCAAGTCCTGGGGCAGGGGTGGATGAGCGACGTTCAGGCGCACGAAAATGCGAGCTATCACCAGCACCAGCAGCGCCAGCCCCGTGGCCTTGTGCAAGCTGACCAGCATCGGGTGACGTACCGAAAGGTCGGTGACCATGCTCACGCCGATGAACAGCATGGCCAGGATCAGAATCGCCATCGACCAGTGCAGAAGGCGGGCGACGGGGTGAAAGACGGTAGGCTTCATGGTCGGGCTCCAGTGCTCAGGGACTCACGGCTACGACGGTTGAATGACTCCGAGTAGGCGGCTGACCGGGCGGCGAGGATGGGGTCGGCGGAAGGTTCGATACCATGGGGCAGAATCAATGGGTCGAAGTTCAAGTCACGGCAGGCCCCTTGCTCGGGTGCATCGACCTGCTCCAGCACCAATGTGCCAGCGTTAACGCTGCGACGGCTTGCAGGCCAGGGCTTGGCGGGGTCGTCGATGGCGTCGTCCGATTGCGCCAGCACCAGGCGCAGGTTCCAGCGCAACGGCCCCTGTGCCAGCCGGCGTTGCAGGTCATGCTGCAGGAACAGTGGGTCGTCCACCTGTGCCGGCAAGGCCGCGTACGGCGTTAGCGGTTCGAGCTGCCAGCGCACCGGCTGAACCTTGCCGTCGGTGTCGATCAGCTTGAACGCGTTGATGCTGTGGTACTGGGTATTGGCGAAGCTGTCGCTGGGTTTGTAGCTGGCTGCCCACTGCCGAAACGCGACGCTCTCGGGATGAGCTGCAAAAAAAGCCCGAACCTTGGCGGGGTCGGGCTTGCGCGTTGCCGGGTCCGGGGTATTGGCCAGCACCTGCTCGTAGAACGCCTCGGCCGTGCTTACCGCCAGCACGGGCGGATTGTTCATGCCGGTACGCCAGACTTGGCCATCATCGGTCGTAAGCTCGAGTGCCAGGCTGCGCACCGGGATGGCGGTGTCAGGCGCGAATGGGTTGGCGCCCCCGATGGCCACGCGCCCGATCACAGGCACACGCGTCTGGGTGAAGGCCCGCGCCGTCGACAGGCTTGCCGCTTGCCCGCTGGCCTGGAAGTAGCCGCTCACGCACAAGCCCTTGGAATGGTTCTTACGGTACCCAGGGTAATACCCGGCCTGGGCCTCGAAGGTGTCGATGATGCGCTGGGGGGTGAGCGCCGGCTGGCCGAGCCAGCCGGCGCTGTAGGCAAAACCCGCACCGCCAGCGAGCATGGCGGCGCCGATGGCAGCAAGGCGCCAGGCCTTGGCCCGGCCGTGCAATGGTTGGTTCATGATCAGCCCTGTTGGTTTGACGGAAGTGCCAGTACGACGCGTTGCACAAAAAGTTAATAACCAAAACCGGAAAAAAATTTTTTCAACCCGGAAGTTGTCAAAACAGGCCCAACAAAACA
>CAURYQ010000091.1:0-16689 GCA_963529135.1 uncultured Pseudomonas sp. | reverse complement strand
TTCTTTTCTGTGTTTTTCGGGGGCGGGGGGGGCGGTTATCATTTCCCCCCCCGCCAGTTGCCGGGGGGCGGTGCTACATAGGTCTATTCATCGGCGGCGATACAGGTCGACAACCTTCAACCCAAGGCCTCCTTCACCTTCGGGTCCAGCCCCTCCCCCGCATTGGCCTCGATCCACTCCCCCAATTGCCGGCGCATGGCCGGCGTCCAGAAGTTGTGCAGGTGCTGGCGCATGCCCTGCACGGCCAGGTCCCGATTCGGCTCGCTGTCGAAGTAATGGGCTATCTGGTTGGCCATTTTCACCAGGCTGTCCTGACTCATTGGCGCACCTCGGCTTTCTCGGCGGTTCGACGCTCCTGCAGTAGCCGACGCTGCTCGTCGCTGAAGTCCTGATAACGCTTCTGCCACTGGGATGGCTGGAACACCTTGACTACCTCCACCGCCGTGACCTTGTATTCAGGGCAGTTGGTCGCCCAGTCGGAGTTGTCGGTGGTGATCACGTTCGCGCCCGACTCAGGGAAGTGGAAGGTGGTGTATACCACCCCTGGTGCCACGCGGCTGCTGACCTGGGCGCGCAGTACCGTCTGCCCGGCACGGCTACCGATACCGACCCAGTCGCCGTCCTGAATGCCACGGCTCTCGGCGTCGGTTGGATGGATCTCGAGACGGTCGGCATCATGCCAGGCCACATTGCCGGTACGCCGGGTTTGCGCACCGACGTTGTACTGGCTGAGGATGCGACCAGTGGTCAGTAGCAGCGGGTAACGGCTGTTGACCTTCTCGTCGGTCGGCACGTACCCGGTCAGCATGAACCGCCCTTTGCCCCTGACGAACTGATCGATGTGCATGGTCGGGGTGCCATCGGGGGCTGCGTCATTGCACGGCCACTGCAGGCTGCCATGGCGCTCGATCTCGGCATAGCTCACCCGGTGGAAAGTGGGCGTCAACCGGGCGATCTCATCCATGATCTCGGACGGGTGACGGTAATTCATCGGGTAGCCCAGCGCATTGGCCAGCGCCATGGTCGCCTCCCAGTCAGCCTTGCCAGCCAGTGGCTCCATCACCTTGCGAACCCGCGAGATGCGGCGCTCGGCGTTGGTGAACGTCCCGTCTTTTTCCAGGAACGAACTGCCCGGCAGGAACACGTGAGCGAACTTGGCGGTTTCGTTGAGGAAGATGTCCTGCACCACCACGCACTCCATGGCCAGCAAGGCCGCGGTCACGTGTTGGGTATTCGGATCGCTTTGGGCGATGTCCTCGCCCTGGCAGTACAGCGCCTTGAAGCTGCCATCGAGTGCGGCCTCGAACATGTTGGGGATGCGCAAGCCTGGATCAGGGTGCAGTGTTACCCCCCAAGCCTGCTCGAACTCGGCACGCACACCCTCGTTGGATATGTGCCGATACCCCGGCAGCTCGTGAGGGAACGAGCCCATGTCACACGAACCCTGGACGTTGTTCTGCCCGCGCAGCGGGTTCACCCCTACCCCCTCGCGACCAATGTTGCCCGTGGCCATGGCCAGGTTGGCAATGCCCATGACGGCGGTACTGCCCTGGCTGTGTTCGGTCACGCCCAGGCCATAGTAGATGGCGGCGTTGCCACCGGTGGCATACAGCCGCGCTGCGGCGCGAATCTGCTCTGCTGGCACGCCACACACCGCGCCAAGCGCTTCAGGGGCGTTCTCCGGCAGGCTGACGAAGTCGCGCCAGCGGGCGAATTCTGCGGTTTCGCAACGCTCATCGATGAACGGCTGGGCCAGCAGGCCCTCGGTCACGATCACATGGGCCAGGGCGTTAAGCATGGCCACGTTGGTGCCGGGGCGAAGTTGCAGGTGCAGCTCGGCCCGGGCATGGGGCGAGTCGACCAGGTCGATGCGGCGAGGGTCGATCACTATCAGCCGCGCGCCTTCGCGCAGCCTGCGCTTGAGTTGTGAACCGAACACGGGGTGCGCGTCGGTCGGGTTGGCGCCGATGACCAGCACTACGTCGGCCTTCATCACCGAGTCGAAGCTCTGTGTACCGGCTGATTCGCCCAGCGTCTGCTTCAGGCCATACCCGGTAGGGGAATGACAGACCCGTGCGCAGGTATCGACGTTGTTGTTGCCAAACGCCGTGCGCACCAGCTTCTGGACCAGATAGGCCTCTTCGTTGGTGCAGCGGCTGGAGGTGATGCCGCCGATGGAGTCGCGGCCGTACTTGAGCTGGATGCGGCGCAGCTCGCTGGCGGCATAGGCCACCGCCTCGTCCCAGCCCACTTCCTGCCACGGATCTTCCAGGCGCTTGCGGATCATCGGCTTGGTGATCCGGTCCGGGTGCGTGGCATAGCCCCAGGCGAAGCGGCCCTTGACACAGGCGTGGCCGTGGTTGGCACCGCCGTTCTTGTCCGGGACCATGCGTACCAGCTGGTCGCCTTTCATTTCGGCTCGGAACGAGCAGCCAACCCCGCAATAGGCGCAGGTCGTGATCACCGCACGTTCCGGCTGGCCCAGCTGCACCAGGCTTTTTTCGGTCAGCGTCGCCGTCGGGCACGCCTGCACGCAGGCCCCGCACGACACGCACTCGGAGGTCAGGAAATCGTCGCCGCCTGCCGCCGCCACACGGGAATCGAAGCCACGGCCAGTGATGGTGAGAGCGAAGGTACCCTGGATGTCTTCGCAGGCACGCACGCACCGGCTGCACACGATGCATTTGCTGGGCTCATAGTCGAAGTACGGGTTGGAGACGTCCTTCTTCTCAGCCAGGTGATTGGCGCCGTCATAGCCATAACGCACCTCGCGCAGCCCAACCTGCCCCGCCACGGTCTGCAGTTCACAGTTGCCATTGGCCGAACAGGTCAGGCAATCGAGTGGGTGGTCGGAGATGTAGAGTTCCATCACGTTGCGGCGCAGCCCGGCCAGTCGCGGCGTTTCGGTACGCACGACCATGCCTTCGGTGACGGGTGTGGTGCAGGAGGCCGGGTAGCCACGCATGCCCTCGATTTCCACCATGCACATGCGGCACGAGCCGAAGGCTTCGAGGCTGTCGGTGGCGCACAGTTTTGGAATGGTGGTGCCGAGCATGGCCGCGGCACGCATGACCGACGTGCCGGCAGGCACACTGATGGCGCGGCCGTCGATGTTCAGGCTGACCTGCACCTGGCTGTCACGGGCTGGGGTACCCAGGTCGGTTTGCGGATCGAAGATATGGATCATTGCGCGGCCTCCGCTTGGGTCAGCCCGAAATCGGCAGGGAAGTACTTGAGGGCGCTGGCTACCGGGTACGCGGTCATGCCGCCCATGGCGCACAGCGAGCCGTATTGCATGGTGTCGCACAAGTCGCGAAGCAACAGCGCGTGGTCGTGGCGTTCGGTGATGTCATCGCTGGCGATGAGGCGGTCCACCACTTCCATGCCACGGGTCGAGCCGATACGGCACGGGGTGCACTTGCCGCACGACTCCTCGGCGCAGAACTGCAAGGCGAAGCGGGCCATGCCGGCCATGTTCAAGGTATCGTCGGCGACCACCACGCCACCGTGGCCAAGCATCGCGCCTACGGCCGCGAATGCCTCGTAGTCCAGCGGCGTGTCGAAGTGGCTGGGCGGGACCCAGGCGCCCAACGGCCCACCCACTTGCGCGGCTTTGAGTGGCCGACCACTGGCCGTGCCACCGCCATAACCCTCCACCAACTCCCTCAGGGTCAAGCCGAAGGCGCGCTCGACCAAACCGCCATGACGCACATTGCCTGCCAACTGGAACGGCATGGTGCCCAGCGAACGGCCCATGCCGAAATCACGGTAGAACGGCGCACCCTTGGCCATGATGATGGGCACCGACGCCAGGGTCAGCACGTTGTGCACCAGCGTCGGCAGGCCGAACAAGCCTTCGAGCGCCGGGAGCGGAGGCTTGGCGCGAACGATGCCGCGCTTGCCTTCGATGGATTCGAGCAGCGCGGTTTCTTCACCGCAGATGTAGGCGCCGGCGCCCACGCGCACTTCCAGGTCGAACGCCTTGCCGCTGCCGGCCACATTGGCGCCCAGCAACCCCGCCTGACGTGCGACCACGAACGCCTGGTCGAGCGTGCGGATGGCATCGGGGTACTCCGAGCGCACGTAGATGTAGCCCTTGTCGGCACCTACGGCAAGGCCTGCGATGATCATGCCTTCGATCAGCAGGAAAGGGTCACCTTCCATCAGCATGCGGTCGGCGAACGTACCAGAGTCGCCTTCGTCGGCGTTGCACACCACATACTTCTGGGCAGGCTTGGCATCTCGCACGGTTCGCCACTTGATGCCGGCTGGAAACGCAGCGCCGCCACGCCCGCGCAGGCCCGAGTCGAGCACGGCAGCCACCACCTCGGCGCCGTCCAGCGCGGCTGCTGCCTGCAGGCCGGCAAAACCCCCATGGGCGCGGTAATCGTCGAGTGACAAGGGACGGGTGATACCCGCGCGCGCGAACAGCAGACGCTGCTGGGTCTTGAGATAAGGCAGGTCCTCGACAGGCCCCAGCGCCAGCCGATGGTCTTCGCCTGCGCCTTTGCCGAGCATGGCATCGAGCAGGCCCGGCACGTCCTGGGGCGTGACCGGCCCGAAACCCTGCCGGCCCTGCTCGCTGTCGCATTCGAGCAGCGGCTCGAGCCAGTAGAGCCCGCGGGAACTGGTGCGCCGGATGTCCAGCGGCACGTTTCGCCGCTCAGCCTCGCGCTGCAAGGCTGCGACCACCTGGTCGGCGCCAACGGCGCGAGCTACCGAGTCGCACGGTACATGGACCTTCAGCATGTGGCGTTCTCCTGGCAATCATTGACCAACTCGCGCAGACGCTCCGGCGTAAGACGGGCATGCACCTGGCCGTCCAGTTCGAGCGCCGGCGAGCACGCGCAGGCGCCCAGGCAATACACCGGGCGCAGGCTGATGGCACCGTCGGCGCTGGTGCCATGGTCATCGAGCGCCAACTGCTCGCGCAGCTGTGCAGCCAAGGCTTCGGCACCACGGCTCTGGCACGACTCGGCCCGGCACAGGCGCAAGGTGTGTCGTGCTGGCGGTGCAGTGCGAAAATCGTGGTAGAAACTGATGACGCCCTGAACCTCGGCCCGGCTCAGGTTGAGGGCATGGGCGATTTCGCCCACGGCAGCATCGGGAATGAAGCCGACGGCGTGCTGGACAGCATGCAGAATCGGCAGCAGCGCACCAGGCGTTTCTCGATGATCGGCCAGAATACGGTGGACAGCAGGCAGGTGGAGCAATTGATCAGGCATACAGCGGACCTCGGCATCACGGCCCGCCCCTGTTGTTGTATTGGCGGGTTCCGGCGTGTTCTGCTGCGGCGCGTCAGCCACGTCACGGTTACGTGATGCTGGCGGCCTCCTTGCCATCGTCCGCGCGTCTGCGCGCGCAGGTCCAACGGCATCCTGCAAGCATGGCACTTGCAGCGCCAGAAAGTTGCGCGCGAACGACCAGACGCATTCTGAAACCGACCTAACAGCGCCGTGCACGCCGCTGATACGGTGATCCGGTGATCTGCTGATCCGGTCTCGAGGCTTCGGGCATTCGTCGCGTACCTGCATGACCTGACCGACGCTGGCCGGCAACCAGGCAACCAAAGCGCCTGGCGGGCGCTCACCGCCAGTGCTGGCCCTCAGAACCGACTCGACTCCCCCGAGCGCTGGGTTTAAGCTGACGCATTTTCTTACGCATGGAATCGCGTTTGTCCATTACATACCAGGGAAGCTGCCTCTGCGCAGCGATAGGTTACGAACTTCTCACCCCGCCCAAGGCCGTCAGTCACTGCCACTGCCGCCAGTGCCGCAAGGGCCATGGGGCTGCGTATGCGTCCTACGGCAGCGTGCCGCGTGACGCACTGCGCATTCTGCGCGGGGCGGACCGGCTGGGGGCCTACGCATCGTCGCCCACTGTCGTGCGGCAATTCTGCACCTCTTGCGGCTCTAGCCTCTTCTGGTCACGCAGTGCAGGGCAATTCGCCGATTGGATCAGCATCGCCCTCGGCACGCTCGACACACCTTTGATCTGCACCCGTCATACCCACCTGCATCTCGACGCCGCGGCGCCATGGCACGTGCCATCGAACCCGCTGTACGAGATCGTCCACACTGAAAAGGAAGCCCAATGCAGAAATTGAAACTGGCCCTTGCCGCCTTGCCGTTCTTCGTCATCGCCGGTTGCGGGAACGACGCCCTGGAAGGCACCTACGAACAGACCACGACCGTGATGGGCTTCGAGAGCCCCAAGCAGACGTGGGAGTTCTCCAAGGACTACATCATCACCAACGGCAACAAGCTGAAGGTCGATGAGTGGGAACGCAAGGATGATGTGGTCACCGCGCGCAACAAGGAAGGCATGGCGCTGATCAACGTGCGCGTGCTGGACGGCGGCAAACGCCTGGAAGCCTTGGGCGGCAACGACATGGCCAAGAACGTATTCGTTCGCGTTGACTGATTTGCCTCACTCCAGCCACCAAGGGCAGAATGCAGCGAGCGTCCTGCCCTTGGTAGTCAGGCGAGGTCATGACCAGCCCGTCCAGGCGCGATCAGAGCTTGAACGTGCTGACCATATCGTTGAACGAAATGGCCAAACGGGACAGCTCCTGGCTGGATGCGCTGGTCTGGTGTGCTCCGGCTGACGTCTGGGTCGACAGGTCCTGAATGTTGATCAGGTTGCGGTCCACCTCGCGCGCCACGTTGGCCTGCTCTTCGGAGGCCGTGGCGATCAGCAGGTTGCGATCGTTGATCTGGGCGATGTTCTGGGCGATCCGCTCCAGCGACTCACCTGTCGCCTGGGCCAAGGCCTGGGTGCTGTCGGCTAGGTTTCGGCTGTTGCCCATGGCCTTGACCGCATCGTCGGCACGCGCTTGAACACCGGTGATCATCGCTTCGATTTCGCCCGTGGAGGCTTGGGTGCGCGCAGCCAGTGCGCGAACTTCGTCTGCAACCACCGCAAAGCCTCGGCCCTGCTCACCTGCGCGCGCGGCCTCGATGGCCGCGTTGAGCGCCAGCAAGTTGGTCTGCTCGGCAATCCCGCGGATCACGTCGACCACCTTGGCGATCTCGCGCACGCTACCGGCCAGCTCGCCTACGATGACCGTGGACTGCCCGATTTCACTGTTGACGCTGGTAATGGCCTGCACGGCCTCGCGTGCCTGGTCCCGGCCGCTGGCCGCCTCCTCGGAGGTTTGTCGAGAGGCTTCGGAGGTGGAGGTAGCGTTGCGCGCCACTTCCTCTACCGCCGCACTCATCTGCGTGACAGCCGTGGCCGCCAACTGGATTTCATCATTTTGCCGGGTGAGCCCGCGCGTGCTTTCATCCGTGACCGCATTGAGCTCCTCTGAGGCCGAAGCCAGTTGGTCAGCGGCGTTCGCGATTTGCTCCAAGGTGGTCTTGAGACCTTGCTGCATGGTGCCAAGGGCGCCGAGCAGTTGACCGGTCTCATCGGCATGACCGGTGTGGACCGGCTTGCTCAAGTCCCCGCCGGCAATGCGCTCGGCCGTACTGACCGCCAGGCCTATCGGCTTGCTGATGACACGGCTGATGAACATGCCAAGCAACAGGGCTGCCACGAAAGCCGCCGCGATGCCCAGGTACAGGTTGAGTTTGGCCGCTGCCTCTCGGTGCTGGGCTTGGCGTGCGCCTTCATCGATTTGCCGATTGTTGGACTCGACCATTACGGTGAGCTCGTCGAGCACGGTACGAAAGGCTTCGTGCAGTTCCCCGGCCATCAATCGCCTGGCTTCAGACAGGTCACCTCGTTCAATGGTGGCCACGGTTCGATCCATGACCGCCTGATACGTTGGCCAGTCTTTTTCCATGCGATCGCCGGCCAGGCGCTCATCGTCGGCCAAGGGCGTTGCACGGTAGGTAGCGAAGGCCTGCTCGCTGCTCTGCCGGTTTTCGTTCATCGACGCGCGAATGGCAGCGCGCTCCGCTTCTGGCGCGTTGATGGCGGTGGCTGCCACAAGCCTGTACAGATCGCGGCTTTGGGCAATGGCGCCGGCACGGGCCTCGGCCACTTGAGCGACCGACACGAGGTTATTGGAAAACACGCTTTGCAAGCTGGACGAAAGAGCGCCGATGCCTTGGCTACCGACAATGCCTACACTCAAGGTGATCAGTGCGCATAGCGCGAAAGCGAGGTACAGCTTGACCGACAACCTGGCGTCGTAAAACCAATTCATAGGTTGAAACCTGAACTAAGTGGAAAAGAAATGGGCTTTCTGGGGGCATTGGCACACCGGCACGGCGCACCCTTTGACGCCCTCACACCTGCAACCGGGTAGCCTGGCACTAGCGCCGTTCGACGCTACTGCCAGGGCGCTGCACAAAACAGACCGGCTGCATGAGTCAAGCGTTCCACCGATAGTGACAAATTGATATCACTAACCCGCGCAGCCCCCAGGGTAATGCAGGTTGTCAGCCTCGCATCATGTCGGCCGCCTGCTCGGTGGCCTCGGTGGTGCGTGTAGCGAGCTTGCGCACTTCATCGGCCACCACGGCGAAGCCTCTGCCCGCCTCCCCTGCCCGCGCCGCCTCGATGGCCGCATTGAGCGCCAGCAGGTTGGTCTGGCTGGCGATGCTCTGGATGGTGCCGACGATCTGGGTGAGCTTGGTGATATTGGATTCCAGCGTGCGCTGGTGCGCCGCTTCGGTCTCGCGCATGGCCAACTGCTGGTGTTCGAGGTCCACGTCCACCAATGCCCCTACCACGCGCAGCGGCGCGCCATAGGGGTCGCGCTTGGTCTGGCCACGGGCGCGAAACCAGCGGTACTCACCGCTTTTCATCTTCAGCCGGTACTCGATGTCGAACGGCGTCTTGCCCGTGCGATCGTTCAGGTGCGCCTGGAAGGCCTCCAGGCTGTAGGCCTTGTCCTCGGGATGCAAGCGTGAAGCCCAGCTGTCCAGTACGTCAGGGAATTCCTCGACGGTTTCAAAGCCCAGCAAACGCCGAAACTGCGGCGACCACCAGAAGGGATTCTTGGGATTGACCGGGTCTCCGGCAATCACTTCCATGTCCCAAAGCCCATCGGAGAGCATTTCCCGAGCCAGTTCAAAACGGGTGATGATTACATCGTGTTCTTGCTCGCGCTGCAGTTCGTCGTGGATGTCACGCAGGGCCCCGGCAACCCGCAAAGGTACGCCCCGTGCATCGCGCAAGGTTTCGCCCTGAGCGAAGAACCAGCGGTAGCTGCCGTCCTTCATGGCCAGGCGGTTGCGCACACGATAAGGGGTCATGCCCGACTTGTCGTTCAGGTGGCGGGCGAAAGCGTCCAACGTGGCAGCCTTGTCCTCCGGGTGCAGGCGGTCAGCCCAGCTGGCCAGTACATTGGGGAAATCGCGCTCGTCGCGAAAGCCCAACATTTCCCGAAACTGCTGCGACCACCAGAAGCGGTTGCGCGGGTTGACCGGGTCCCCTGCCACCACTTCCATGTCCCACAGGCCTTCGCTGGAGGCGCGGTTGACCAGGTCGAAGCGGGTTTCCGAGGCGCGCGCATTGGCGTCGGCTTCGGCCAGCATCAACCTGGCGTTTTCCAGCTCGCGCTCAAGCTCGGCAATGCGGCCCTCACGTTCGGTGGCTTGCAGTTCGCGCGAGGTCCATTCACGTTGCACGTCGGTCCACTTGGCCGCACGGCGGCCGCCCAGCGCCTGGGTTTGAGAAAACGAGGCAGCCAGCTGCGTGAGCGCCAGGTGCTCGGCGCGGTTACGAAAAAGATGAAGCATGGGTCGGTACTCGGAGGAAGACGAAAAAATACCAATCCCTGGCTTCGAGAACGGGCCACGTACAGCTGCCGCACCGTGCGGCTGCTGGCGTTCCCCGTAATGCGTGATACGACAGCGGCACAGCGAGAAAGGTTGCGCCGCGGTGACATCATTACGATATCAGTCTTGCGATGGGTTCAGGCAAGCCCTCCGCAATCCGCCCAAGGCGGCAGCCCGGGTAGTATCAAGAAGGCGCGTGGAGGATCAGAAGCCCTTGTCGTTTTCTGCCTTCTCGGCTGGCAGCGGGGCGGCAGCACCCTTGCGGCGCTGATGCTGACGGTAGAAACCCATACCCGCCTGATAACCCACCACTACCAGGATCACCACCGACGCGGCCAGCCATCCAGTGGACGCCAGGGCGGAGAAAAACCCGGCGAAGAGGGGCTCAGGCCGATAGCTGACGATGGCCAGGCTCAGCCAGGGGACGATGATGACAAAGAGGACCGGTGCCCAGAAACACCAGAAGATAATTTTGCCGAGATACACGAAACCTGCGTTCCACGGCTGGCCTGGGGATGATGCGTTTTTCTTGGCCATGAGTGCTCCTGCTGCCCAAGCCGGCACGATAGGTGCCGTTCCATTGCACAGGTTGACGGCACCTGACAGGGGAAGGTCACAGGGGCGCTGTACTGCTGGCTTTTTGTAGCCAGCGAGGTGGTGCGCTACAGTCCCGCACGAGTAGGCCTACTGCAAAAGGGCCTAAGGTAAGGCGAATACACTTGCCTGCGCCGCCTCTCTCAACATCTCTCCTGCCAGCACCCGGAACCGCTGGGTCAGTACGTTCTCAGGCCGATCGGACGAGAGCAGCAGGTACGTGTAAAACCGCAACTGCGGTGCAAACGGTCGAATATCGATATCGGTATGCAGGTACTCGGCGGCGACCAGCGGGCTGACCACGCTCACTCCCAACCCCAGCCCCACCAGCGCGCACACGGTGGCAGCATGGGTCGCGTCGAGGTTCAGCACGCGTGGGTCGTCGTCGGCAAATAGCCGGTCGAGCCGGGTGCGGGAACCGTCGGTGTGCGAAAGGGAGATGAATTGCTCGCCCTTCAAGTCCGTCGGGGTCACGACCTCCAGGGCTCCAAACCGGTGGCCTTTGGGGAAGATACACACACCCGGCACGTCACAGATGATCTGCGAATGCACCCCCGCCATGTCTTCGGCGACGTACGACACCAGGCATACGTCGCAGAACCGGGTCGCAGCCCAATGCGCCACGTTCGGCGAATCATTGGTGTGAATGGAGATGTGAACATGCGGGTTCTGCTGGCGAAACCGCTGGATGATCTTTGGCAGCAGACCATGGGTCAGTGAGGGCACCGCACCGATACGCAACTGCCCGGTACCGCCGCGTTTGAGGTGCTCGGCGGAGGCCTGCAGGCTTTGCAGACCAATGAACGCCCGTTCCACATCAGCAAAGAATTGCGCGCCTTCATCGGTCGGCAGCAACCTCCCTCCTACACGCTCGAACAGCTTGAAGCCGTTGGCCCGCTCGAGCTGCGCAATCAAGCGGCTGACATTGGGCTGGGATGTGTGCAGGGCCTGCGCTGCTGCCGTCATGGAGCCGCTGAGCATGACAGCGCGGAACGTCTCGATTTGCTTGAAATTGATGGCCATATCATTTCTGCATGACGGGTTGATGTATTGTCATTTGATTGCATGACGCGCAGATTTTATAACTACAAGCACCTCGACGTCTGCCTCGATGCAGCGCGATACCCCCGAGCGCATACCGGCAACAACACCTACAAAACCGGTGCTCAAGCGTCATTTCAGCTCTGCCCTTGTACTCACGCCTCGCGCCAACCATTGGGCGATGCAGACCGGTAATCAGGAGGCATCATGTCGTTCTCGTATAAAAAACTAAGCGCTGCGTTGGCCATGTCGTGCGCGTCGTTGGCAACGGTGTTCACCGTGCAAGCCGCCGATCTGCCGGCAGTCCCAGCAGCCATCAAAGAGGCAGGCCACCTGCGGGCTGGCGTGCGCTGCGACCAGCCGCCCTATGGCTATCAAGACAACAAGGGCGACTTCGCCGGCGTCGAAGTGGAAATGGCCAAGCAGATTTCACTGTGGGCACTGGGCGCCAAGGACAAGGTCAGCTTCACCTGCGTCACCGCGGAAAACAGGGTGCCGCAGCTGTTGGGCCGCAAGGTGGACTTTCTGATTGCCACCCTCGGCGTCACCCCGGAACGTCAACGAGTGATCGACTTCACCACGCCCTACCGCTGGGGCGCCAGCGATGTGGTGGTGAAGAAGGACAGCCCGGCACAGAAGATCGCCGACCTCAAGGGCAAGACTCTCGCCACCCTCAAGGGCTCGGTGCAGGCCAAGTGGTTCGAAGACCATATGCCCGACGTCAAGACCCTGCGCATGAACAGCGCCGCCGATGCCCTGCAAGCCTTCCGCCAGGGCCGCGCCGACGCCTACACCCACGATGCCGCAACGCTGGTGGTGGTCGCTGACAACGACAAGGATGCCCGGCTGATCGGCGAGCCGTTCCAGGTCTCCGATGCGGCCATCGGCGTGCGCAAGAACGAAGCGCAGTGGCGCGACTTCTTGAGCGCCGCGGTGCTGCGCATGCGCCAAGAGCACTTGTACCGGGGCTGGGTAGAGCAATTCGTGCCCAAGAACATCCAGGGCTACTACATCAGTGTGTTCGAGCAGGCCAAACCTGCCGAAACGCTCTGAACGGCCGCCGCCATGGAGTTCGACATCCATTACCTGGTCGAGCAATGGCCCGCTCTGCTCGACGGCGTGCTGATGACGCTACGCATCACGGCGCTCGCCATCCTCTGCTCGCTGCTGATTGGCGTGCTGGGCGGCGCCGTGCGCGTCATGAAGATACCGGTGCTGTCCCAGGCCGTGGCGCTGTATGTGGAGTTGATCCGCAATACGCCGATCCTGGTGCAGTTGTTCTTCATCTTCTACGGCCTGCCGGCCATTGGCCTGGGGCTTTCACTGTTCTGGTCAGGGGTGGTGTGCCTGTCGCTGTGGGCCGGTGCGTACCAGATCGAGAACATCCGCGGGGGGCTGGCTACCGTGGAGCGCGGGATGCGCGAGGCGAGCCTGGCATTGAGCCTCAAGCCGGTGCAGTACTTTGCGCTCATTGCCATGCCGATTGCGTTTCGTACCAGCCTACCGGCGATGCTCAACACCGCGATTTCACTGCTGAAGAACTCTTCCTACCTACAGGCCATCGGTCTTGCGGAATTGACCTTCGTCGCAGTGGACCGCATCGCCACCGACTTTCGCGCCATCGAGATGTTCACGGCCATCTGCGTGATGTACCTGGTGCTGGTCGGCGTGCTTGCGCTGATGACCGCGCGGCTGTCCGCCCACCTGCAACGCCCTTTCAGGCAGTGAGGCGACCATGAACTTCATACTGGAAAACTGGAGTTTCGTTTGCAAAGGGTTGTTGATGACCCTGTACCTGGCGCTGGTGGTGCTGCTGTTCACCACGCTGATTTCGGCCGTGCTGGGCGTGCTGGCCACGGTCAAGAACCGCCTGCTGTGGTGGTCGATCCATGCCTACGTGGAGCTGTTTCGCTCGATCCCGCTGATCGTCAACGTGTTCTTCATCTTCTTCGGTGCGCCGATGTTTGGCCTCGACCTGAGCCCGTTCGCCGCCGTTACCGTGGGCTTGACCCTGTGGGGCAGCGCCAACGGCATCGAGATCGTGCGTGGTGGGCTGGAGTCGGTGTCCAGGCATCAGTGGAAAAGCGCCTGGGCCTTGGGCCTGCGCCCCTGGCAGATCTACCTGCACGTGATCGTGCCGCAGTCGATGAAAGCCATTCTACCGGCCTACACCGGCTTGCTGACGATCCTGGTACAGGCCACATCCCTGGGCGCCTTGGTAGGCGTGGGGGAATTCCTCAAGGTCGGCCAGATCATCATCGAACGCGAAACCGTGATGACCGGCGTCAGCCCCGCCTTCACGGTCTACGCGGTGGTGTTGCTGGTGTACTTCGTCATCTGCTCGGCACTGACCTGGCTCAGCCGCTATCTCGAACGTCGCCTGGGTCGCCCAGCGGCACGTACTTCCACTGGAGAGGTTCCAGCATGCAAGCATCCAAAGTCAGTCGGCGCCTGAAAGAAAGCACCGCGCCAGAAGTGAACGAATACATCTACCGCCCCCGCCTGGAGGGCTTCGCCAGCGGCTTCGCGAACCTGGGCAACGTCAACAAGGCGCACATCCTGATGCTGGCCGAGCAAGGTCTGATTCGCGGCGAGCACGCCAGTGTGCTGGCCAAGGGCGTGCTGGACATGGAGCAGGAAGGCCCGGATGCGGTAGAACTGGACCCGTCCCGCGAAGACGCCTACTTCAACTACGAAGCGCACCTGATCGAGCACATCGGTGCCGACATCGGCGGGCGCCTGCACACCGGCCGCAGCCGCAACGATATCCTGGCCACGCTCGATCGGCTGCGCTGCCGCGACCTGCTGATGGACCTGATCGACGAACTGGCGACGGTGCGGGCCACGGCCATTGGCGGCGCCGAGACGTACGCCGAAGTGGTGATGCCTGGCTACACCCACCTGCAACCTGCGCAGCCGATCACTTACGGCTACTACCTGAGTGCGGTGGAGCAGGCGCTGGAGCGCGACAGCAAGCGCCTGATCCAAACCCTGGAATCGATGAACCAGTGCCCACTGGGGGCCGCCGCCTTCGCTGGCACGCCGTTCGACATCGACCGCTCGCGCACCGCCGAGCTGCTCGGCTTCGACGGCTACCTGGACAACGCGCTGGACGCCATCGGCTCGCGGGACTTCCTGCTCGAAAGCCTGTCGCACCTGAGCAACTTGGCGGTGTTCTGGAGCCGCGTCGCACAAGACTACTTCGTGTGGAGCACCCACGAGTTCAACCTCATCGACTTCCCCGACAGCGTCGCCGCCACCTCCAGCATCATGCCGCAAAAAAAGAACCCCACCGTGCTGGAGTACCTCAAGGGCCGCAGCGGGCACATCGTGGGCCTGATGATGGGCGCGAGCGTGACCATCAAGGGCACTCACTTCTCCCACACCGGCGACGGCAACCGCGAAGGCACCCGTGGGTTCTGGGAGGCCGCCGAAGAAACCCTGCGCTGCCTGAAACTGCTGAACCTGGTGCTGCGCACCGCCACCCCCAACATCGACCTGGCGGCACGTCGAGCGGGCGAAGACTTCTCCACCGCCACCGGCCTGGCCGACCTGATGGTGCGCGAGGTCGACCTGTCGTTCCGCGAAGCCCATCACGTCGTCGGCGGCGTGGTGCGCATGGCCATGGACCAAGGCTTGCTGGCCAACCAGATCACTACCCAGATGATCGATGCCTGCGCCCTCGAACAACTGGGCCACGCATTGAACCTGCCCGAGCAGCAGGTGCGTGATTGCCTGGACCCGGTGAGTAACGTACAAGGCCGGAGCTCGGCAGGTGGCCCCTCGCTGGGGTCACTGATGCCTAGCCTGGCGCGCGCCAGCCAGCGCCTGAGCGCCGAGCGGACGGCCAACCAGCAACGCCGCGAGCGCATGAGCGCCGCCGACGTCAACCTGCAAGCCCTGACCCGGGCGCGGGCGGGCCTATGAACACGATCCTGACGGTTCGCGACCTGTACAAGCGCTTCGGCACGCATGAGGTAGTCAAGGGCGTGGACATGGACGTCCGTCAAGGCGAGGTGGTGGTGATCATCGGTCCCAGCGGCTCAGGCAAATCCACCTTCATCCGCTGCCTGAACAGCCTGGAGCCGCCCACCAGGGGTACCGTGGTGATCGGCGATGGCGACCAGGCCAATGCCAGCGACCCCAAGGCGCTGGCCAGGCTGCGCGAGGACGTGGGCATGGTATTCCAGGACTACACCCTGTTCCCGCACATGACGGTGCTGGCCAACATGATGCTCGCCCCGGTCAAGCTCAAGCGCGCGACCCGGGCGCAAGCCCAGGCCCATGCCCTCGCCTTGCTCGACCGCGTCGGCCTGCGGCACAAGGCCGAGCATTACCCGGCCGAGCTGTCTGGCGGTCAGCAGCAGCGCGTGGCAATCGTGCGGGCGCTGGCGATGAAACCCAAACTGATGCTGTTCGATGAGCCCACCTCCGCGCTCGACCCGGAAACCGTGGGCGATGTGCTGAACGTGATGAAGGGCCTGGCGGCCGAGGGCATGACCATGATCGTGGTCACCCACGAAATGGGGTTCGCCCGCGAAGTGGCCGACCGCGTGGTGTTCTTCGACGGTGGCAAGGTCATCGAAACGGGGCCGCCGTCCGAGATGTTCAGCGCACCGAAGCAGCCTCGCACCCGGCAGTTTCTGGAAAGCGTCCTGCACTGAGCGAACGGCCGCTCGACCACCCTCTTCCCATACCCGGGGTGCCCGCCTGCACCGGGCAAGCGCGCTTGTGCGCCGGCAAGGAGTTCCAGATGAATGAAGCAATCGGCAAAGCCTTTGATTCACCGAGCCCACAACCCATGATCCAGATGGAAAACGTCAACAAGTGGTATGGCGACTTCCAAGTGCTCAAGAACATCAACCTCACGGTGCAGCAAGGTGAACGCATCGTGCTGTGCGGCCCGTCTGGCTCAGGCAAATCCACCACCATTCGCTGTCTTAACCGCCTCGAAGAACACCAGCAAGGCCGCATCGTCGTCGAGGGTGTTGAGCTGACCCAGGACGCCAGGCAGATCGAAACCATCCGCCGCGAAGTCGGCATGGTGTTCCAGCATTTCAACCTGTTCCCGCACCTGACCATCCTGCAGAACTGCACCCTCGCCCCGATGTGGGCACGCAAGATGCCCCGCCACGAGGCGCAAGCCCTGGCGATGCATTACCTGGAGCGGGTGCGCATTCCCGAACAGGCGCACAAATACCCTGGCCAACTGTCAGGCGGTCAGCAACAACGCGTGGCGATTGCCCGAGCGCTGTGCATGAAGCCCAAGATCATGCTGTTCGACGAACCGACCTCGGCGCTGGACCCTGAGATGGTCAAG
>CAURYQ010000090.1:0-17209 GCA_963529135.1 uncultured Pseudomonas sp. | reverse complement strand
GGCGAAAGTTGAGGTGCCGCGCAACCACTTCGAACATACGCAGGGCGCTCAACGAGGGCAGATCCGAAAAACCGGCAGGCATAGTCGCTTCGTCATCCAGGCTGGGCAGGTCGGCAAAAGGCTAGCGTCATCCACCCAGGAAGTCGATGCCAGGGCTCAACAGTGCCAGCGCCCACGCTCGAATCGTCACGTATACATTCCTTTGCAATTGCGTGAAAAAAGGGCTGGTACTATCACCTGCACCACCCGCCCACATGGACCGTCAGCATGCAGATACGCGCCCTCTCTCGCGATGAACTCGACCTTGCCAGCGCCCTGTGCATGGCCTCGTTCCAGCACACGGTAGCCCCTCACCTGCCAGCCCAAGGCTGCGCGACGTTCGCCGAAGTGGCCAGCGCAGGCGCCTTTGCCGAGCGCCTGCAAGGCGACAACCTGATGCTGGTGTGTGAGGCCCATGGGCGGCTTGCCGGGCTGGTCGAGCTCAAGGAAGGCCGCCATGTGGCAATGCTTTTCGTCACCCCCGATTGTCAGCGACAGGGTGTCGGGCGCCGCTTGATCGAGGCTGCTCTGCAGCATGCCCGCGGCGCCGGCGTCACCGTCAATGCGTCGCTGCCGTCGGTCAGGGCCTATCAACAATACGGATTTCGCGAAGCGGGTGAGATTGCGCAATACGCCGGGCTGATCTACCAGCCCATGTACAGAGCCTTGGACACCTAAAGGCCAAGCGGGCCACCCGCCCGCGCCTTTTGGATCAGATGGACACCGAACGTGTCTATGTAAAAGCTGCCCGCCTGGTGCTGTACCGGGCGGCCACGCCATTCGTTTTCCCGGAGACACTGCATGCTTCGTATCTTTGAGCGTAGGCTCGACCCTTTTCCACCCGATGAGGTACCCCCTCCTCCCATCGGTCTCTTGCCTTTCCTGTGGGCCTGCACCCGTGGAGCGCGAGGCTACATACTCGCGCTGGCCCTGCTCAGTGCCGGCGTGTCCCTGTACGAGGCCTGGCTGTTCAGCTTCCTGGGCCAGGTTGTCGACCTGCTGTCGGCCTGGCAGGCAGGTGACACCGCGGCGGCACAGGAAAGCCATGTGCTGTGGGGTATCGGCATCGTCCTGGTGATCAGCATCGGGCTGGTTGCCCTGCGCACGATGGTCCAGCACCAGGTGCTGGCCATCAACTTGCCGCTGCGCCTGCGCTGGGATTTTCACCGGCTGATGCTGCGTCAGAGCCTGTCGTTCTTCTCCGATGAGTTTTCGGGACGGGTCACCACCAAGGTGATGCAGACCGCACTGGCCGTGCGCGAGGTGTTGTTCACGGTCATCGAGATTCTGCCGGGCATTGGCGTGTACTTCATTGCCATCATCGCCTTGGCCGGCGGTTTCGCCCTGAAACTGATGCTGCCGTTCATTGCCTGGCTGGCGTTGTTCGGCTTGGCGATGGTGTATTTCGTCCCCCGGCTTGGCGCGGTTGGCGAAGAGCAGGCGCATGCGCGGTCATCGATGACCGGGCGCATTTCCGACGCCTACACCAACATCACCACGGTCAAGTTGTTCTCCCACTCCAAGCGTGAAGCCCACTTCGCCCGCGCCGCCATGGAGGATTTCAAGCAAACCGGCTTCCGGCAGATGCGCCTGGTCAGCCAGTTCGAGATCGTCAACCAGGCGCTGGTGGTGGGCCTGATTCTCGGTGCCGGGGGCTATGCCCTGTGGCTGTGGCACCAGGGCCAGGTGGGCACCGGTGCCGTCGCGGCCATCACAGCCATGGCCTTGCGCATCAATGGCATGTCGCATTGGATCATGTGGCAAATGACCTCGTTGTTCGAGAACATCGGCACCCTTCAGGATGGCATGGCCACCCTCACTCGCGGCCCGAAAGTACAGGACGCGCCGGACGCGACCGAACTGGTGACCCGTGGTGGCGCCGTCACGTTCGACAAGGTCAGTTTCAACTACAACGGGGAACGCCAGGTGCTGACCGACCTCAGCCTGGACATCAAGCCTGGTGAGAAAGTGGGCTTGGTCGGGCGCTCCGGGGCAGGCAAGTCCACGCTGATCAACCTGCTGCTGCGCTTCTACGACGTGGACAGCGGCGAGATTCGCATCGATGGCCAGAATGTGGCCAAGGTGACCCAGGACAGCTTGCGTGGCGCCATCGGCATGGTGACCCAAGACACGTCCTTGCTGCACCGCACCATCCGCGACAACATCGCTTATGGTCGCCCGGACGCCACCGATGAGCAGATCCAGGCAGCCGCTCGCGATGCCCAGGCGGACGGCTTCATCCGCCAGCTCAGCGACAAGCAGGGCCGCAGCGGCTACGACACCATGGTGGGTGAGCGTGGTATCAAGTTGTCCGGTGGGCAGCGCCAGCGCATCGCCATTGCTCGGGTCATGCTCAAGAATGCGCCAATCCTGCTGCTCGACGAGGCGACCAGCGCATTGGACTCGGAAGTAGAGGTGGCCATCCAGGAAAGCCTGGACGAAATGATGCAAGGCAAGACGGTTATCGCGATCGCCCACCGCTTGTCCACGATTGCCGCCATGGACCGCCTGATCGTGATGGACGAAGGACGCATCATCGAGCAAGGCACACATGCGCAACTGCTGGAAAAAAACGGCACCTACGCCCGCCTCTGGCAGCACCAGAGCGGCGGTTTCCTCGGGGAAGATCAGGGCATGGCGCACGCGCTCAATTGAGACCTGATCGCCTTGGACAGGCGGTGGTTCCGGGATCGGAGCCACCCCTGGGTCGTTTCACAAGCTGCGGTCGCGCGGTCGCCGGCTCACCTTCCACGTGTCGCCGCTCCAGAGCAGTGCTCCCCACAGGCATCCGCCGATGCCTGTGCGGCGATCACGGTGCAGCAACGGCTTGGTTCGTACTTACCAAGACGGTATCCTGACCGGTAGCTTAAAGCCACCAGCAAGGCATTCACTGCCTGCCCTCAAGGACGAGCCTTTGCCCAGTCAGTCATCGCGTCACACCATTGCCCGTCAATGGGAATTACTCAAGCTGCTACCCAGCCGCCATCCCGGCATGAGCTGCACGCAGTTACAGGCCGCGCTGTCCATTGCAGGTCACGCCACGACCAAGCGTACGGTCGAACGCGATCTGGTCGAACTGGCGGGTCTGTTTCCCCTGCAATGCAACAGCCAGTGCATGCCCTATAGCTGGCACTGGCAGCCCGGCCGCAAATTGCGCGACGCAGCGCCGCCTGCGCACAGTGATGCACCTGAACCTGTCGAGGTGGAATTACACGCCTGGGTGGACGAGGCGCTTTTCCATCAGTTGCAGATGAACCCGCTGGGTACGGGCATGCGTCTGAAATGCCTGCCCAACGGCGGCGCCATCCTGGTAACCAAGGTGACGGACGACCGTGCCCTGATGGGCTGGCTACTGTCCCAGGCCGGTTCGATTCGCGTCCAGGGGCCGCAGTCGGTGCGGCTAGCCTTGCTTGAACAATTACGCCAGAGCCTGGCGTTGCACGACGGCGCGCCTTGAACGGCGCCTCAGGAACGCTGGCGGCGTGACAGGCAGAGATAGCCCAGCGCCAGCACACTCAACCCCAAGACGACTACCAGCATCATCAGTTCGGTGCTGTAGCGGGCTGCCCAGGCCGGGAAGCCAGTCACCGATTGATACACCTGCACATCCGCCGTGCCATCGGCGTAGCTGATGCCTACCCCGCTCTGGCGCACCTGCGAGTAGTCCGCATCGAAATACACCCAGACCCTGCTGGAGCCACCGGCCTCGATCGTCGGGATCTCAAGCTGGGCGGTGGCGTTTTCAAGCAAGGTATCATTGCCGGCTGCATCGCGGATTTGCACCAGGCCTTTGGTTGGCAAGCGGATCTTCACTTGCTCTACGGGGGCATCACCGGTGTTCTGCAACTCGATGAGCAGGCCGGTCCGATGATCGACCAAGCCGGCCTCGAACGGTTTTGCGAACAGCTGGGCATAAGGGGCCTGGGCCATTTCCACCAAACGGTCCACTTGGTCACGGCTCAGTTGGCCTTGGCCGATGCTGTTGATGCGCCCGCTCAGTTGCTCGTATTTGAGCTGTTCACTGGCTTTGCTGATGCGTTCGCTGAACTGCCCTGGATAGGTCAGGTAGGCGTAGGTCAGCGACGCTTCCAGGCGAGGGTTGCCCATCACCACCTTGTAGACGCACAACAGGGCGATCAGCCCGATCAGAACGGCTACGAGGAGTTTCCCCACCTTGTCCCAGCTCAATGCACTCTTCCTTCTGTCGAGTTACAGGCGATACGCGCCGCCAAGGGTGCCAACTTCGCGCCCCCCAAGCAAGCGCCTCGCTGCTATCGATCGCCTTCCTCTTCCCGGTTCTGACGCAACTGCTGCAGTTGCCCGTCGATGAGCGCCTTGGCCATGCCAGCCAAGTAGCAGGTGGCCAGCATCACCCCCTTGCGGTCGGCAGGCTTGTCGATGGCCTTGCGGGTGAGTTCGGTGATGCAGCCCATGATGGCGGACGCCTCCATCAAGGCTGTGCGCAGGGGCAACTCAGCTTTCATCTGCACCAACTCGGTACCTGCACCTGCGAAACGGCGGGCTGCGTCGACGACGGTGGGGCCGCGGGCTCCGCTTGGGATATCGTTGTCCATGCTGTTTCCTCCATGTGTAGGCGTGCCGAGACTAGGCAGATACTGCCCTGATCACAATGACCGAGAGGCGCATGAGCGTGATTTCGGAAAGGGCCTACATATTCACTGCCACTTGACCGTTTGCCGTTGGTCACCGAGGATCGAAGCCTCGCCTACAAGGACGTCATCATGCTGCGCATATTGGGCAAAGCCTCATCGATCAACGTACGCAAGGTACTGTGGGCCTGCGCAGAGTTTCAGGTGCCGTTCGTGCGCGAGGACTGGGGCTCAGGCTTCAAGGCCACCGACAGCGAGGTATTCATGGCCTTGAACCCCAACGCCAGGGTGCCGGTGATCCAGGATGGTGACTTTACCTTGTGGGAATCCAACAGCATCATTCGGTACCTGGCCAACTGCTACGGGGCCGCAGAGTGCTACCCGGTCGAGGCCCGCACCCGGGCCAGGATCGATCAATGGATCGACTGGCAGGCATCGGATCTAAACGCCTCCTGGCGCTACGCCTTCATGTCGCTGGTCAGGCATTCACCGGCGCACCAAGACCTACAGGCGCTGGCCACCAGCTGTGCAGACTGGGGGCGCCACATGCACATCCTCGAACGCCAGTTGGCCCGCACCGGGGCCTATGTGGCCGGGCGCGACTTCACCTTGGCCGACATTCCCATCGGCCTGTCGGTCAACCGCTGGTTCGAAACGGCGCTGGAGCACCCCCGCCTGCCTGCCGTACGCGACTATTACGAGCGCCTGAGCGAACGCCCGGCCTATCACGAGCATGGGCGTAACGGAACGCCATGACCGGCAGAGCGCACTTGCATGATTTCGGGTTCTGGCCCCCTATTGGAGGGCGTCAGAAATTCGATTGGGGCATGCGCCCGTGAGCCCGACGCATGCCAGCGTTTCAGCAAGCGCGCGGTTCAGGCCGCAACCTCGGAAGCGTGCGCTCGGTCACGCCAGGCGAAGGCCAGCACCATCACCAAGCCCAGCGCCGCGGTGCCGGCACCGGCCAGCGCAATGGCCGAGTAGCCAAGGCCGGCATTGATCACCGCGCCGCCCAAGGCAGCGCCAATGGCGTTGCCCAGGTTGAAAGCGCCGATGTTGACGGCCGAGGCCAGGTTCGGAGCGGCCTTGGCAGCTTCCATCACGCGCATTTGCAAGGGCGGCACGAGGGCGAAGCTGGCCGCTCCCCAGATCAGGATCGCGGCGCCGGTCAGCAGAGGCCAGCCGAGCACGAAGGGAAACACTAGCAGCACCACGATCAGCACGCCGAGCGAAAAAATCAGCGTGCGGTCCACGGACCGGTCCGCCGCTTTACCGCCCCACACGTTGCCAAGGGTCAGGCCGACACCAAACAGCACCAGCATGGCCGTGACGAATGCGGTCGATGCACCGGCCTGGTGTTGCAGGATAGGCGCGATATAGGTGAACACGGTAAACATTGCACTGGAGCCCACCACGGTCAGCAGCAAGGCAGCCAACACCGGCGCGCGGGTCAGCACACGTATCTCGGCAAGCGCACCCTCGCCTTTGGGCGAGGGCACGTTAGGCAAGGCGTACCAGAGCGTGCTCATCGCCACCAGGCCGAGCCCGGCTATGCCCCAGAACGCCGTACGCCAGCCAAGCAACTCACCGAACCAGGTCGCCAGGGGCACACCGCCAATGGTGGCCAGCGTAAGCCCCATGAACATGGCGGCAACGGCCGCAGCACGTTTCTCCGGGGCCACCACACTCGCCGCGACGATGGCACCAATACCGAAGAAGGCGCCATGGTTGAGCGAAGTCACCACGCGTGCGACCAACAGGCTGGCGTAGTCGCTCGCCAAGGCCGACATCAGGTTGCCCAAGGTGAAGATGGCCATCAGGCCGATCAGCAGGTAGCGACGCGGTACGCGCACGGTCGCCAGGGTCATGAGCGGCGCACCGATCAGCACACCCAGTGCATACGCACTGACCAATAACCCGGCAGCCGGGATGGAGACACCGAGGTCAGTGGCAATGCTGGGCAGCATGCCCATTGGGGCGAATTCGGTAACCCCGATACCGAACGCGCCCATGGCGAGCGCTACAAGGGGTGGATAGATACGCATGGCTTGCTCCTTATCTGTGCCGTGAATGCTACGATCTGTCTCGAGGCAGCACTAGATGGCTTTTTTGGCAACCACCTTTGCGTACGAGGCACAAATGGATCTGGCAGGACGATCGGGTGAGATGCAGGTGTTCGCCCAGGTGGCACAAGCTGGCAGCCTGTCGGCCGCCGCCCGCGCGCTGGGCCTGACCCCCTCTGCCGTGAGCCGCATACTGGCACGCACCGAACAGCGGCTGGGAACGCGCCTGATGCTGCGCACCACGCGCGCGATCACCCTCACGCCTGAAGGCGAAGCTTATTTGCGTGGCGCTCGACGGGTGCTGGCCGATCTGCAGGAGGTGGAGCAGGCCATCACGGATCAAGGCATTCCCCGTGGGCGGGTACGGGTGAGCGCTGCGCTCGGGCATGGCCGCCTGCGGATCGTGCCACTGGTAGCGGCATTCAGTGTTCAGTATCCGCAGGTCTTGGTCGACCTTACCCTCAGCGACGAGCTCGCCGATATTCTCGGTGGCCAGGCGGATGTGGCCGTCCGCTTCGGCGCCCTGCCAGACAGCTCCCTCAGCGCCCGTCAAATCGATGAAACTGGCCAGGTGGTGGTGGCGTCGCCGGACTATCTCGGCCGATGGGGCATCCCGTTGCAGCCTGAAGACCTGGCCAGGCACAACTGCCTGCGGTTCAATTTCAAGCGGGCGACCTCGGATTGGCCCTTCGTTCGCGATGGTCAAGCGTTTTCAATGAAAGTAGCCGGCAACATCGAATGCAGCAGCGGCGAAGCCCTGGCCCAATTGGCGAGGTTGGGGGCGGGCATCGCCCGGATAGGCACCTTCACGGTTGCCGATGACCTGGCCAGCGGGCGCCTGGTGTCATTGCTCGACGCCTTCAACCCTGGCGACCGTGAACCGATTCACGCCGTTTTCGCTGGCGGCCCGAACATGCCTGCACGCGTGCGGGTGTTCGTCGACTTCCTGCTGGCAAACCATCAGGGGATGTGCACCCGTCCTTCGTGACCGCTTTCGCGATAGCGCGCCTCCAATACGCCCGCCAGGCACTGCTTGGCCTCCGGCTCGCCGTGTATCAAGCGGATATGCGAGGGCCACGCTTGCATACGGGTAACGAAACCGACCAGGTCGACCTGATCGGCATGGGCGGAGTAGCCTTCCACGCATTCGACTCCGGCACGGATATCGACCCGCTCGCCGTCCAGCATGACGTAGCCACCGTCCGGCCCATGGGTCAAGATATCCCGCCCTGGCGTACCCTGTGCCTGGTAACCGACGAAGACCACATCATGCCGGGGGTCGCCGAGCATGGCCTTGAGGTAGTTGACGATGCGCCCGCCCGAACACATGCCATTGCCCGCAATGACGATGGCCGGTCGAGCCGTTTCAGCCAAGTGCTGGACGATGCGCTGATGTTCCTCGTGGCTGTCGACCGTGATCAGCTGTTTGAACGACAGCGGCTTTCGTCCTTCCTTGATTCGTTCCTGGGCCGACTCGTCCCAGTACCCTTGCAAGCCCTTGTAGACGTGTGTGAAACGGCTGGCCAATGGCGAATCGAGAATGATCGGCAATTGTGGCCAGTCCACTTCCGGGCCGCAGTTGGCCTTGTCCTGCCCCGCCAGCTCATGATCGTGCAGGATCTCCTCGAGTTCATACAGCAGGTCCTGAGTACGACCGATGCAGAAAGACGGGATAAGCACCGTACCCTGGTCTTGCAGGGCGCGCTCGATGACTGCCTGCAAGCGTTCACGCCGGTGTTCGCGATCGGCGTGACGGCGGTCGCCGTAGGTGCTTTCCAGAATAAGCAGGTCAGCGCGCTCGGGCGGTGTCAGGTCTGGCAGCAGCGGGGAATGCGGCGCGCCAAGGTCACCACTGAACACCACACGCTGGGCGGGGGCCGCGGGGCTGTCCATTTCAAGTTCCACATAGGCCGAACCCAGCACATGGCCTGCCGGTTGCAGCCTGACCTTGCAGTGGGCACCTTGGTCTTCATGGAGGGTGAACCAGTTGCCGTACGGCAAGGCGATGGTGCGCTGCTCTACAACCTTGAGGTAACGCTCCAATTGCTCTGGATCACTGCTGATACCTAGGCGGAAGGCGTCTTCGAGCACGATCGGCAGCAACTGGGCGGACGGCTCGCTACAGAGAATCGGCCCCTCGAACCCGGCAGCCAGCAAGTGTGGAATACGCCCCACGTGGTCCAGGTGCACATGGGTGACGATCAGAGCCTTGACCCCGTCGATTGGGAAGTCGAGGGTCAAGCCCTCTGCGCCCTGGCCTTCGTCCTCACCTTGAAAGGCGCCGCAGTCGATCAGCAAGCTGGCCGTCTGGTCCATCCAGACCTGGTGGCATGAGCCGGTGACGCCCTCACAGGCGCCGTGGTGAATGATTTGCGGGTGATCCATGATGGCTAGCCTGCTCGAGCCTGGAGATACGTTGGGCAATGAGCCTTTGATACGGGTTCAGAAAAGCTGAGCGTTCTTGATTGCCAGAGCGACTCGACGCACGATGCCATGCAAAGCGGTGGAAGCGAGGGGCTCAGCTCTCCAACGCCCGAGCCAGCACTTCATACATATGCGCATCCGTGGACTGGGCGACATTGAAGCGCAAGTAATCACCTGCGGTCTTGGATTGGCTGAAGGCGTTCCCTGGCGCCAATACCACGCCATTGCTCAAGCACACCTTGGCCAATGCAGCGGCGTCTTTACCATCGGGCAGGCGACACCACAGGTACAACCCGGCCTGTGGCATCAGCCAAGGCATGATGCCAAGCCCTCTGAGCTTTTCGGCAGTTCTGTGCCGTTCCACGGCCAAGCGCATTTTCACGGTGTCCATGTGTTTGCGGTAGCCGCTACTGGTGATGGCGTGGTGAATGACCTCCGCCGCCAGGCGCCCGCCTCCGAACGTCGTGGCGATTTTCAGATCGGTCAGGCTTTGGGTCCAGTCATGGCGCGCCGCGATGTACCCGCACCTGACCGAAGCGGAGACGGTCTTGGAGAAACTGCCTATCTGGATGACCCGCCCCAGGCCATCGAAAGCTGCCAGCCTGGGCGCCGGCGTGTGTTCGAAATCGGCGAAAACATCATCTTCCACAATCACCAAGCCGGTTGTGTCAGCCAGTTTGAGCAGCCGGTGCGCCGTACCCGGTGCCAGGGCGGCACCCGTGGGGTTGTGAATACCGGAGTTGGTGATGTAAAGCCGCGGCGAATGTGCCTCCAGGGCTGCGCCAAAGGCATCGATGTTCGGGCCAGTGGCGGTATACGGCACCCCCACGGTGTTGACGCTGTGAGCTTTGAGCAGCGCGTGAAAATTGAAATAGCAAGGGTCGTCGACCAGCACCGTGTCGCCAGGCCGGAGCAAAAACCGGCAGATCAGGTCGATGGCGTGGGTCCCGGACTCGGTGAGCAGGATCTGCTCGGCCGGCGCGTCGATGCCAAAGCCTGCCAGACGACGGGACAAGAACTGCCGCAACGGTGGATGGCCCTGCGGCGACGCGTACTCGACCACCTTGTCGGCTTCTGCGCGCGCTGCGGCCCTGAGCCCCTTGCGCACCCCGGCCTCGAACATCCACTGCGCAGGAAGCCAGCCGCACCCCGGTTTCAAGGCGTTACTTGAGGGCTCGAGCGCCTGGCGCGAGATCCACAATGGATCGACTTCGTGCTCAAGCTTGGGCCCTAGTTCGGCCAGCGCCAATGGCGCCACAGGGCCTGCCACGTAGAAACCGGCGCCACGCCGCGCGCTCAGCACCCCTTCGGCCACCAGCCGTTCGTAGGCTTCAACGACGGTTGACACTGAGACGCGCATGCTCTGCGCCATTGCTCGCACCGACGGTATCCGTGCGCCAGACAAGTAAGTGCGAGCTGCAATACGGGCTTGGACTTCGTTCATGACCCTTCGGATACGCGTGCCGTGATCTTTCACCGTTTCATCTCGACTGTACTGCACATGGATACCTAACAGTTCGGCTCAACTGTACTGGATTGTACATGGCCTTATCGCGCGTGCCGGTGCTGTACTGTAAGCACGCCGAGCAAGGAGTATGAAATGCAAAGAACAACGAGTGGTTGGATCAACGGCTTCGGCGGGGTAGCGATTTTCGCAGGCTCACTGCCTGCTACTCGTGTGGCAGTTGCAGCTTTCGAGCCGACCTTCCTGACCTGCGCAAGGGCGACCATCGCGGCTTTGGTGGGTGGCCTCTGTCTGATCGTCCTCCGTCAGCCCCGACCACGGCGAGGCGACTGGTTTTCGCTGGCCGTGACGGCGCTCGGCGTCGTCATCGGGTTCCCACTGCTCACTGCACTGGCTTTGCAGCATGTGACCTCGGCGCACTCGATTGTCTTCGTCGGACTGCTGCCGCTTTGCACCGCTGGGTTTGCCGTACTGCGAGGGGGTGAACGACCTCGACCATTGTTCTGGGTGTTTTCGGTGGCAGGCGCCGGGTTGGTTGCAGGCTATGCGGCAAGCACTGCAGGCCAGGCGTCGATGATGGGGGATGCACTGATGGTGGCGGCAGTGGTGGCGTGTGGCTTGGGGTACGCAGAGGGTGCACGGCTATCGCGGGCACTGGGTGGTTGGCAGGTGATCAGTTGGTCATTGCTGGTGGCATTGCCGGCGATGCTGGTGTTGTCGGTGATCAACATGCCAGGGCTGGACGATATCGCTGAAGTCGGCGCGCCGGCATGGTTCAGCTTCGGCTACGTGTCGCTGTTCAGTATGTTCATCGGGTTCGTGTTCTGGTATCGCGGGCTTGTTCAGGGCGGGATTGCGGCGGTAGGTCAGCTGCAATTGGTGCAGCCTTTCATAGGGTTGGGGCTGGCGGCGGTACTCTTGCATGAGCAGGTGAGCTGGGTGATGTTGGCCGTGACGGTGGGGGCGGTGATGTGCGTTGCCGGGGCCAAGCGGTACGCTCATTAGCGATGGTGCGAGCTGTGAGCAATAGCGACTGAGCGGGCCAAACTAGGGCCGCTGCGCGGCCCATCGCGGCACGAGGCCGCTCCCACACTCTGGGCTGAGCTTTGTGTTCTATCCATACAACCGCAGCAGCAACGATCGATTCTGGTTAGCGAAGCCCCAGCAAAAAAGTCTTGGATAACAGCATGAGGCCGGTTATCCCGGGTGGGAGCGGTCTTGTACCGCGATGGGCCGCGCAGCGGCCCCGACGATCGACGGGTTATAGCCAAACCTGAGGCGGGTATGTGATCGATCACTCAGCCTCCAGCAACCCGCCCTGCCATCCCCACCAAAGCCTGTCTCAAGCTAGGCAAATCACTGTACCGCTGCTCCCCGACTACCTTCCCGTTCTGAACCTCAAGCCATTGCACCGATTCCCGGTCACCACCGTAGCCCTTGGCCACTTCCCCGTCCCGATCCAGCAGAATTCGATACTTGGCCGACCGCATGGCCGGCACCATCACCGCCGCTACCATGCTGGGCATCTTCTCGATGTCCGCGACGAACACGACCCCCCGTGCCTCCAGATACCCCGCAGGCGTATGCTCGACCGCATTGTTGACCAATCGAGCAGTGGCCATGCTGCGCGCCACCATGACCACGCGGGTCTTGCCGTCCAGTGTGAAAGCCTTGTCGAACTGGTCATTCAACGTCCAATGCTCGGCGGCGTGTACCAGGGGTGCGCAAAGCAACGCCAGAAACAGAAAAGGGGTGCGCATCTCGCTATCTCGCAGTCAAAGGTTCACTCACACTAGCCGTCTTGTGCCTGGGCGCCAAGCACTGCGCTTGAAGTGCCGCAAGGATGCTGCAAAATGACGCCGTACGATCACCGACTCCACAAGGAAACCTCATGCTCTATATCGTCATGCTGGGGGGACGCCACGCGGGTGCCAAGATCGAGGTCCACGACATGGTGTTTGCCCAGGCGCCCAGCCTGCAACAGGCCTACCCGCAGCTGCGCGATGCCTGGTTCGGTAGCCAGCAGGGCCTGCACATCGATGCCTGGCTGGAAGTGGACGGGGTGGACGGCATGCGCGTCGAACTGCATACCCAACCCCCAAAGCGCGGTGCGCTGCGACTGTACTTCATCAACTTGGGCGGCTACGAACGGGGCGTTTTCGGCGAAGCGCACCGCTACGTTCTGGTCAGTGCCCGCAACAAGACCGACGCCAAGGCCCTGGGCAAGCAACACATGCAGGCCGGCTGGCTCAAGCCTCACACCGATGCCGTGTTGAGCGTGGACGATTGCCTGGCCATCGACATGGTAGACGGGTTATACGTGCACCTGATCGAGGGGCCGCATGAACCCATCGTTTCGCGCAACGACTACATCCCCATCTGACTTGCGGCCCCTCTCGTCACCGTAATGGAGTTCACCCATGCCCTACCCCATCGAACAGAAACTGGTAATCGGCGTTGCATCCAGTGCGCTGTTCGACCTCACCGTGTCGGACGACATCTATACCCAGGACGGCGTCGAGGCCTACCGCCAGCACCAGGAACAGAACCTGGATGAGCCCTTTCCCAAGGGCGTGGCGTTTCCGTTTATCCGGCGCTTCCTGCGCATCAATCAGGCATTCCCCGACCAGTTGCCCGTCGAAGTGGTACTGCTGTCGCGCAATTCGCCCGAAACCGGGCTTCGGGTATTTCGTTCGATCAACCACTATGGCCTGGACATCACCCGTGCCGCCTTCATGTCGGGCCGCTCGCCCTATGAGTACATTCCGGCGTTCAACGCCTCGCTGTTTCTCAGCGCCAATGAAGAAGATGTGCAGAAAGCCATCGACGCCAACTATCCGGCCGGCCGCGTGCTGCCGACACGCATCTACGACGACGAGATCGATACCGAGTTGCGCGTTGCATTCGACTTCGATGGCGTGATCGCCGACGACGAAGCAGAGAGCGTCTATAAGCGGGGCAACAGCCTGGATGAATTCCAGGCCCACGAGCAGGCACGCCAGCGCGTTCCGCATACCCCCGGCCCCTTGGCCGATCTCTACCGCAAGCTTTCGCTGATTCGCACCCTGGAGGACCGCAAGCTCGAAGCTGATCCCGACTACAAACGCATCCTGCGCATCGCCATCGTCACCGCCCGCAATGCGCCCTCCCACGAGCGCGTGGTCACCACCTTGAAGGACTGGGGCGTTTCGCCTGACGAGTGCTTCTTCCTGGGTGGCATGGAGAAACCGCGCGTCTTGCAGATTCTCAAGCCTCATGTGTTTTTCGATGACCAACGCAGCCATTTGCACTCCCCTGCCGGGGATCTGCCGATGGTCCATGTGCCTTTTGGGGTAGCGAACCGGATGCCGATGCCCGAAAACCCGCTTCAGGGAGCTTCGGACACCTGAAGTGGTCTACCCATGACCTACTCCACCACCGCCAGAGAATGCCTGCCATGAGCCTCATCCCAGGGTTTACCGACAAAGCCTGCGTACTGGTCTGCGGGGCCAGCCACGGCATCGGGCTTGCCCTTTGTACCGCACTGGCGGCGCGCGAGGAGGTTGATCAGTTGGTCGCCGTATCGCGCCACGCCAGCCAGAACCAAGCGTTGAGGACGCTGGCCGATCAGCATCCCGAGCGACTGCTGCTGGTGGACTGCGATGCCCGTGACGAGGCCAGCTTAAGCGACCTGGCAGCGCAGGTAAGCGCTCGCTGCGACCACTTGCATGTGGTCATCAGCACCTTGGGGATTTTGCACCAGGAGAACGCCAAGGCCGAAAAATCGCTGGCACAGCTGGACCTGGCGAGCCTGCAGGCTAGCTTCATCACCAACGCTTTTGCCCCGATCCTGCTGCTCAAGCACTTGCTGCCCTTGCTGCGCACGCAACCTGCAACCTTCGCCGCCCTCTCCGCCCGTGTGGGCTCGATCAGCGACAATCGGCTGGGGGGCTGGTACAGCTACCGCGCCAGCAAGTCGGCGCTGAACCAGCTGCTGCACACCGCCAGCATCGAGCTCAAGCGCCTTAACCCACACGCCACGGTGCTGGCCTTGCACCCTGGCACCACGGATACAGCGCTGTCGCGACCGTTTCAGGGCAATGTCCCGGAGGGCAAGCTGTTCGACACGACCTTTGCCGCGCAGTGCGTGCTGGAACTGATAGAACGCCTCGACCCGCGCTCCACCGGCAGCTTCTGGGGCTGGGACGGTCGCCAAATCCCCTGGTAGACGCCAGCGGCAGGCATATTGGCGTTCAACAGGGTAAAGTCGGCGCTGTCTTGAATGCCGGAACATGCCGCAATGACCTTGTTCTACCTGAAACTTGCAATCACCCCCTTACTGATGTGGGCGATCTCTCTGGCGTCCAGACGCTGGGGTGGTTTGTTAGGCGGGCTTCTGGCTGGTATGCCCATCACCTCAGGACTGGTGATGACCTTCCTGAGCCTGGAGCAAGGCACGCGTTTTGCCCTCGCCGCAGTGCCGGGTGCACTTAGTGGGCTGGCGGCGGTGCTGGCCACGTATGCCTTTTACCTGCATGCCACACGTTGGCTGAGGATAGCGCCCGCTGTTTGTCTTGCCATGGTGTTCTACGGCTTGGTCGCCTATGTACTGACCCATTGGGGCACCCTGCTTGCCTCCATCGGGGTGGCGCTGACGCTCATCGTCTTGCTGATCGTCATCAGCGGGCGCGAACCCAAACCAGACACCCTCGCACGTGTACGGCATCGGTACTGGGAGATTCCATTGCGCATGATCTCGGCAACTGCATTGCTGATGGTCACCACGCATCTGGCTGCCTGGCTCGGGCCTGAGACGAGCGGGATGCTGGCACCGATCCCGGTGATCGCCTGGCCGTTGATGGTGTTCGCCCATGTGCAGAATGGTCGCGCCGGCATGGCCGCCATGGTGCGCGGCAACGCCATAGGTGCAGTAGGCGTGCTGGCGTTCTACTTGATGCTGGCGGGGCTGATGAACACGTTGGGGGTGCTGCCGACAATCGGGGTGGCCATGGGTACGGCGGTGGTGCTGACCGTACTGCTGGCCGGTTTGCTACGCCGTCGTTGAAGACGCCTGAAGGCGCTGTGGCCGGCCGCAGCGCCTTCAGGTGAAGCCAGCCTTACGGGTGTTCTTGGGAGACCGAATTGTTGGCTTCAACGTCCTTCATGTCTTCCTCGAGCGCTGCATCGCCTGCGGCTGGGTCCTCATGGGTTCGCGCGGTACCGTTATCACGCGGCACTTGGCTGTCCTGGTCCGAACCTGGGTTGCCTGGTGGCGGGTTCCAGTCTTCAGGGCGCTTGTCGCCTGACTGGACGGCACCTTGCTTGGGTTCCGACGGGGTCTGCTCAAGGCCTGAACCATGGCCCTCGCCAGTGTCCGTCGTGTTCTGCGCCGGGCCTGGATAAGGGGCTGCTGGACCATTGTTGTCGATGGGCATACGCATCTCCTGAATGAGCGCTCGCAATGGCGCCTGTCTGATCAAAGCGGCCGCCGTCGGCAGCGTTGCCGAACGGCGACGAATAGCTCACTGGCTTTGCCGTGCCTGTCACTCTCTGGGCGCATTCACGTCCATGGGTGGCTGTTCGGTATCCCCCACGTCACCGCCTTCTTCTTCATTCATCAGCGGGTCGTCGTCCGGATCGGGTATGGTCGGATTGTCAGGGTTCACCGACGGGTCCGGTGAGACGGGCATGTCATCGTCAGCGCCGTCATGTGCCATGGGATCTCTGTTCATTGCCGCGTACCTCGAAAGAATGGATGAGGCCTACATGCTTTCGAGAACAGGTATGGCGCAGGCGTTCGATCGGGTTGAAGGCCGTCCGTCGTAATCGAGGAGACAGGGACAATGGCGTGTTACATCAAAATCGCAACGGCTTCAGACGCTGCGGACATCAGTCAAGTGATTCTGGCGGCACTGCGTCATAGCAATGCCGCCGACTACGACGCCGCCACCTTGGCGCGTGTTGCTCGCGCCTTTACCCCAACAGCGGTGGTGGAGTTGCTGGCTAGGCGACTGGTATTCGTGGCCTTGGTTGACAGCAAGATCGTAGGGACGGCCAGCCTTGAGAAAGACGTGGTGAGAAGTGTATTCGTCGACCCCGCCTACCAGGGGCGAGGTATCGGTGAACAGCTGATGGGCTGTATCGAGTGCGAGGCGCTGGGGGCGGGTGTATCGCAACTACGGGTACCTGCTTCACTTACCGCGCAGGGGTTCTATGCAAGGCTTGGTTACTTGGCGGTGCGCGAGGTCGATCATGGGCATGAGCGGACGGTGGTCATGACGAAGCGCTTGAATCCAGGTCTTTCCGTTGAGCGCTGACCCAGCCAGAAGAACAAGGCCGCTACCACCCTCTGCCACGATTGCAGCCTTTGATCTGAAAACCCACCCCTATCCAGGCTATTGAACATTTGCACATGCGTTGGAAGCGGCATTGCTGGGGTGCTGGACCGGCCGCGATGGGCTGCGCAGCGGCTCTGGCGATCTGTGTGGTGTAGCCTAAATCAGGGGCCGCTTCGCGGCCCATCGCGGCGCAAGGCCGCTCCCACCGGGAAATGCGCTGGGTCTGAGATGGGGGGCCGTCCATCGGGTGGGAGCGGCCGCGGTGCGCCCTGGGGGGCGCCGCCGCCCCCG
>CAURYQ010000089.1:0-17310 GCA_963529135.1 uncultured Pseudomonas sp. | reverse complement strand
CTTATAAGTATCCTTCTGCGAAGAGCATAGATGCCTCTGGAGGAACTGTTGATAATGGAGGTAGGTAGTTGTGTGAGGGGCGGCTCTTACATAAGAGTAAATTACATTCGGTATGAATGTTTGCAGTTGAAGTTTTCCACGCGTCTGTAGGAAGCCTGCAGGTGGATTGAAGGTGAAAGTAGTGCGAGTGTTTTTGCACTACTTTGCTCATATTGTTTGGTGGAACTTAGCCTTCGGCTCTTTGTTCGTTTTGCTCAGGATTGAAGAACTGCTCAACAGTCTCTACCCAAGCAGGTTTCGAGTGATTTGAGAAATATCTTTCGGATATTAGGCTCTTGATGTGATCTTGTGTTAGGAAAAGCCTGATTTCTTTCTTTAAGTAATGATCTTCATTACGTAGTGTAAGGAAGTCAAGATCCTGATTTATGCCGGAAAAAGCTGCATCCGTATTGGGGGTTGCAAGTTGGAAAGCTTTTTTTATCTCTTCAGTAGCTTTGCTTTGAACTATGCTTTTGGAAGCGTTGTAAAAGTCGACAGGATCTAGCGTATCCTCAAGCTCAGTTTGTGTATGTAGGCCCTTTGAAGTCGGAGGGACTAAAAGAGACTTGTTAGTAGAAGAACAGATTTGAAAGCGTAGAATTTTCAATTTTTTCTGAGCGGGTTTTGATATTGGGCTCACTGCTATCATGTCGGTGTCCGTGTCAATCAAGCACAAAACCTTGCCTTTAAGTAATTCTTGCTCTGCTTTGTCTTCTGCTGCAATTCGCATGTATTCGTAAATTTTTACAACACCACCCTTTCCGCCGACTGGCAATATGTTAATTTTTTTGCTCGTTTCGGGTAGAAATTTCTTAAGGTAGTTTAGGTCGTCATTTCCTTCACAGATTATCCAGTTCTGTGGACTCCCTTTGATGGTCGAAAGTATTGAGGATACTAAGTCGAAGTAGCTCTTCATTTCAAATGAATCGGGAAAAGCTCGTCGTTCTTCTTGGATTTTTGCCAGATTCAAAGATTTGATAAGGGGTTTGTCGCTTAACTTGCTAATGTGATTTAGTGTTGCGTTTTCGGGGGCCATTAGAAGGCCGTACCAATGAGTTGATATTAATACTTGCTTTTTGAAATCATTGGCTATGCTGAATATTTTTTTGAATTGCTGTAGGCAATTTGTAGGGTTTAAGCTTACTTCGGGTTCATCAATAGCGATGATTAGTTCTCTTGTCGTCTCCCCACCTTTGCTTAAAAACGCATAGGCGACATCAATTATCGCTAACCTTTGCTCGCCAGAGCTAAGATTCTGGATCGGCTTTCCATCTTTCTGAAGTAATCGTCTCGAAATAGATTTGTTTATTATGGTGTCTGTTAAGTCGGAGGCTAGCACTCGGCCGTGGTTCGCGGTTTTATATTGGTAGCTGCCGTTTAAGCTCTGAAGTTTTTCATTGATCTCGGTGATAAAGTTTTCTAGTTTTAAGTTGATGCTTTTAATTGGGCTCGCAGAATCATCATCTTTGTTAAGGATGTCCTCAATTTCTTTTATAAAATTCTTATCGAGTAGGGATTGAATCTCTCTTGCCCTAAGATTCAGTAGGTCAGCAGGGGAGCTGTGAATAGGCAAGTATGTGTATGCGTATCTATTTAGTATCGTGTTTAATGTCTTTTCCTGATCGGCGAGACTCACTTTATTTTCTTTTAACGATATTTCAATGGTTTTGTGAGTGGAGGTGTAGCTAATGCCACCTTGCTCATTTCGACCTATTACAATTAGGTAGTGATCATCTGGTTTAAATCTAGAGAGTGTTTGGCTTCTGAATTGTAGGAAATCTTTTGACGCTTCATTTCGGATTGCACCAGACCGCTCTGGCGGATTGTAATTCCAGAAATGGTTGCTAATCGTGTCGAGGCATTTATTGCCTCTCAACAAATTTTTGGGTATGAGGAATACCGGGCAGATAAATCCATCGGTCTTTCTGGAGAAAATGTTGGAGTTCCATTCTCGCCCGTTAAAAAGTGTGTCTAGAGACTCGAGAACTGAAGATTTGCCAGCTCCATTTTGGCCAATAAATATACTCAGATTATGATTTGTATCTTTTATAAAAGGCAAAAAAGTTAAATGCTGATAGGTTTTATAATTTTTTAGAAATAGTCCAACGAGCATCGTTTTTCCTTGACTGTTCAGTAGGTTTTCAGTGTGAAGACCATCAAGGAATGATATCAAATAGATCTCAATTAGCCATCATTCGACTGGCTAACTAAGCCCACAGGCGACAAGGTCATTCAAGACCAACCACATGCCCATCCGCTTTCTGCTGTACGTAGCCATCACTGCACTGACTCGCCTGTTGATCGGCGACGTGTCGCACCACAAGGCACCCGACGTGGGGTTGCTGTATCTGTGCGGCGGGATTCTACTGCTGGCGTTCGCCATTCTTGTGGTGCGCTTCGCGTCGTATCGCTACCCGTCGACCAAAGTCCTGGATGCCAGCGGCAGGGACGTGGAAGAGGGCAAGTAGCCCTCAGTTGGCCACGACGTTGCGCGCCTGCCCGGCACCGGGGCGGGTGAGGGCGGCGAGCACCTGCATGGGGTTCTGACTACGGTCTATTGCCAGGCCAAGGCGAATACTGTCGATGACGCGTTGCAATTTGGCGGGGTCGTTACGCTGTGCCTGGCTGATCAGGCGTTTGGCGGCGATGCCCGCATCGTCCGACAGGGTCAGCATGATGCTCCCGTCGAGCGCTTCGATGCTCAGGTTGACCCGGTACTGTGGGCTGAACGCGGCACTGATCTGATCGAATGGGTTGGTCATGATGAGGCTTCTGCAACGTGATGATGCAGAAGTTGACTGGTAAAGGCGGGGGCGGGTTCAAACCGTTTATCGGTCACGACGCGGGTACGTAGAGCGCAGTCAGCCGCTATGGCTGCAAAGAAAGAGGGCCGCTGTGCGGCCCCTCCATCACGCGATCAGGCCTCCGGATCGCTCAGCTCCAGCACGCCACGCTTGCTACGTAGCTTGCCGAACAAGTGCTCCAGCGCATGGGTAAGCTTGGTGGCAGCACCTTCGACGGCCTGGTCAAGGGAGTTGGCGGTGTGGGTCACCGAAATCGGCTGATGGCCTTTTGGGCGAGCCTCCATCTGGCAGCGCTTGTCCTGTGGTCCGGGTTTGCCGCCGTTTTCATCGCGCAGGTGCACCTCGATACGGGTGAGGTCTTCCTCATAGCGCTCCAGCGTGTCTTGCACGGTGTTGCGGACCCACTCGTCGAGCCGGGCATTGCCATCGATATGGTTGCTGCTGTTGACCTGGATTTGCATGATTCAATCCTTATTCAGCTTGCTCGCATGGAGACGCCAGGCCCTTGAGACCCTTGGAATTTCTGCGCCTCTTGACTCTAAGGTCAGGCAACCGAACGACGAATTCAACCCCTCCTTGAAAATAAATGTCTTGTAGCAAAGGCAATTGCTCACTTTAGCTAAGCAGGTTGTCAGGCAGGCTTTGCATGTGAGAATTCATATCATTACTATTGGCAGCTCGATAACCTTCGGACTTCGCCATGACGCGTAAAACCGCCAGCATCACGCTCAGCTATCGCCTGGCCGTGGCTTCTCGCAGCTTGGCAGCGCTGCTCGGCGGTTATGTGCTGGCGTCCACGGCCAGCTTTTGCATTGCATTGCTCCTGCCCGTGTCTTCGGTCGACGCCACACTGATCGGCCTGATGCTGTCGTTCGTGTTCTACGTGCTGGCATTCATCGGCTGCTTTGCCTGCCGCGACGCCTGGCGGGCCTGGCTGGGCGTGCTTGCGCCCAGCGTGGTGATCGGCCTGCTGAGCGCGGTGGTCTACTGGATAGAACTCCCATGAAAGAAGGCTTTCGTCAGGCCATGGCCTGGCTGCATACCTGGACGGGCCTGCTGTTCGGCTGGCTGCTCTTTGCCATCTTCCTTACCGGTACCCTGTCGTACTTCAAGGAAGAAATCACCCACTGGATGCAGCCTGAAGTGCGCCGCCACGCGCCCAACCCGGATGCCGCCCTGGATGCGGCGCAGCGCTACCTGCAACGCCAGGCACCGGCCTCCGAAAGTTGGTTCATTCGCCTGCCCAGCGATCGCGAAGCGGGGTTGAAGGTGGGGTACCGGGATGCGAACGGCGGGCCGCGTGGCTTCGTCAGCCAGACCCTCGATGCCCGTACCGGCGAGCCAGTCGCTGCGCGTGACAGCCGTGGCGGCGAGTTCTTCTATCGGTTTCATTTCCAGTTGCAGATGCCATATCCGTATGGCCGCTGGCTATCCACCTTCTGCGCCCTGATCATGCTGCTTGGTCTGGTCACCGGCATCATCACCCACAAGAAGATCTTCAAGGAGTTCTTCACCTTCCGGCCCGGCAAGGGCCAGCGCTCCTGGCTGGACGGTCATAACGCCATTGGGGTTCTGGTGCTGCCGTTTCACCTGATGATCAGCTACAGCAGCCTGGTGCTGTTCATGTATTTGGTCATGCCCGCCGGGCTGATGGCGCACTACGGTGACGATACGTCCAAGTACTTCAACGACCTGTTCGGTGGCGGCGAGGCGCTCAAGCCAGCCCATGAGGCAGCGCCGCTTGCACCGCTGGCCGATCTATATGCCCAGGTCCAGGCGCTGCAACCGGGCGCGCGGGTCGGCAACATACGGGTCGAGAACCCAGGCGACAGCAACGCCCGGGTCACCTTCACCCAGTCCGCAGCCGATCATGTCGCCTATCGGCGCAGTGCCAACTGGACCTTCGATGGGGCCACCGGCGCGCTGCTCGAACAAGGCAAGCCCGAAAGTGGCGCCATGCTGACGGCGTTCAGTTTCGCCGGTTTGCACATGGGGAACTTTGCCGGCCCGTGGCTGCGGTGGCTGTATTTCTGTTTCGGGCTGGCGGGCACCGCGGTGATCGGCACCGGTTTGGTAATGTGGCTGGACAAGCGCCAGCTCAAGCATGCCAAGCGCTCGCGCATGCCGCACGAGCTACGCCTGGTCGAGGTGCTCAACATCGTCAGCATGAGCGGCCTGCTGCTGGCAGTGGCCAGCTTCTTCTGGGCCAACCGCCTGCTGCCGGTGGCCTTCGAAGGCCGTGCCGATTGGGAGGTCGACGCGTTCTTCATGGTCTGGGGCCTGGCGCTGGTGCATGCCATCGCGCGCAGTGGCCGCCAGGCGTGGGGTGAGCAGTTGGCGCTGGGTGCGCTGGCGTTCATCCTCTTGCCCCTGCTCAATGCGCTGACGACCGCTCATGGGCTGAACCATGCCGTGATCGATGGCGACTGGAGCATGGCGGGCTTCGATCTGACTGCCCTTGGCTGCGGCGTGTTCCTGGCCTGGCTGGCAAGCAAGAAGTTGCGCCGGCCAGTGACCCTGGCGCGGGATTCCCGGCGTCGCGACGGGCACGTCGGCCATGAAACGGTGCAGGCACAATGATGTTCGGTATCGCCCTGATCGCCTTCGCGGGTTTCGCCGCTTTATGCCTGGCCATGCCCAAGCACTTCGAAGCGCTGCTGGGGCGCACGCCGCGCCCCGGCCAACTGCGGATGCTGCAGGTAACCGGCTGGCTCATGCTGCTGATGTCACTGGCAGTGGGCGTGCAGTCACGGGGCTGGGCTCACGGTCTGGTGGAGTGGGCGGCCGTGGCGATGGCAGGCGTGACCTTGTGGGCCTTCGGGCTGGCGTACCTGCCTCGGCTGTTGGTCGGGGTGGCCGCCCTCGGTGCCGTGCTGGGTCCGTTGCTGGTCCTGTTTGCCCGATGATGCCATGAACCCCACGACACAGAACGACGGGTCCGACGGCGAATCCAGCGATCGGGCCCGCTTCACCCAGGTCTTCATAGCCCAGCGCGCCCGCATGGAGGCGCTGATCAGCCGCCGGGTAGGCTGCCGGTCTACCGCATCGGACCTGATTCAGGAGTTGTTCCTACGCTTCTGGGGGCGACCGCAGGTCAAGGTCGAGTCCCTGGACACCTACCTTATGCGCTGCGCAGGTAATCTGGCCATCGATCACCTGCGCAGCCAGAGCAGTCGTGAGCGCGCCTTCGAAGGCGCATCGCCTGACAGCGACCCTCTCTTGAGCCAGACCCTAGAGCAGGCGCTGGAGGTGGACGATGACCTGCAACGTATCGAAAATGCGCTGCGTGCATTGCCCGAACGTACCCGGCAGATCTTTCTGCTCAACCGTGTCCACGGCTGCAAGTACGGCGAAATCGCTACAGCCATGCAGCTGTCCCAAAGCGCTGTGGAAAAACATATGATGCGCGCTTTGCAAGCGTGCAAGGCGAGTGTCGCCGAGGCCGCGCCCATTTCAAGACGATCAGGGGGCACGCCGTGATGAGCCCGTTACCCGCTGTCACCGATGCGCAGTCCGAGGCCGCCTTGCAATGGCTTGTACGAATCAACGAGCAGCCTGAACAAGCCCGCTGCGCGGCATTCAAGCGCTGGTTGCTGGCCGATCCCCGGCACCCGGTTGCGTATGACCATGCACGGGCGCTGTGGAATACCAGCGCACAGGCGGCGGCTGCTCTGGCCGATGAAGAACGGCTGGCCCTGCAGCATTACCTCGGCCGAATGACCCCGCCCGCTGCCAGGCGTCCCTGGCGTCGGCGGGCAGGGGCATTGGCCATGGCCGCATGCCTGATCATGGCCATCGGCGTGCTCGGTGGATGGCAGCCCGGTCATTGGCTGCAGGATGTGCGCGCCGACTTCAGCACGTCGGTCGACCGGCGCGAAGTGACCTTGGCGGACCACTCGACGGTGACCCTGGACGCCCATAGCGCGATTGCGGTGCAGTTCGACAAAGGCGAGCGGCGCGTGCGGTTGCTGCATGGAGCAGCGTTCTTCAAGGTCACCCACACCGGCGAGCCCTTCGTGGTGCAGGCAGCGGATGGGCAGGTGCGTGTGCTGGGCACCGAGTTCGAAGTGCGCGAGCAGGGCAGCGCCACTCAGGTCACCGTGCGCGCTGGCCGCGTGGCCGTCAGCCCCATCAAGGGGGCGGTGGCACGGGAGTTGGTGGCCAACCAGCAGGTTACCTACAGCGCAGGGCAGGTCAGTCATACGTTGTCGGTCGACAGCGAGCAGCGTCTGACATGGCGTGATGGTTGGCTGACCTACAGCCAGGCGCCGCTGGCCCAGGTAGTCAGCGATCTGGGCCGCTACTACCCAGGGCATATCCTGCTTCTGGACGAGGCACTGGGACGCCGTGAAGTCAGTGGCAGCTTTCCGATCGCCGAGCCCTTGCAGGCGCTTGACTCCCTGGGCAAGGTACTGGGCTTTTCGCGCCAGACGGTGCTTGGCCGGTTGACGGTTCTCCGTTGAGTGCCGGGTAGGGTATGGAGCAGCTGCTTGGTCGCATCTCAACGCTGCTCAATTTGGCGTTGATGCGATCTTGCCGGGGGCCGCGCAGCGGCCCATCGCGGCCGGTCCGGCGCCCCGGCAAGGCCGCTCCCACAGGGTGGACTGCAAGCCTTCAGATCTGGCGCAGAACAGTTGCTCCGCAGGCTAGCGTAGGGCTGAGGATTGCGTGGTACTTGTAAAGTGGTAGAACGATCTCGCCGGCCCTGCACCCCGCCAGAAGCCCTTTGAAATCACCAGGCGTTTTAAGACAACTCTTTTACCTGTGGGAGCGGCCTCGTGCCGCGATGGGCCGCGCAGCGGCCCCAGGTTTCGTGCTACACCGCAGACCTATGAGCGATCTCGCCAGCCCTGCACTTCGCTTACACTGCTCCAACACAAGCATCTCGCCCCACGCCATCCTTCTCATCTCCCGCAACCTCGTCGTTCACCCCATCCTAAGCCTTTCAAAAAATTACACCGCGCAGGTGAGGTAACAGCATCCCCCAATCGTGTAGTGCTTGAAAGTGCGATTCATTCGCACTCAAAAACCCCTCTCTCAGGTCAGCGTTCATGAAGTCTACCCTGCGTTGTGTTCCCCTCTGGCTCGGCCTTGCAGCACTCCCGCCGTTTGTCTACGCCCCCTTGGCAAGTGCAACGGAACACGCGCAGGCCTACACCTTCGAACAGTCCGCCCAGCCACTGCTCCAGGCCCTCAATGCGTTCAGCCGCGTCACTGGCCAGAGCGTGGTGTATACCCTGGCGTTGCCTGCCGTGCAGGCGCCAGCGTTGCACGGTGCCCTGAGCGCCGAGCAGGCACTGCAACGCTTGCTGGCTAACGCCGGGCTGACCTGGCGGCAGGTCGACGCCCATACCTTCACCCTGGAGGCCGTGGACACTGCTGGTGCCTTGAGCCTGCAAGCCACCACCGTGACCTCGCAGCTTGACGGCTTCAGCTACCAACCCCCGACCACCGCTTCGATCATGCGTGGCCAGGGGCCAAGCCAGGACATCCCCCAGGCAATCAACGTAGTGCCCGCCCAAGTGCTGCGCGATCAGGCGCCACGCAACCTGGACGATGCCCTGGCCAATGTCAGCGGCATTACCCAGGGCAACAACTTCGGCGGTACGTCCGACACCGTCATGAAGCGGGGCTTCGGTGACAACCGCGACGGCTCGATCATGCGTGATGGCATGCCCCTAGTGCAGGGCCGCAGCCTTGGTGCCAGCACCGAGCGGGTCGAGGTGCTCAAGGGCCCAGCCTCGCTGCTGTACGGCATTCAAGACCCAGGCGGGGTGATCAACGTGGTCAGCAAGCGGCCCCAGTTGCAGCCGTACAACGCCCTGACCGCCCGTGGCTCGAGCTATGGCAATGGCAAGAACGGCAGCGGCGGCGGGTTCGACAGCACAGGGGCGTTGGGCGACAGCCACGTGGCCTACCGCCTGATCGCCGACCACGAGGACGAAGACTACTGGCGCAATTATGGCGTGCGCCGCGAGACGTTGGTGGCCCCGTCGCTTGCCTGGTTGGGCGATGACACCCAGGTAGTGGTGGCTTACGAGCACCGTGAGTTCCTCTACCCGTTCGACCGGGGCACTGCATTCGGCAACGACGGCCACCCGCTGAACATTCCGGCCACGCGGCGGCTGGACGAGCCGTTCAACGACATGCAGGGCCGCTCCGACCTCTACAGCCTGCAACTGGACCACCAACTGACCGACGCCTGGAAGCTACACCTGGGCTACAGCTTCAACCGAGAAACCTATGACGCCAGCCAAGTCCGCGTAACCGGGGTCAATGACCGCAACGGCACGCTGTCGCGCAGTATCGACGGGACGCACGGAGCCATGAGCCGTGACCAGTTCGTCACGGCGAGCCTGGCCGGCACGGTCCAGTGGGCAGGCCTGCAGCATGATCTGCTCGTAGGGCTCGACCATGAAGACCGCAAGGTCTACCGCGCCGACTTGATCCGCCAGACACCCCGCACCTCCTTCAGCTACCTGAACCCTGTGTACGGGCGAGAAGTGGAGGGCAGCACGGTGCGCGCCTCCGACAGTGACCAGACCGACAAGCTGCGCACCGATGCCTTGTTCGTGCAGGATGCGCTGCACCTGGACGATCACTGGATACTGGTGGCCGGAGGACGCTTCCAGCAATACGACCAGTACGCCGGTCGGGGGCGTCCGTTCAAGGCCAACACCGACATCAGCGGGCAAACGTGGGTGCCGCATGCCGGGGTGGTCTACAAAGTGGGCGAGCAACTCTCGTTCTATGGCAGCTACAGCGAGTCGTTCAAACCCAATTCGACCATCGCGCCCCTGGCCGGCAATGTGGTGCTCGACGGTGGCATCGCGCCGGAGGAAGGCAAGTCGTGGGAGCTTGGCGCCAAGCTCGACGTACCTGGGCGCATCACGGGCACCCTGGCCTTGTTCGATATCACCAAGCGCAACGTCCTGGTATCGAACTTCGATTCGACTACGCGCGAGACCGTTTACAGCAATGCCGGCAAGGTGAACTCCCGGGGTGTCGAGCTGGACGTGACCGGCCAGCTGAGCGAGCGCTGGAGCCTGATTGGCAGCTACGCCTTCACCGATGCCAAGGTTACCCAGGACCCTGCGCTCAAGGGCAATCGCCTGCAGAACGTGGCGCGGCATGGCGCTTCGTTGTCCGCCGTCTATGACTTCGGCAGCCTGTTCGGTGGCGACAACCTGCGCGCTGGCGCCGGCGCTCGGTATGTGGGCGAGCGTACGGGCAATGCGACCAATACCTTCGACCTCCCGTCCTACACAGTGGCCGATGCGTTCGCCAGCTACGAGACCCGATTGGACGAGCACACCGTTCGCCTGCAACTGAACGTGAAGAACCTGTTCGACAAGGTGTACTACAGCTCGTCGGTGAACCAGTATTTCGTGGCGGTGGGGGATGCACGCCAGGTAAGCGTATCCGGTACGTTCGAGTTCTAGCGGCCGGGCTTGCGGCCCAAGGCGTGACGATACTCGCCGGGGGTGGCGGTCAACACCTGGCGGAAGCGGTTGCTGAAATGACTGGCGCTGGCAAACCCACAGGCCAGGGCAACGTCACCCAAGGGCGCATTGCCCAGCCGCAGCAGCAGGCACGCCCGGTGCAGGCGCCGGGCCAGCAGGTATTGATGGGGTGGCAAGCCAAAGCTCACGCGGAACATGCGTGCGAAGTGGTATTCGGACAGGTTGCAGCGCTCAGCCAGCTCGCCCAGGGTAAGCGCATTTTCCAGGTGCGCCTCGATGTAGTCGATCAACTGTCGGCGCAGGCTGGGGGCCAGTCCACCTTTCAGGCGCAGCCCCTGACGCATGCCCACCTGGCTGAGCAAGGCATGATCGATGATCTCGTGGGCCAGGCTGCTGGCCAGCAAGCGTTCGGCCGGCTCGTTCCAGTCCAGGCCTGACAACTGGCGAAAGCGCAGGGCTTGCCCCGGGTCGTCCAGGAACGTCGCTTCCTGCAATTGCAGTGCTCGCGGCTCGCGGTCGAGCAGGCGCACGCACCCCAGCGCAAACTGAGCCTGACTCACGTACAGGTGAGCCATGCGGATGGCCCCGTTGATGACCCAGTTAGACTCGTGCTCTGCCGGCAACACGCACAATTTGTCCGGTGCGCCTTTGTCGGCCGGTCGCTGGCGACGGAACGTGCCGGTGCCGTCGGCCAGGTAGCAGGACAGGGTGTGGTGGCTCGGTGCGTGATAGTCGCGGGCATCGTCGCGATTGCGCCACAGCGCAGCCGCCAGACCATCGCCCAGGTGCGCGCTGAGCTCCAGCCGGGCATTGGGCGATGCATGCATGACATTGAACACTTGCAACTGGGTGAATGGCGTCATCTGGGCGTTACCTCTGCTGCACATGCTACTGCCCCTGAATGCGCATCAGAGCGCTGCGATGAGGAAAAGCGCAAGTTTATGCAAGCGGGCAAGCGTCGCTTGGCCAAACACTGGGAATGCCCATCTCGCAGGCTTGCCTGCCGAGGCCGGGCACTCAGTGGAAGGCCCAAGGGAAACATCGCCATGAACCTGTCGCTCTACCTGCTCACCGTCCTGATCTGGGGCACTACCTGGATCGCCCTCAAATTCCAGCTGGGCACGGTCGCCATCCCCGTGTCCATCGTCTATCGCTTCGCCTTGGCGGCATTGATCCTGTTTGCCGTACTCTTGCTCACCCGCCGCCTGCAGCCCATGGGCCGGCGCGGTCACCAGATCTGCCTGGCCCAGGGGTTGTGCCTGTTCTGCATCAATTTCATCTGCTTTCTCAGTGCCAGCCAATGGATCGCCAGCGGCCTCATTGCCGTGGTGTTCTCGACCGCCACGTTGTGGAATGCGCTCAATGCCAGGGTATTCTTCGGCCGCCAGGTGGCCCCTCATGTGCTCGGCGGGGGTGCCTTGGGGTTGCTGGGCCTGGGCCTGATGTTCTGGCCGGAGCTGTCCCACCATGCGGCCAGCCGTCAGACCCTGTATGGCCTTGGCCTCGCGCTCCTGGGCACCTTGTGCTTCTCGGCGGGCAACATGCTCTCGAGCGTGCAGCAGGCGGCCGGGCTCAAGCCCATGACCACCAATGCCTGGGGCATGGCCTATGGGGCAGGCGTGCTGGCCATCGCCTGCCTGGTGGGGGGCATTCCCTTCGACATGGCGTGGAACGCCCGCTACGTGGGCTCGCTGCTCTACCTGGCGGTGCCAGGTTCGGTGATCGCGTTCACCGCCTACCTGACGTTGGTCGGGCGCATGGGGCCAGAGCGCGCGGCCTATTGCACGGTGCTCTTTCCGTTGGTGGCGCTGAACGTGTCGGCAGCGGTCGAAGGTTACCAGTGGACGACCCAGGCGTTACTGGGCCTGGTGGCGGTCATGGCGGGCAATGTGCTGGTGTTTCGCAAGCCCAAGGCCGTGGGCAACCCTGAGGTCGCACGGCCTGCTTAGTCATCGTCGCCAGCGCGCACGGATGCGCCCGTTCAGCCTTTCCACACCTGAGGGTTGACCAGGTCCCGCGGCCGCTCGCCCAGCAACGCCGCACGCATGTTGTCGATGGCGCGGTTGGCCATGGCTTCACGCGTTTCGGCGGTGGCCGAACCGATGTGGGGAAGGGTCAAGGCATTGGGCAGGCTGAACAGAGGCGACTCGGCCAGCGGCTCTTTCTCGTACACGTCCAGCCCGGCGCCTCGGATCGTGCCGTTGCGCAGGGCCTCGATCAATGCCGTTTCGTCCACCACCGGCCCACGGGCGATGTTGATCAGGAACGCGGAGGGCTTCATCAGCTTCAGCTCGCGGGCGCCGATCAACTGGCGAGTGGCATCGGACAGGGGCACCACGATGCAGACGAAATCGGCTTCGCCCAGCAGCTGCTCAAGGCTGCGAAACTGGGCGCCCAGTTCCTGCTCCAGGGCCGTCTTGCGGCTGTTGCCGCTATAGATGACCGGCATGTTGAAACCCAGGCGACCCCGGCGAGCGATGGCAGCGCCAATGTTGCCCATGCCGACGATGCCCAGGGTCTTGCCATGCACGTCACTGCCGAACAGCGCAGGCCCCACGCTCGCCTGCCAGTGGCCTGCCTTGGTCCAGGCGTCGAGCTCTGCGGTACGTCGAGCGCAGCCCATGATCAGGGAAAAGCCAAGGTCAGCCGTGCTTTCGGTGAGCACGTCCGGGGTATTGGTCAGGGCAATGCCGCGCTCGTTGAAGTAGTCCAAATCGTAGTTGTCGTAACCGACCGAGACGCTGGACACCACTTCGAGCTTGCCTGCACCTTCGAGCTGGGCGCGCCCCAGCTTGCGGCCCACGCCGATCAGGCCGTGGGCGTGCGGCAGGGCTTCGTTGAACTGCGCGCCGACATCGCCGCGCTTGGGGTCGGGCATGATCACGGTGAAATCGTGCTGCAAGCGCTCGGCCATGGCCGGGGTGATGCGGCTGAAAGCAAGGACGGTCTTTTTCATCGTGCACCTGAACGCAAAACCCTGAAGCTACAGGTTGTGCGCAGCAGGCTGCAAGCCTGAGCTCGGTCGGCCTTCAGTGCGCCTGCAAGTCGGCTTCATGGGCGGCGAGAATCTCCGGCAGCGAGTTGCGCAGATACTCTACCCAGGTCTTGATCTTGGCATCGAGGTACTGACGCGAAGGGTAGATGGCATACAGGTTGAGTTCCTGTAGCCGGTACTCCGGCAGAATGCGCACCAGGGTGCCGTTTCGCAACCCTTCGATGGCCGAATAAATCGGCAGCACCCCCACTCCCATGCCACTGCGGATGGCGGTGCGCATTGCATCGGCGGTGTTGACCATGAATGGCGAGCTGGTGATGTTGACCATCTCCTGGCCCTCGGGCCCGTCGAACAGCCATTTTTCCAAGGGGATCACCGGGCTGACCATGCGCAGGCAGGCATGCTTGAGCAGGTCGGCCGGTTTGTGTGGCACGCCATGGCGCTCGATGTACGCCGGCGAGGCGCAGACGATGCTGTAGGTGATGCCCAGCCTCTGTGACACGAAGCCTGAGTCCGGCAGCTCGGTGGCCAGCACGATGGACACGTCGTAGCCCTCGTCGAGCAAGTCGGGCACACGGTTGGCCATGGTCAGATCGAAGGTGACGTCGGGGTGCGATTCGCGGTAGCGGGCAATGGCATCGACCACGAAATGCTGGCCCACCCCGGTCATCGAGTGCACCTTCAATTGCCCGGCCGGGCGAGCATGGGCGTCGCTTGCCTCGGCCTCGGCTTCTTCGACGTAGGTCAGAATCTGTTCGCAGCGCATCAGGTAGCGCTTGCCGGCTTCGGTCAGCGCGATGCGGCGGGTGGTGCGGTTGAGCAGGCGTGTTTGCAGATGGGCTTCCAGGTTGGAAACGGCCCGCGACACGTTCGCGGTGGTCGTATCCAGCTGGCCCGCTGCGGCCGTGAAGCTGCCGAGCTGGGCCACGCAACTGAAGGCACGCATGTTTTGCAGGGTGTCCATGGGTCACTCTCAAGGTAGAGGACAAAATTGTGTCACGAAGTCATGCAACCAAGATGAAAAGTTGCCTTCGACCAAAGGCTGATTATCGCCGTTTCAGTAACAAAGATTCGCAGGAATCAGCGCTTATCGCCAGTGTGACCGCCCCCTAGAATTGCCCGGCCCCTCCACCTCTTCCTCGGGATATCGCAGCTGTGCCGCGTTGCATCATCGGAACGCTCCGTGCGTTCAGTGCCTGTGCCCTTGCCCTCTCGTTGAGTGGCTGTATCGGAACCTGGGGCATCGCCCCGCAAACCCAAACGCTGCAACCCAATACCCTGAGCCCCGGTGCGGCCATCGAGCAGGCCGCGACCGATGCCCACTGGCCCGACCAGCAATGGTGGCGCGCCTACCGCGACCCCCAGCTCGACCACTGGATAACCCTCGCGCTGGCCTCAAGCCCAAGCCTGGCCATGGCCGCTGCACGGGTGCGCGAGGCACGCGCCCTGGCGGGCCTTGCCGAGTCGGCCGAGCACCTGCAAGGCAATGGGCAGGCTGCGCTCAAGCGGCACAATTGGCCAGAAGATCCGTTCTATGGGCCCGGCGACTTGTCCGGCGCCACCACCTGGGATAACAACGCAACGCTCGGCCTGAGTTACGCCCTGGATCTCTGGGGACGCGAGCGCAATGCCAGCGAGCAGGCGGTGGACCAGGCGCACCAGCGAGTGGCAGAGGCTCGGCAGGCCCAGTTGGAGTTGCAGCACGCGGTGGTGAACGTGTACATCGAGCTAAGCCTGCACTATGCCCAGCGCGACATCGTCAAGGCCCAGCTGGCGCAGCAGGAGCAGATCCTGGCCTTGGCCCAGCGTCGACTGGACGCCGGTATCGGCACCCATTTCGAGGTCAGTCAGGCCCAGGCACCGCTGCCCGAAACCCACCGCCAACTCGATAGCCTGGACGAAGCCGTCGCCCTGTCCACCCATCAGCTGGCCGCGCTGGCGGGCAAGGGGCCTGGCGAGGGCGCGCAGTTGCAGCGTCCCGGCCTGACCCTGACGGCACCGTTGAAGCTGCCCGCCAGGCTGCCGGCCGAGCTGGTCGGCCAGCGCCCTGATGTGGTCGCCAGTCGCTGGCAAGTGGCTGCGCAGGCGCGAGGGATCGACATGGCCCACGCCGGCTTCTTTCCCAATGTGGATCTGATCGGCAGCCTGGGCTTCGTGGCCACTGGCGGTGGCCCGCTGGAATTTCTCACCGGGCGCAAGTTCAACTACACCGTCGGCCCGGCCATCACCCTGCCGATCTTCGATGGCGGGCGCCTGCGTGCGCAATTGGGGGCCGCCTCGGCCGGCTACGACGTGGCCGTGGCGCGCTACAACCAGACGGTGATCAGCGCGCTGAAAGACATCTCCGATCAATTGGTGCGTCGTGAATCGATGCAGGCGCAAGCGCACTTCGCGCACGAGTCGGTCGCAGCCGCGCAGAAGACCTACGACATCGCCATGGTCGCCTACCAGCGGGGCCTTACCGACTACCTGAATGTGCTCAACGCCCAGACCCTGCTGTTTCGCCAGCAACAGGTGCAACAGCAGGTGCAGGCCGCTCGCCTGATTGCCCATGCCGGGCTGGTGACCGCGCTGGGGGGGGGCCTGCAGGCCGGCGACGATGTACCGGACCAAGAGCGCCAGGCGGCGCCAGCCACCCCGGCAACACTTGCCATCCTGAACGCCAAGCCGGGTGACCGCCCATGAGTACGTGGGGTTTGCCGTTGCGCTGGCTGCAAGGCCTGGAGTGGCGGCGCGGGTTCTTTGCCTGGGTGCGTACCGACGGGGTTACCTGGGTATACATCTTCAAGGTGCTGGCCGCGGCCTTCATCACCTTGTGGCTGGCCATGCGCCTGGAGTTGCCGCAGCCGCGGACGGCCATGATTACCGTGTTCATCGTCATGCAGCCGCAAAGCGGGCACGTGTTCGCCAAGAGCTTCTACCGGGTACTGGGCACCCTGGCAGGCTCTGCGATGATGGTCGCGTTGATGGCCGTGTTCCCGCAGAACAGCGAGCTGTTCCTGCCCAGCCTGGCCGTGTGGGTGGGCGTGTGCTCGGCAGGCGCCATGCGTTATCGCACCTTCCAGGCCTACGGCTTCGTGCTGGCAGGCTACACCGCGGCGATGATCGGCCTGCCGGTGTTGCAGCACCCGGACCAGGCGTTCATGGCGGCGGTGTGGCGGGTGCTGGAGATTGCCCTGGGCATCATGGTGTCCACCTTCGTCAGCGCCGCCATCCTGCCGCAGTCGGCCAGTGCCGCCATGCGCAACGCGTTGTACCAGCGCTTTGGCGCGTTCGCGGCCGTGGTGGTCGAAGCCTTGCGCGGCGACAGCCAGCGCGAGCGTTTCGAAAGCAGCAACGTTCGCTTCGTGGCCGAGGCGGTAGGGCTGGAAAGCCTGCGCAACGTCACCGCCTTCGAAGATCCGCACATGCGTCGGCGCAGTGGCCGGCTGGTGCGCATGAACAGTGAGTTCATGGCCATCACCACGCGTTTCAATGCGCTGCACCGCTTGATCGAACGGCTGCGCGCCCGCGGCCCCGCGCAGATCGTCGGCGCTATCGAGCCCGGCCTGCAGACCCTGGTCGACCTGCTGCAACCCTACGTGGGGCGCGCGCTGACCGATGCCGATGCCCTGCGCCTGACCCTGGAGCTCGGTGCCTACCGGGAAGGGCTACAGGCTCAGGTGCGCGGCTTGCGCGCCGACTATCTGGCCACCGAGCCGTGCGAAGCCGACCTGCTGGATTTCCACACGGCGTTCGAGTTGCTGTACCGCTTCGTCGACGAGATGTACAGCTACGCCGAAACCCACGCCTCGCTGGCGGTTCACCACCACGCGCGCGAGCGGTGGGACGAGCCCTATGTTGCACAGACCAGCGCCCTGGTGAGCCTGGCAGCCGGGCTGCGCTCGGCGGCCGTGCTGTTGCTGCTGGGCAGTTACTGGCTGCTCAGTGACTGGCCAAGCGGTGCCATGATGACCTTGATCGCCACCGTCACGGCAGGGTTGTCGGCAGCTTCGCCAAACCCCAAGCG
>CAURYQ010000088.1:0-17481 GCA_963529135.1 uncultured Pseudomonas sp. | reverse complement strand
GGCCGCTCCCACCGGAAGTGCAAATTTTCAATAGTTGGGGTAAGGCTGAGGTTTGAGGTTAAACAGTGATTTGAAATGACTTGTACTCGGCTTGTAGATTAGTTATTTGCTGTCGCTTGTGATCGATTGTTATTCTAGAAAAAAACTGGGGGATAAATAGATTATTGGACAAATCTATGGGCTTACCGTCCTCCACAAATCTCGCAGAAATAGACATTTCACTGTAGGAGCGGTCTTGCGCCGCGATGGGCTGCGAAGCGGCCCCAAAACCAGCCTGGCAGCATAAATTGCCGGGGCCGCTGCGCAGCCCATCGCGGCACAAGGCCGCTCCCACCGGAAGTGCAAATTCTCATGCTGTTGGTTAGGCCTGAGTTTTGAGATCAAAGGATGGCTTCAAATGGCTTTTAGGCGGCTTGTAATTTAGTTAATTACTGTTGCTCGTGACCGATTGTTACATTTGAAAACATCTGGGGTAAAACTAGGATTACTGGAAGAATCCTATGGATTTACTGTTCTCCACCAGTCTCGCAGACGTAGACATTTTAATGTGGGAGCGGCCTTGCGCCGCGATGGGCCGCGAAGCGGACCCATATTTAAAAGCCGCTCCCACTATGAGCTCCACTAACAATACCCCACCCGCACTAATGAATACCTATTGGGTAACCATGCCCACAGCTCACAGTTTGAAACGTGAAACTTGAACTGTAAGGCTCGCCCGCAGCCAGTCCAATCTTTCAGCCCGGCACCATGGCAAACCCCACCCCAAACCGATTCCACGCATTGATGGTCGCAATAGCCAGTGTCAGGTTCACCACCTCTGCCGGCTCGAAGTGCATCTGCAACGTCTCGTACTCTTCTTGCGGCGCTCCACACTCGGCTAACCGCGTAAGGCTTTCAACCCAAGCCAGCGCGGCTCGCTCACGCGCTGTGAAGTACGAGGTTTCACGCCATACGCACAGTGTTTGCAAGCGCGCTTCGGTTTCACCGGCCTTGCGCGCGTCATTGGCATGCAAGTTCACGCAGTAGGCACAGCCATTGATCTGCGATGCCCGCAACCGCACAAGCTCAAGCAGTTCGTGCTCCAGGCCTGTACGGGTCAATGCCTGCTCCAGGGCAGCCATCGCCTTGTAGGCGTCGGGGGCCTGTTTCGACCAGTCGATACGGTGTTGCATGGTTCTCTCCAACTGCACATTAAGGTGACGCAACGATAACCCCGGCCGCGGTCACGCTCGATAGCCAATCAGTGCATCTTCCAGGAGGCCAATCGCACTATTCGCACGCCCACTGACAGGCATCCAATCTCTTCATTTCTGCTGCCGTCACCAACCCCGGATAATGACCCCGTCCCAGCAAGGAGATCGAGTCATGCCAGAAGTCCGTTTCATGCGCGAAGCCCTCGAACTGGCACGCGCCAATATCGCAGCCGGGGGCCGGCCGTTCGGTGCCGTACTGGTGTATGAAGGCCAAGTGGTAGCGCGCGGTGTCAACCAGATACACAGCACTCAAGACCCTACCGCGCATGCCGAAATGCAGGTCATCCGTCAGGCCAGCCAAGCATTGGGTCGCCCTCGCCTCGAGGGCGCCCACATTTACGCAAGTGGCCACCCATGCCCCATGTGCCTGGCGGCCATGCACCTGTGCGGTATCAGCCATGCCTGGTTTGCCTATGACAACGAGGAGGGCGAGCCCTACGGGCTATCGACGGCCCAGGTGTATGCACAAATGGCGCGCCCGCCACAGCAGCAGTCCTTGCCCCTGCGTGCCCTGAAGCCGGACGGCGAAGCTGGGTTGTATGCTCAGTGGCAGCAGGCCAGTGCTCAATGACGACAGCCTGGAAATGGGTGTTGGTGGCGCTGCTTGCCCTGAACCTGCGACCGATCCTGACCAGCATCGGTCCATTGCTCGAACCGATGCGCCTCAGTACGGGGCTGGGTTATCAGCAAGCGGCATTGCTGACGGCGCTGCCGGTGTTGTGCATGGGGGCGGTGCCGTTGCTGCATCCCTGGTCACGCCGATGGCTGACCGAGCACGCCGGCATGCTCGGTGGCCTGGGTGCCGTGGCGCTGGCGTGCCTGTGGCGTTTGCACCTCGACAGTGCCTGGGCGCTGATTGCCAGCGCCGTGCTTGCCGGCCTGGGTGTGGCCGTGGTGCAAGGCATGATGCCGGGCCTGGTCAATCGCTGGTTTCCAGGGCGACTTGCCGGCGCGATGGGTCTGTATTCGGCAGCCTTGATGAGCGGGGGCGGGCTGGCTGCGGTGCTGGGCCCACACCTGACCGAGCATTTCGGGTACTGGCAGGTCGGCTTGGGTGTCTGGGCGGCGCCGGCCACGTTCGCGATGTTGGCGTGGATCTTCGTGCGGCCGCGTAGCGCGCAAGGCCCTGCAGCGCAAGCCTACGGCGGGCATTGGTTTGGCCACCGACGCGCCTGGTTGCTGGCTGTCTACTTCGGTTTGATAAACGGTGGCTACACCAGCATGGTCGCCTGGCTCCCGGCCTACTACCTCGAGCAGGGCGGCAGCGCGCAGGGAGGTGCCGATCTGGTGGGGTTGATGACGATATTCCAGGTATTGGGTGCGTTGGGCTTGCCGTTGCTGCTGCGACGCTTTGCAGATCGTCGTCCAGGCCTTGCCCTGGCGCTGTCGATCCAGCTGGTAGGTTTCATGGGTTTGCTGATGGCACCCACTGTGGCGCCTGGGCTCTGGGTGTCGTTGATCGGGTTCGGGTTGGGCGCCTGTTTCAGCCAAAGCCTGACGCTGACCCTCGAGCATCTGTCCACGCCCGCCGAAGCCGGCAGTCTGGCCGGGTTCGTGCAGGGCATCGGCTTCATCATTACGGGTTGCGTGCCGTACATCATCGGCTGGCTACGTGCGCTCGATGGCGATTTTCAAGGCGCATGGACCGTGCTCACGGCCAGCGTGGTGACGATGCTGCTGGTGACCACGTGCTTCAGCCCGCAAAGCTACGCAAAGGCCATGGCCCGGCCCGCCCCGCGCGATGCCGAAGGTGCCCTCAGCTGATTCGTCGCAGCGTATCGCGTAGTCGGTCGAGCGCCGGATCGATGTCCAGCAGCTCGATGGCACCAAAACCCATCAATAGCCCCGGGCGCACGGGCATTTCGTTGAAGAACGGTGCCAGCGAATAAACGCCCAGGTCGACCTTGCGCGCCTGGGCGACCAGATCTTCCACATTCAACCCAGTTTGCACCAAGGCGCTGAGATGAAAGCCCGCCTCGGCAGGGACGGCCCGAAGCCAGGGGGCAAGGTCGTCGTCCAGGCGGTGCAACAGGCGTTCGCGGCGTGCGCTGTAGACGTCATGGCAACGGCGGATGTGCCGGTTCAGATGCCCCTGTTTCACGAAACGAGCCAGCGCCCACTGCAGCAGCGTCGAGCTGTGCCAGTCGCTCAGTTGCTTGGCGACGCAGGTCGCCTTGAGCACAGCCTCTGGCAAGACGGCATAACCCAGCCGCAACTCGGGGAGCAGGGTCTTGGAGAACGTGCCTACGTAGGCCACCAAGCCATGCGTGTCCAGGCGCTGTAGCGCGTGCGCGGCTGGCCCTTGGTAGCGGAACTCACAGTCGTAGTCATCCTCGATGACCAGTGCGCCCAATGCCGCTGCCCGGGCCAGCAGCGCTCGCCGGCGTGGCTCGCTCATCGGCATGCCCAGCGGGAACTGATGCGAAGGCGTGACATAGATCAGCCGCGTCCCCTCGGCGATCTGGTCCACGCACAGGCCTTCGTCATCTACCGGCACAGCCTGCAACCGGGCCCCAAGGGCCAGAAACAACTGCCTTGCCGGCGGATACCCTGGGTCTTCCATCGCCACGGGGCAGCCGGGCTCCACCAGCACCCTGGCGATCAGGTCAAGGGCCTGCTGTGCGCCGTTGCAGACCAGGATATCGTCTGCACCGCAGTGCACGCCTCGGGCGTAGGCGATGTGGTGGGCGATGACCTCGCGCAGCTCCGGCAACCCCTGAGCTGGAAAATAGCGCTGGGGATGATGCTGGCTTCGCCGCACAGCGTAGTTCAGGCAACTGCGCCAGAGGTCGAACGGAAATTGAGCCTTGCTCGACACGCCGCCGATGAAGTCATACCGCACCCTCGTTTGCGATTGGCGTTGATCGAGCACCGTGGCGCGGGACTGCCAGCGCTTGAGCGACGCGTCGCCGGCCAGGGGCACGGTGCGTGTTTGCGCGCCGCGCTTGGGCGGGTGGGTATTGATGAAAGTGCCGCGGCCGACCACCGCGCTCAGCAGGTTGTCCTGGGTGAGACGGGCATAGGCATCGGCCACGGTCTTGCGCGACACCCCCAACTGCTCCGCCAGCAAGCGGCTGGGCGGCAACTGGCTGCCGGCGGCCAGGTGACCGCATTCGATACCGGCGCGCAGTTGCGCGTAGAGCTGGGTGGCCAGGCCTTTGCGGCCCTCCAGGCGGATGTGCAGTTCCATGGGGTAGTCCGGAGCAAGGAAGCGCTCAGGATAGCGGATTCAGTGCGGCGATCGAGCCTGGCCGTGCGTCACGAAGACGGCTCACGGCTTTGCCACGCCCAGCGTGATCTAGCCTGGCCGACCAGGGGCATGCCGAGGCAGGTTGTATCGGAGGCACTGCGCCAGCGCTTGATCTGAATACGAGGTGAGGCCAATGGACAGCGGCGCAGCGGAGTGCGCACAGCCCGACACGTTGCTGCAAGGCCGGCCTGAACGTGCGGGGGAGGGGCCACGACCGGCGCTGGCCGCGAGCACGGCCAACGCCGGTAGCAGTCACTGCTGGGCGACCAATGGGTCGTCCTGGGAGAGGATGGCTCGAGCGAGTTCTTCGTCATTGACCTGCAGGCCAGGGTGGTCCTTGCGGGCTTGCTGCAAGGCCGCCTCGACGTAGGCACCACGAATGGCGCCGCCGCTGGCCACGAAGGCCGACAGCTCGTCACGGGCAGGAATGATGCGCTTGTCATCCTTGAAGGTTGAGTACAGCGAAGCCGAGACACCGGCCGAGGTGGCGATGTCGCGGCCATCGACGCGGGCCATGGCAGCGCCGGCAGGCAACAGAAGCAGCAGTGCGGGTACGAGGGCAAGTTGGCGCATGTCGTGTTCTCCAATAGGTGAAGCCCAGGGGATTACCACTATTGGTGAGAGGCTATGCACTTGCCTGGAGTTCCATCACCCGAGCGCCAGCCGATGGCCTGTTCACCCGGCGCATGACCCGGTTGGGCAAAGGCGCTGCGACAGACCATGGATTGACCGCATGACCACGCCCGTGCTCTGCTCATGGCCCACCCGGCCAGCCATCGAGGGCTGCATCATGTCCGAGTACACGCTGCATTGTTTCGCCGAATCCGGCAATGCCTACAAGGCTGCGCTCATGCTGGAGCTGACTGGCCAGGACTGGCAGCCGGTGTTCGTCGATTTTTTCAATGGCCAGACCCGCGACCCGACCTGGCGGGACGCGGTGAACGAGCAAGGCGAAGTGCCGGTGCTGCTGCATGCTGGCACATCCTTGTCCCAGTCAGCGTTGATCCTTGAGTATCTCAGTGAGCGCACGGGCCAGTTCGGTGCCGAGGACGAACAACAGCGGCGTGAGATCTGGCGCTGGATGCTGTTCGACAACCACAAGTTCACCAGCTATTACGCGGCGCTGCGCTTTCTGTTGTGCCTGAAGAAAACTGGCGAGACCGAGGTGACGGCGTTTCTGCGTGAGCGGGCGGCTGCGGCCTATCGCATCGTCGATACGCACTTGGCCGGCCGCGCGTTCATGGTAGGTGAGCGTGTGACCATCGCCGACCTGTCGCTGGCCGGTTATGTATTCATGCCAGAGGACACCGGCATGGCCGTGCAACAGTACACCCACATTGAAGCCTGGAAGGCACGGCTCCAGGCATTGCCAGGCTGGCAGCACCCTTACGACCTCATGCCGCGCGCCGCTGCCTGAGGCAGCCGAACCGCTGCCCGTGGGTGCGGTGTTCAGCCATGGGCAGGTGACCTGCCCGCCGTACTCCCGGCGTACTCGGGCTTGAGGTGGCCTTGCTCGTCCAGCAGGTAGGCGTCCATCACCTCACGAACCACGGGGCCTGCCACCCGGCCGCCGGCTTCACCGTTTTCGATCATCACCGCCACGACCACGCTGGGGTGCTCGGCCGGGGCGAAGCCGACGAACAAGGCGTTGTCACGGTGCCGCTCCAAGGTCTTGTTGCGGTTGTAGCGTTCCCCTTGCTTGATGGCCACCACCTGGGCCGTACCACTCTTGCCGGCAATGCGGTACTGCGCGCCGGCGGCGGCCGCGCGAGCGATGCCGCGCGGGTCGTGCATGACCATCTGCATACCCTGGCTCACCTGATCCCAGGCGCGTTTGTCATGCAGCACGATATCGGGCATCGGGTTGGGATCGACCGGCGCATCGCCGCCGACCGTCATCGCCAGGTGTGGGCGGTGCCACACGCCTTTGCTGGCCAGCAGGCTGGTGGCCTGGGCCAGCTGCAACGGCGTGACCTGCATGTAGCCCTGGCCAATGCCCAGGATCAAGGTCTCGCCAGGGAACCAAGGCTGCCGGCGGGTGGCGCGCTTCCATTCGGCCGAAGGCATCAGCCCGGCCGCTTCCTCGAACATGTCCAGCGACACCTTCTGGCCGAGGCCGAATTCCGCCATATAGTCGTGCAGGCGCTCGATACCCAGCTTGTGGGCCAGGTCGTAGAAATAGGTATCGTTGGAACGCATGATCGCGGTGTACATATCCACCCAGCCATCACCGCTGCGGTTCCAGTTGCGGTACTTGTGGTCGTAGTTCGGCAACTCGTAGTAACCCGGATCGAACACCCGGTTGCCTGGCGTGATCACGCCGCTGTCCAGCCCCGCAATGGCCACTTCGGGCTTGACCGTCGAGCCTGGTGCATACAGCCCGCGCAGCACGCGGTTGAACAGGGGCCGGTCGATGGAGTCGCGCAGCTGCGCATACTGCTTGAAACTGATGCCCTTGACGAACAGGTTGGGGTCGAAGCCAGGGTTGCTGACCATCGCCAGCACATCACCGTTGGCCGGATCCAGCACCACCACCGAGCCCCGGCGGTCGCCCAAAGCCTTTTCCGCAGCCAATTGCAGGTGGGCATCGAGGGTCAGCACGATATCCTGGCCCGGGGTGGGCGCTTTGTGATTGAGCACGCGCATGACCCGGCCTTGGGCATTGGTCTCGACCTCTTCGTAGCCCACATGACCATGCAACTGGCTTTCGTAGAAGCGTTCGATGCCGGTCTTGCCGATCGACTGGGTTCCCCGGTATTCGGTGCTGTCCAGGGTCTTGGCTTCTTTTTCGTTGATGCGGCCCACATAGCCGACCGAATGGGCGAAGTGTTCGCCCAGTGGGTACTCGCGGATGAATTGCGGCTCTACCTCCAGACCCGGCAGGCGGAACTGGTTGACGGCGATCAAGGCTATCTGCTCTTCGTTCAAGCCCACCATCAAGGTAACCGGTTCGAAGGGTTTGCGGCCGCGCCGCAGGTCCTTGTCGAACTGCTTGCGGTCCTCATCATCCAGGCCCAGCACCTGTTCGAGTGTATCGAGGACCTTGGCGGTATCGCCGCCGGCCCGTTCTCGGGTCATGGTCAGGTCGAAGCTGGGCTTGTTATCGGCCAACACGGTGCCGTTGCGGTCGTAGATCAGGCCGCGCTCCGGTGCGATCGGCAATACATGAACGCGGTTGTTCTCCGACACGGCGCTTTGTTGGTCATGCTGGATGACTTGCAGCACATACAGCCGGCCAATCAGGATGGCGACCAGGCTGAAGACCAGCGTTGCGCAGGCCAGCAGCCGGCGATTGACCAGGTGCTTTTCCTTTTCATGGTCCTTGAGGGGGATCGGTTGGGGCATGGGCTCTGTCTGTAGAAGGCGGGGCGCAGGCGGCAATCGAGCCTGCTGCCGGATGGGACAGTGATGCTACGCAAGCCGCATGCCGGTCTCAAGGCGTGGCGCGGTGCGGGCCCCCAGGGCAAGTCCAGGGCTCCCGAGCTCAGCGGGCTGCAGCACCCATGAAGATTTGTTCATCGGCCTCGGTAAGCCTGTAATAAAGCGCAGTGGCGCCGACGCGCCCGCGCGGCATGGGCGGGTATACTTCACCCCTTTTCCCATGACAGAAGGTGCCCATGCGTCAGGTCCTGCTCATCGTCGATGTCCAATCCACATTCAGCCCGCCCGAGTGGTTGATCGACGGTCTGCGCCGGCTGTCGGCGAACATACCCACCATTGCCTCGGTCGAAGTGCATGATGAGCGCGTGACCCCTTTCGAGAAACAACTTGGCTGGCATCCTGCGACGCAAGACGACAGCCTGGTTGAAGCCGACCAGGTGTTCATCAAGCATGGCTATGGGCCGGGTAACGAAATGATCGCGTACTTGCGCGGGCTGGGCGTACAGCGGGTGCTGGTGAGCGGTTTGCAGACCGATACCTGTGTGCTGGCCGCCGGCTTTGCCCTGTTCGACGCCGGGCTGATGCCGACGCTGGTGACCGACATGACCGTCGGGTCTTCACTGGACCGCTCGGCGCAGATGGGCATCGCCTTGTGGAAACATCATTTCCGCCAGGTCACCACGTCCGCCGAAGTATTGGCCGAGCTGGCGCAGCCGGGCAACCCATGAAGGATTGACCCGGCTGCCTGGGCGTCAGGCGACGTCCACCAGCACGACCTCGCTGTCTTCCAGGGCGGTGACCCGCAGGAGGGTTTCGTCGGCAATGGCCACGCCATCCCGGGCGTTGGCCGCAAGCCCATTGACCTCGATACGGCCCTTGGCAGGGACCAGATAACCACGGCGCTGGGGGTCGAACCGGTATTCGGCGGTTTCACCTGAGCGCAGCGTTGCAGCGACCAGGCGGGCATCGGTGCGGATCGGCAGGCTGCCTTCATCGCCGTCCCGGCCACTGGCCAGGGTAACGAAGCCTTCACCGCGCTCACCTTTGGGAAATGGTCGCGTACCCCATGAAGGCGCTTCCCCGCTGCGCTCGGGAACGATCCATATCTGGAAGATGCGTGCGTCGCTGTCCTCCCGGTTGTACTCGCCGTGTGCGATGCCCGTGCCGGCACTCATGACCTGCACATCGCCAGCTTCCGTACGGCCTTTGTTGCCCAGGTTGTCCTCATGGGTGATGGCCCCTTCGCGGACGTACGTGATGATTTCCATGTCCCGGTGGGGGTGGGGCGGGAACCCGCTGCCAGCAGCGATGACGTCGTCGTTCCAGACCCGCAGGTTGCCCCAGTGCATGCGTGCGGGGTCGTAATACTCGGCGAATGAGAAATGGTGATGGGCATCGAGCCAGCCGTGGTTGGCAGCGCCAAGGGAATTGAAGGGTCGTAGTTGCAGCATGATCGGGCTCCTTGAAGAGGTGGAATGAAACCATCATGCGCTTCTGACGTATCTAAAATAAGCGTAAATATCGGCTTTATATGATCGATTAATTAGATTGGAAAAGATCATCTGTCTAGAAGCCAGGGGTGCTTCGCGCCTGATCGCGGCACAAGGCTGCTTCCATTTCTCCCCGTCATGGCGGTGCCCAGCGATGTTTTCCCACGCATCCGCTGGCGCTTTTGCGCCATTGCGGCGAACATTGCCGGCTGATTTTGCTGCCTACGGAGTGACTGTGGCCAACGAGCAACCAAAGGCCCTCGCCGAACTGACCCCACCCACGCGTCTGCCCTGGCTCAGACGGCTAGTTGCCCAGTGCCTGGGGCGAGGGCTGAGCCGGCTGCAGGCCCAGCACCGCCACTCCTGGTTGCTAGGCCATGCCGATGGCCAGGATCAGGGGCATTGCGAGGGAGAACGCCAGGGTTTCGAGCGTGGTCATGCGCAGGGGTACGAGGCAGGTCGGCAAGTGCTGGTCATTCGTGACCACCGTCCCGATACCGCAGCAGTGCCCGGCCAAGACGATCATCTGTTCGAGGACTGGCGCCTGGCCCTGACCGCCGAGCTGAAGAAGCGTTTCAAGGCCGACGTTGCCCAGCGCCTGCCCAGTCACTCGCAACCCAGCGCCGCACAATGGAAACTGATTTTCAGCGACACGCCCTCGACCTGCGTGGTAGCCGGGGCAGGGGCGGGCAAATCCACCTCCCTGGTGCTGCGTATCTTGCTGCTGCGCCATTACCTGGGCTATGAGCTGGACGCCATGACGGTCGTCACTTTCACCCGCGAGTCGCGCAAGGACTTCATCAAGCGCCTGGTGCAGGTATTTGCGCTGTGGGACGTGCCCCTGCAAGCGGGGCAAGCGCGCGAGCTGGTGCGCACGTTCCACTCCCGTATCTTGCCTCTGGTTCGCAGCCTGCCTGGGTTCGAGCAGGTGCGGGCTTTCGAGACCCTGGGCAACGACATGCCCGTCGGGCGCGAGGCGGAGGCGGACAGCAACCCGTTCGACCTGCGCCTGAACGATGCCCAGCGCCAACAGCTGAACCACTGCTACAGCGCCTTGCTGGCGGACAGCCCGCGCTTTGCCGAGCTGATCGGCCACTTGCGCAACGAGGCCTTGCAGCTCAAGCCACTGGACCCCGACAACCCCGAGGTGCAGAAGCGCGCCCAGGTGATGCAGCTGGCCGCGCAACGCGACGAGGAACTGTGCGATGTGATCGAGGACCTGTGGTTCGCGGCGGGGGCTTGGCCTATCCAAGGGATAGAGCCCACGCGCGAAACCATCCAGATCCGCGGCAGCCGTTTCCATGTGCACGGCCGGCTGGGCGCTACAGGGCCACTGGTGGTGCTGGGTTTCGACCCATCGCAGAGCGCCCAGTACCAACGGCCCGGTGCCAAGCTGGCCGTACGCGCGGAATGGGCGGTCAAGCGAACCCTGTTGCAGGCGTTTTGCGACCAGCCCCTGATCTGGCTGGACAACTATGCCATGGCCCGGCGCCTGGCCGCGTCGCTGGCCGGCGATGCGGTGGCGGGGCCGGGGTTCGAATACAAGGTCAAGGGCGAGCTGGCCGCCGCGCCGCTGTTGGACACCTTCGTCGCTGCAGCGGGCTTCATCGAAAACCTCGGGCTCGAGGTGAACACGGCCGTTGCGGCCATGCGCTTCGTACCGGGTGACAGCGATGCCCTGTTTTTCGAAGCACTGGCCCTGTACTGGAAAGCCTTCGAGGCGCACTTGCTCGACCAGGCCCCGCCAGTGATGAGCTACAACCGCATGTTCGCACTGTTCGGGGAAAACAACCCGGAGAACCTGCGGTTGTTGCCCGACCCGTTGTTGCGCCCGCTGGCCCACCTGATGATCGATGAGTTCCAGGATGTCTCCCCGCAAATCGTGAGCTGGCTACGGGCCTGCCTACGCGAAATCCGCAGGCGCGGGCCAAGCCTGAATGTCGGCCGAAATGCCCAGCACTCGTCCTTGCTGTGCGTGGGTGACGACTGGCAATCGATCTACGGCTGGCGGGGCAGCTCACCCAAGTACTTCACCGAATTCACCAAAGCCTTCCCCACGCCCGCCAGCACACGGGTAATGATGGTCGAGAACTATCGCTGCCAGCAGCAGGTGATCGATGCCGCCGAACACCTGGTCAAGGGGACGCCGACCATCGCCGGCAAGAAGGCGCGTGCCAGCGGCCCTGCGGCCGAGCTGGCCGCTTTACCGGTAAAGGTGTTCGATCGTGATGAGGCCGCCCTGGGCCAGACCCTGATCGAGCATTATCAGCGCGGTGAGTCGGTGCTGATGCTGTACCGCAAGGGCAATGATCGGGCTGCGATGAGCGAACATCTCGAGCCCATACTCCAGGCCGAGGCTGCGCTACCTGCCGACCAACGCAGGCTTCGCCAACTCACCTACCACAGCGCCAAGGGCTTGCAGGCCGACGCGGTGTTCATGCTGGGCGACTGCCAGTACCTGACCAGCTCGCCCTACAAGAACCAGGTGTATCGACTGGCGGGGCTGGGCAAGGCCGGCGATCCGCAGCCGTTCGACACGGCGCAGAAGGAAGAGGTGCAACGCCTGGCCTATGTCGCGGTGACCAGAGCGGTGCAGCATTGCTACTGGCACGTGGAACCGGCCAATGGCGACGCCGGCGTGGCCGCGCGCGCTTCCAACCGCGTCGATGGGCGTCAGGGCTGCTTTGAGGACTGTCGCGGCCAATAGGGTCGGTGACGGTTAAGTCACAGTCGGTAAGAAGCCAGTGGTGGCCACTGGCTTGCGCCAAGGTGACCTGTCGCTGCCTTGCAAGGCTCGGCGCAAGGGTTGCCGCAGGCGACAGGAGTCGTGGAACGCGGTGGCGTGTTCGGTCTGGTGTACGTGCATCAGGCTCCCAGTCAGGAAGCATACCCATGCGATCAACCACCCTCCCCAAGGATCACCCGCTGGACATCAATGGCATCGAAGTGGCCGTGCGCTGCTGGGGGCCGGAGGATGGCATCCCCGTACTGGCCTTGCACGGCTGGTTGGACAACGCCGCTTCATTCGAGCGCCTGGCCCCCATGCTCGATGGCTGTTTCGTGGTCGCGCCCGACCTGGTCGGCCATGGGCGTTCCGACCATCGCCGGCATGACAGCGGGTACTACCTGTGGGAGCACGCCGAAGACATGCTGGCGGTCACCGAAAGCCTTGGCATGAGGCAATTCCATGTGCTGGCGCACGGAATGGGCAGCGGTGTGGCGTCGTTGCTGGCAGCCATGACCAGCGGCATCGCCAGCATGACTTTCCTCGACGGCATGGGTGCGCCGTTCACCGTAGCCGAACATGACCGTGTGCAGCACTTGGCGCGTGCCTATCGCCTCAAGCGCATGGTCCAGCGCACGCAGCTGCAGGGGTTCAACGACCGCGACGTGCAACGCTTCGATGACCTGGACAGTGCATTGGCGCAGCGCCGTGAACGCCTGGATACGGACCTGTCGCAGGAGGCTGCGCGGTTGCTGGCGATGCGCGATCTGCTCCAGCTGAACGACGGTTACTGCTGGCGGCATGATCCGCGGCTGGTGCTGCCTGAACCCATGCCACTCACCGAGCCGGAGGCCTGCGACCTGCTCAGCCAGATTCGCTGCCCGTTGTATCTGATGTTTGGCCGGCAGGGCGCCTTCACCGGTGAGGCCTTCGGCCGCCGTGAAGCGGCGTTGCCGCCTCAGACGAAAGTATCCTGGCACCCAGGCGGTCACCATTTCCACCTCGATGCGCCGGACCGGGCCCTGGTGGACCAACTGCTGCGCATCCTCGCGCGCCATGAAGGCGGTGTGTTGCAGCGCCTGGTGAACGAATAGCTCAAGCGACGCTGTTGCGCCGTTCGTTCAAGCACAGGGGTGACGGCGACAGGGACACTGGGGGCTCCCTTCGTTCTGGAGTTGCCCATGCGCTACCTCTATGCCCCTGCGTTCTTCTTCGGGTTCATTGCCGCTGCCCTGGCCGTGGCGATGAACGCCAGTCTATTGTGGTTGCTGCCCTTGCTGATGGTCGCCGTCGCGGTGTCGCTGTTGAGCGAGCTGGCCATGCCTTACAAGACAGGGTGGAACCGGCCGCAAGGCGATACCCGGCGGGACATCTGCCATGCCCTGGTGAACGAGGCGCTGACATGGGTCAGCGTGGCCGTTGTCATACCGCTGGCGGCATGGCTACCGAACGCCGGCCTCTGGCCTGGACACTGGCCTCTGGCATTACAGCTGCTGATGGCGATCATCCTGGCGGACCTGGGCATCACCCTGGTGCATTACGCCAGTCACCGGAGTACCTGGTTATGGCGCCTGCATGCTGTGCACCACAGTGTGACGCGCCTGTATGGCTTCAACGGTTTGATGAAACATCCCCTGCACCAGATGCTGGAAACCCTGGGCGGCACCTTGCCGTTGTTGATGCTCGGCCTGCCGGTGCAGGTGGCCGCACTCCTGGCGTTTTGCGTGTCCGTTCAATTGTTATTGCAGCACAGCAATGTGCGGATGTGTATCGGCCCCTTGCGCCACGTGTTCGCCTGGGCACCGGTGCACCGCCTGCATCATTTGAAATACGGCACCCATGGCGACGTCAATTTCGCCCTGTTCCTGCCGCTGTGGGATCGTTTGCTGGGCACGGCGCTGTACCTGCCTGACTACGCCCTGCGCGACGATGACATGGGTATCGGCGATCGGCCCGATTATCCGCAGGCCTACCTGGCACAACTGCGCGAGCCATGGCTTGGGAGCAGCGGGCACGCTCCGGCAGTGCTGCCGGCTGCACTGCGTCAGGCCCTAGCCAGGCAAGCCCAGCCTTAGATCACGCACGGCATCACTGGGGCTGAGCCCAAAGTGGCGGCGCATGCTGCGCGAGAAGTGTGCTGAATCGGCGAAGCCTGCCGCGAGCGCCGACTCTGTGAGGCTGGCACCGGCCAGCGCCTGCTGCACGGCAATACGCAGGCGCTGCCACAGAACCAAGCGCCGTACCGATACCTTCAGTTGGCCAGTGAACAGGCGTTCCAGCTGGCTGATCGAAAGCGCCGCTACACCGGCCAGCTCACTCGCGGGCAGGGCGTGCTCGCCCAAGGCGCGTATGCGCTCAAGCGCTCTTGCCAGCCGTGGATCCAGCACCGATCGGGGCCATGTCTGCAAGCGCAGGGCCAGTTGCTCAGGCGTCATGTCGGCTGATGCCTCGAGGCGTTCGAGGTCGGCTGCGCAGAACGCCAGCGGTTCTGCAAACAGGGTGAGGCACTGCACGCCCTCGCTGAGGATGGCGTGGGGCTTGTGCGAAGGGATCAACACACGGGCGCCGCTGTACCTTTGGCCATCCAGGCAGACCTCGACATCGGCATCGAGGCCGATCAACAGTTGATGGGCATAGTGCTGGTGGCTGTCGGTGCACCCCAGCCGCCCCATCACCAGGCAATAGTCCTCGGCCAGCCAGATTTCGCCTTGCCAGCCTGGGTGCACCGAACCGCTCATGGCCACGCTAAGTGCACGTCAGTCAAAATAGCCCCGCAGGCTGAAGCTATAGCCCGTGTCCACGGTGCAAACCGCAGGCCGGTCGGTGCGCGAGTGCATGACGAACTCGAAGGTGGGTTCGTAAAGGCCATCGCGCACGCAGGCGCCGGCCAAGACCTCCACGTCGTACCAGCCGTTGTCCAGCTCGATCACTGGCCGTCCAGGCTCACGGTAGCGCGCCATCAAGTCGCCCAGTGTTTTGGGGGTGAAGTACTGCAGAATGCGCCAGGTGTAGAGCATGACGGCACCGTGTTCGATCTTCAGCGAGTAACCGCCACGCTGGTGCTTGAGGCGGCTGCCTGGCTCGCGCAACGTCGGCATTTGCCCATCGAGGGTGAACACGATGTGGTAGGGGAGGTTGTCGACGCCGGCCACGGGCAGCACGACGCCGTCACGTACGGCCTGGTCGCCGCTGTCATGATGGGTGAATTCATGGGCAAGATCGTCGGGCAGGCCCTGCTGCTGCTTGAAGCGTTCGAGCAGCAGGATGTCGCCGAGCAGGAAGTAGTCGACCAGATCGTTGAGCACTTCGTCGAACTCGTGACGCATCGCGTGTCCTTGGGCATTGAGGGGGAGGAGGCGCCAATCGGGATTCGATCGGCGCGCGCGGTTTGTGTCAGTGCGTCTGGGTGATCTGAATCAGGTTGCCGCAGGTATCGTCGAACAGTGCAGTCGTGATGCTATCGACCTGGACGGGAGGCTGGCTGAACTTCACACCCGCAGCGCACAGCCGAATGTACTCGCTCTCCACATTTCGAACCCCAAACGTCGCGATGGGAATGCCATCCTCCTTGAGCGCAGTCTTGTACGCTTTCGACGCCGGGTGCTCATCGGGCTCCAGTTGCAATTGCACGCCGTTGGGGTCGTTGGGGGAGGTCAGGGTCAGCCAGCGGTGCTGGCCCATGGCGCGGTCCTGCTTGGGTTCGAAGCCCAGCACGTAGTGATAGAAGGCCAATGCCTTGGCCTGATCGTCCACAAAAATACGGGTGAACATGATCTTCATGGGCGCACACCTATGCCGAGGTCGTTAACAAACAGTAAAGACGCCCCCTGGCATTTGGCAACGTTGCCCACCCTGGGGGGATGCTGTGCCCACCATCGCCACCTGGGGCTTCGAACCGGCCCAGCGACCGCTGCCGTGCACCTGCTCAGCCTCGCGAGCCATCGACAGCGCCCTGCAGCTGCGCCGCGAAAACTTTGAGGACTTGCGCCCGGTAGGCATCGAACGCTGCAGTGGCGCCGGCAATTACGCAGGCTTCTTGCTGTTCATCGAGCACGAGGTTGTCGATCGCGCCCACGAACGTCTTCCAGTGCAGGGCGCGTCCTTCTGGGGGCGCCACCAGGTGCCGTGCACCGTGCTCTTCGTCCAGGCCAAGGCGTTGGGTTTGCTTGAACAGGAAGGCGGCACCCAGGTTTGATCCCTCGCTGCAGTAAAGCCAGCCCAATGCCCGCGCCGGGTCGGCCGTTACGCTGTGCGGCAGTGCGGGCGGGATGAGCCCCAGGTCGCGTATGTCCTGCACGACGGCCGTGAACCTGGAACGCGATGAGAGCCCTGGCAGCAACTCATTGAGGCAGGGGTCTTCGTAAAGCTTCGCGAGGCTTGCGTGAAAGTGGTGCTGTACCTGCAGGAATCGCGCATAACGATTCCTGTCTTCAAACGGGCGGGCGGCCATGACCAACTGATCGACGCTGTCATGTTCGCGGCGGGTAGCCGCTTTCAGGCGTTTGCAACGGCTCGGTTCCAGGGGTGTCACGGGTGTTGCGATCATTCAGTGAGTCCGTCGCGGGCAAAGATGCCCATGATGCGGGCCGGGGCACGTCGCAGCAAGCGCCATGGGCAGTTATCATGGGCGCCGCATCGTGCAGACAAAAGGAAAAGCCGCCCATGCCTTCGCTCGAATTTCGTACGCCGTCCATCGAGGACGCCAGCCGCTGTCATGCCATCGAGATCGGTGCTTACGAGGGGGACGAAGCTGCCACGCTGGAAAAGATCCAGACGCGCATCAGTCAGTACCCTCAAGGCTTCCTGCTCCTTGAAAGCGACGGGGCCATCGTGGGCTTCATCAACAGTGGCTGCGCTCATCGGGTCGTCATGTCGGACGAAGCCTTCAAGGAACTGGTCGGGCATGACCCCGATGCGCCCAATGTGGTGATCATGTCGGTGGTCGTCGACCCTGCCTATCAAGGCCAGGGCCATGCCAAGCGGCTGATGGAGGCGTTCATCGAACGGATGAAAGCCTGCGGCAAACAAACCATTCACCTGATGTGCAAGGAACAGCATGTGCCGCTGTACCGCAAGCTGGGCTACCAGTATGTCCAGCCGTCGCCTTCCGATCACGGCGGCATGGCATGGCATGAAATGGTAATGGTGCTGTGAGGTATCGAGGTGAGCCAGTTGGGGCTGCAATGCAGCCCCAGGCCCGTCAGACAGGCAACGCCCTGTAGGCGTCGCGTTACTGGCCTGCGACCAACTGATAGGCCAGTCGGTTGTGACGCTCGAGCACACGGGGCAGGTCGACGGTGGTCAGCTGACCGTCCTTGACCACCACCTTGCCGTTGATGACGCTGGTATGCACTTGGGTGGGGGTGCAGAACACCAGTGCTG
>CAURYQ010000087.1:0-17510 GCA_963529135.1 uncultured Pseudomonas sp. | reverse complement strand
GGGCGTCACCGTCGCCATCGCCTTGGGGCTGATGGGGCTGGGGCTGTTCCTGTTCCGTAGGGCTTCTGCAGAAATGGTGGACTCGCTATGACGCTCATGTCCGTCACCAACGTAGGCAAGGCCTACCGCAGCTACCGTTCCGAATGGCAGCGCATCGCACGCTGGTGCTACCTGCCGGTCAAGGCCAGCAGCGAGCACTGGGTACTCAAGCACATCAGCTTCAACATCGAAGCCGGCGAAGCCATCGGCCTGGTAGGGCAGAACGGCGCGGGCAAGTCCACGCTGCTGAAGATGATCACCGGCACCCTGCAACCCAGCGAAGGCACGGTGCGCGTCAACGGCCGCATCGCCGCCATCCTGGAGCTGGGCATGGGCTTCAACGCCGAGCTGAGCGGGCGCCAGAATGCCTACCATGCAGCCGGGCTGATGGGCTTCTCCACCGAACAGATCGACAGCGTGATCGACGACATCGAGGCGTTCGCCGAAATCGGCGAATACTTTGACCAGACCGTGCGCACCTATTCCAGCGGCATGCAGATGCGCGTGGCCTTTGCCGTGGCCACTGCCTTCCGCCCCGAAATTCTCATCATCGACGAAGCCTTGTCGGTGGGTGACAGCTATTTCCAGCACAAGAGCTTCGGCCGTATCAAGGAATTCCAGCAGGCAGGCACCACCCTGCTGATCGTGTCCCACGACCGCGCTGCCATTCAAGCCCTGTGCAACCGGGCCATCCTGCTGGACGGCGGCACCGTCATCAAGGACGGGCCACCCGAAGAGGTGATGGATTACTACAACGCCCTGATTGCCCAGAAGGAAAATGCCACTGTCGAGGTACAAACCCTCGAAAACGGCGCTGTCCAGACGCGCTCGGGCAGCGGCAAGGCCAGTATCGAAGGTGTCTCGCTGTACAACGCACAAGGCGCCGCCGCCGAGTACGTGACGGTGGGCGAAAACGTCTGCCTGACGGTGGATGTGGCCATCAACGCCCCGTTGCCCGAGCTGGTGGTGGGCTACGTGATCAAGGACCGCCTGGGGCAGGACGTGTACGGCACCAATACCCACCACCTGGGGTGTGCCCGCAAGGACCTCCTGCAGGGTACGCAGCTGTCGTACCGCTTCCGCTTCCCCGCCAACCTGGGCGTGGGCTCTTATTCCGTCGCCGTCGCGCTGCATGCGGCCGATGCCCACGTGGTGGACAACTACGAGTGGCGCGACCTGGCCTTGGTGTTCAACGTCGTCAACGTTTCGGAAAGTACCTTCGTAGGCCTGGCCTGGATACCTCCGACCGTGGAGTGCAGTAATGGATAGTCGATTCTACCGGGCGTTCGAAGACCGCCACCGCGGCTCGCGGGCGCTTATTGCCAGCCGCCTCGAAGTCTACTTGCCGTTTCTGGCGCCGCTCAAAAAGCTGTATCCCCAGGCAGCCGTGCTGGACGTAGGCTGCGGCCGTGGCGAGTGGCTGGAAATGCTGATTCGCGAAGGCTATGACGCCAGCGGCGTCGACCTGGACGAAGGCATGCTCGAAGCCTGCCGCGAACTGGGCCTGCCGGTGCGCACCGATGATGCCCTCAATGCGCTGCGCCAGTTGCCCGACGCCAGCCTGATCGCCGTCAGTGGCTTCCATATCGCCGAGCACATTCCCTTTACCGTGTTGGAAGAAATGGTCGGCGAGGCCATGCGGGTGCTGCAGCCCGGCGGCTTGCTGATCCTGGAAACGCCCAACGCCGAAAACGTGGTGGTCGGCACCAACAACTTCTTCGTCGACCCCACCCATGACCGCCCGATCCCCAGCCTGCTGCTGTCGTTCTTGACCGAGTTCAAGGGGTTTGCCCGCTCCAAGGTCCTGCGCCTTCAAGAAGCGCCAGACCTGCACGAACCCGAGCGCAAGTTGGGGGTAATGGACGTACTGGCCGGCACCAGCCCGGATTACGCCGTGGTGGCGCAAAAGCAGGCCCCGGCCGACGTGCTGGCAGCGTTCGACGTACCCTTCGAGCAGGTGTACGGCGTGGCGCTGGACGAATTGGCGTCGCGCTATGACCAAGCCCTGGAGGGCCGGTTGAACACGCTAGAGAATCAGATGGCCACCGAAGTACACGACATACTCGGCGCCCTGAAAGCCGAACAGGCTGAGCGCGTGCAGTTGCTCGAAGCCGGGTTTGCGCAGGAACTCGAGCGGTTGCAAACGCAACTGGACAATGAGCGCGAACATGCGCAGCACGAGCTGGCCCAGGCCCGCGAGCAGGCCGAACGCTTGCAGCTCGAGATGAACACATCGTTGAGCAACGCCCACAACTGGTACCTGCGCGCTACCGATCTGGAACAGCAGTTGACCACATTCCAGCGCAGTACCCTGTGGCGCGCGACTACGCCAGTGCGCCAGTTGGGCCATCTGGTCAAGCACCCTCGTAGTGTCTCGACTGCTGCCAAGCAAGGCCTGCGCCGCATTGCGCCCCATGCCCGGCTGTGGCTGGCGCGTCGCCCGGCGATCGAACGCAAGGTCAGGTCATTGGTGCAACGCAGCCCCTGGCTCAGTGGCGCACTGCGCGAACTGTTGAAAGTGCAAGCGCCTGCAGTGCCCGTAGAGGCCAACGACCCACAGCACGGTTTGATCGACCATGCTCCATTGACCCCACGGGGGCGCCAGATCGAAAGCGCACTCCGTGCTGCCGTGACGAAGGGCCAGAAGTAATGCGTATCGTAATTGACATGCAGGGCGCGCAGACCGAAAGCCGTTTCAGAGGTATCGGTCGGTACAGCATGGCGTTTGCCCAGGGTGTTGTCCGCAACCGAGGTGAGCATGAAGTGTTTCTCGTGCTCAACGGCATGCTGGCCGAAAGCATCGAGGGTATTCGCAGCGCATTTGCCGAATTGCTACCGCAAAGCCATATTCGCGTCTGGTATGCGCAAGGGCCAGTAGCAGGTCATGACCCTGCCAATGCCGCCAAGCGTGAAGTGGCAGAGCATGTTCGCCAGGCTTGCATCGATGCGCTGGCGCCAGATGTCGTTCACGTCACCAGCTCCGTGGAAGGCTACATTGACGACGCCGTAGTCGGCAGCCCTGCCTTGCATAAAGGCGCTGTGACCAGTGCGACTTTGTATGACTTGATCCCGCTGGTGAGCCCAAAGCAATACCTGGACGGCAACCCTGTCTACAAGGCCCACTACCTGAACAAGGTGGAAACCTTCCAGCACTACGATCTGCTGTTGTCCATCTCTGAGTTTGCCCGCGAAGAAGCGTTGTCTCTGTTGCCGTTGGTCGGCGACAAGATTGTCAACGTGTCGACCGCTGCCGATGACGTGTTCTACCCGCAAGTGCTTACCGAAGATGAGCATAAGGCGCTGACCGCCAAGTTCGGCTTGCGTAACAGGTTCGTGCTCTATTCCGGCGGTGCGGATGAACGCAAGAACCTGCTGCGTTTGATTGAGGCGTTTGCTCGCGTCAAGGCTGACTTGGATGACACCCAGCTTGTATTTGCCGGCAAGATGCCGCAATTCCATGTGGATCAGTACCGCACGCATGCCAAGGCGCAGGGCCTGAGAGAGGACGATTTGCTGTTCACTGGCTTCGTTACTGATGCGGAGCTACGCGGCCTCTACAATCTTTGCCATTTGTATGTGTTCCCATCCTGGCACGAAGGGTTCGGCCTGCCGCCGCTGGAGGCCATGAAGTGCGGGGCGGCGGTAATTGGCGCGAACACCTCGAGTGTGCCAGAGGTGATCGGCTGGGATGCAGCTACCTTCGACCCTCGCAGCACCGAGGCGATGGCTGACGCATTGCGCAAGGCGTTGCTGGATGACACCTTCCGCGCAGAACTCGCCTCGCGCGGGCTGCAACGGGCAGAACTGTTCTCTTGGGACCGCACAGGTAAAGCAGCCGTCGAAGCGTTCGAAGCCGCTGTGGCAGCTTCTGACGTGGCTGAGCAACGCCTCACAGAAGAAGCGCTGCTTGCCGCCGTTACCGAGTCGATTGCCGCCACCGGGCATCTTGATGCCGGTGTCATCGATGTGGCCAGGCTGGCTAAAGCCATCGACTATTCCGTGCAAGTGCCCGAAGGCAAACCGGCGCTCTTCGTGGACATCTCAGAGCTGTGCAAGCACGACGGAAAAAGCGGTATCCAGCGCGTGGTGCGAAGCATCTTGCTCGAATGGCTGAAAAGCCCGCCGGCCGGCTATGATATTCGCCCCGTATACACCGTTGCTGGCGAAACGTATTACCGGCATGCCTCACGCTTCATCCAGAAGTTCCTCGCCCAAGAGCCGGACGAAGCTACTGAGGACGAAGCAATAAGCTTCCGCGCAGGCGACGCCTATCTTTGTCTTGATTTGCTGATGGACGTGCTGCCGCACAAGAAGCCGTACCTGAACATGCTGCGCAACCACGGCGTGTCGGTTTACTTCGTGGTGTATGACCTGCTGATCCTGCAAATGCCACATTGCTTCGTCGACAGCCTGCAAGAGCACTATCGCCGTTGGATCAACGATGTGGCGACCTACGACGGCGCACTGTGCATCTCCCAGGCTGTCGCCGACGACCTCGAGCGCTGGATGGCCGAGAGCGGCCCTGTCCGTCAGGCACCCTTCAAGGTAGGAGCCTTCCACCTGGGTGCGGACATCGATCAATCCGCACCGTCCAAAGGCGTGCCAGACAGCCCCTCGCAACGCCTGGAGACGCTGGACGCCGGGCCAGTATTCTTGATGGTGGGTACGCTTGAGCCGCGTAAGGGCCACGCCCAGACTTTGGCTGCTTTCGATTTGCTGTGGGAAAGTGGCGTGGAAGCCAACCTCGTGATCGTCGGCAAGCATGGCTGGCTGGTCGATGAACTGGCCGCACGCATCGAAGCCCATCCCCAATTGGGCAGAAAGCTGATGTGGCTGGACGGCATCAGTGACGAGTACCTGGAGCACGTCTACCAGAACAGTGACTGCCTGATCGCGGCGTCGGAAGGGGAGGGCTTTGGCCTGCCACTCATCGAGGCTGCACAGAAAGGGCTGCCAATCATTGCGCGTGATCTGCCGGTGTTTCGTGAAGTGGCCGGTGAGCATGCCTACTTCTTCGACGGGTCGCAGGCCCAAACGCTGGCCGACTGCGTAACCCAGTGGATAGCGCTCAAAGCCGAAGGCAAGCACCCGACGTCCACGGCAATGCCATGGCTGACCTGGAAGCAAAGCGCTGCACAACTCCTGGAAGGCGTGGAACGCTTTCAGGCCGTCACGCGACCCGTAGCGGAGCATTCAGCGGATTAAGGGCCAGGCTCCCAAAACAGCCCTTATAGCTGTACTCTTCGTCCCTTCGCGGCGCAGCAGTTGCCCTGCGCGCCGCCCCAAATCATCAAGTCCTTGGCCCTGGAACTTCATATCTCAGGCCGAGGCGAGCCGCCTGGCATGATAGCCCCGGCAGGCACGTCGAACAGTTTCAATGGAGTTGACATGGTCATCAATGATTTCAAGGTCGCGGTCGTCATACCGTCATATAAAGTCAAAGCCCACATTCTGGGCGTGATCGACAGCATCGGCCCGGAAGTGCAGGTTATCTATGTCGTGGATGACTGCTGCCCGGAAGGTTCCGGCGCTTACGTCGAAGCCAACTGCACGGACGAACGCGTCCGCGTTTTGCGCAACCCTGAAAACCAGGGCGTCGGCGGTGCCGTGATGACCGGCTACCAAGCTGCCATTGCCGATGAAGTCGACGTGATCGTGAAAATCGACGGCGATGGCCAGATGGACCCCAGCCTCATCGAGAACTTCATATCGCCTATCCTGTTGGGTGACGCCGACTACACCAAAGGCAACCGCTTCTTCGACCTGGAGAAGATTGCCGCCATGCCCAAAGTACGACTGTTCGGCAACGCCGTACTGTCGTTCATGACCAAGTTGTCGTCCGGGTATTGGGATCTGTTCGATCCTACCAACGGCTACACCGCAATCCATGTCGACGTTGTACGTCATCTGCCATTCAACAAGATCAGCCGTCGTTACTTCTTCGAGACCGACATGCTGTTCCGCCTCAATACGCTACGCGCCGTTGTGGTGGACATCCCGATGGATGCAAAGTACGAAGACGAAGTCAGCAACCTCAAGATTTCGAAGATCGTCGGCGAGTTCCTGGTCAAGCACGCCCGCAACTTTGGCAAGCGGATTTTTTACAACTACTACCTGCGTGGTATGTCGCTGGCGTCCCTGGAACTCCCGATCGCGCTGGTGCTGCTGGTGTGGGGTACCGTGTTTGGCGTCAGCCACTGGATCGATTCCGCAAGCAGCGACACCGCTACGCCAGCCGGCACCGTCATGCTTTCTGCATTGCCAGTGATCGTGGGTGTACAGCTGCTATTGGCATTCATCGGCCATGACATTGCGTCCGGGCCTCGACACCCGTTCCATCGAACGCGCAAGAAGGTGAAGTTTGTGGAACAGGGGGATCGTTGATGGTTTATCTAGTCGCTGTACTGTGTGTACTGGGCATCGCTGGTGGCCAGATCCTGTTCAAGCTCAGCGCTGCGTCGTTGCAGCGCACCGGAAGCTTCTTCGAGCTCAATACCCTGATGACCCTGTTCACAGCGTTCGCGCTGTACGGGATCACCACCATTGCATGGGTGTGGGTTCTGCAGAAGATCGACTTGGGCAAAGCGTATCCGCTGATGGCGATGGCATTCATTCTAGTGCCGATCGGTAGCCACTTCGTCTTTGGCGAGCGATTCAGCGTGCAGTACTTCATCGGCGTGGCGTTGATCATGACCGGTATTGTAGTAGCGCTAAAAGGTTGATGCGTGGAGGGGCCTACCCTCCGGCTTTTTTTGATCAGATGGGCACTTCATGGAAGCGATAGGTCAACAATCCCGGCACCCTGCACAGCTGCTGGTGAAAGGCGTCGTGCTTTTCTTGGCGATGTGTTTTTTCCTGTATATCCAGTTCCGGGTACAGATTCATAACGGGTTCACCACTCTGTACGGTGACAGCTACGATGCCGCCATCGTAGTGGCAATTCTTGAGCACTGGCGCAACGTGTTTGCCGGCGATTCTCACTGGTCGCAGCTTTACTATTTCTACCCTTATCAGAACACCCTCGCGCAGACGGATGGCTACTTCATCATCGGCATCATCTATTCGGTGATTCGCCTGTTTGGTACAGACCCGTTCGTGTCCTCCGAAATGTCGAACATGGTGGTTCGCGCCATTGGCTTCCTCAGTTTCTACTGGATGCTGCGCAAGGTGTTCGACATTCGCTTCGGCTGGGCGGTACTGGCTGCAGGCTTGTTCATCATTGCCAACAACCTGACCGTGCATGGCACGCGGGTGCAGCTGGCGACCCTGGCTTTCGCACCTTTTGTCGCGACCCTGCTGTATCAGGCATACCAAGGCCTGATGAACAACAACCCCAAGCGGCTGTTCGCCTGGGGCAGTGGCGCCGGCATTGCACTTGGGGCATGGGCACTCACGTGTTTCTACATCCTCTGGTTTTATGTCTTCTTCACCGTAGCGTTGGGCCTGGCCTTGCTGTACGTGGCTTCCAAGCCACAACGCAAGGCGTTCTGGCAAGCGATCAAGCTGCACAAGTGGACCGTATTGGCGGTGGGCATCGTCGCTATCGTATCGATGATTCCCCTGTTGAGTATTTACTTGCCTAAAGCCGCAGAGTCGGGGGTACGCTCCTACGGGTCGTCCCAGGCGTATGCCGTGACACTGCCAGGCATTCTGCAAGTCGGCGAAAGCAACATCTTGTTCGGTGAGCTGTACAACCACCTGTTGAAAGTTATCGCCCCCAAGTACACATGGGCGGGCGAGTACTACAACACAGGCATTGCCCCGGTCATGTTCCTGCTGTTCTGCTTTGCTGGTGTCGCGATTTACCGCAACAGAACCCGCAGCCCATCAGGGCTGTTCATGTGGGCTATCTTCCTGGCGTCGGTCGTTACCTGGCTGTGCGTGATCAAGATTGGCAAGGTCAGCTTGTGGTTCTTCGTCTATCACCTGTTCCCGGGTGCCAAGGCGCTGAATGTAATTGGTGCTTACCAGATATTCCTCGCGTTCCCCATCGTGGTGGTGGTGACGGTCTACCTGTCCAAGCTGATCCCACGCTTGCCGCTTAGCATCGTCCTGATCCTGAGCGGGTTGTTGATCGGCGAAGAACTTAACCGCTCCTACATTGCACTAGACCGCCAGGCGGAATTGGCCAAAGTTGCCGGCCTTACCCAGGCGCCTGAAGGGTGCGAGGTGTTTTATGTGAGCGGCTGGCCGAAACAGGAATCGCAGATCGACAAGATCTACGCACACAACGTGAGTGCCATGCTGATCGCAGAGCTGCTGCGCATGCCCACGATCAACGGTTTCGCATCGTTCAACCCGCCTGACTGGAACATGGCAGACCCCAACGATGCTACCTATGACCAGCGTGTGGCGGATTACCTGAAGAAGCACGACATTCAAAACGTGTGCAAGTTGGAGCTAGCCACCAAACAGTGGCAAGCCGCTCAACCGTAAGGTAGTGGCCCGGTGTGGACTTTCAGCGTCTGCACCGGGAGCCTTGGTCCCTGTGGCCTCAACCCGGTATAAGGGCCCGCAGATAAGGCACTTTCTTGATGACGTAGGTGATCACGCCTGACACCACGGCAACACCGAGCATGACTGATGGAATGGCGAACCAAGGGTTGGTGTAGTTCCAGCCATAGCCATGGCCTTCGAACTCCAGAATGATCATGGGGTGTACAAGGTAAACGCCGAACGTAAGCCCGCCCAGGAACATCATGACCTTGCCCGCTTGCGCAGAGCGCTCGGCTAGCCATGTGCCAACGTAACGCACGGCACAGAACAGCGCGAGTGTGGCTATCACCACCAGCGGCGCGAAATATTCGTAGTAAAGCTCTACGCCCCCTTGGGCCTTGACCGAGTGGTGCCAGGTGAAATAAGCCGTGCCCGCAGTGGCGAGTACCCATACTGAAGAGCAGGCTACAAATCTGCCCAGGTTCATCGGGAAGTGTTTGTACAGCATCGCCCCGGCGAAGATATAAGCGGGATAGATGTAGAAAAACTGGATATCGATGCCCAGCTTCAGGTCAGCATGGGTGCGATTGAAGAAGGGCAGCAGGCTGCCGCCTATGAACCACACGCAGAGTACGAAGGCCTGAAGCCGTACCTCGGTGGTTTTGAAGAATCCGGCCAGAACTGGAATGAAAAAGTACGCGGCAATCAAGCTGTACAAGTACCAGAGATGACCCATGACAGGCCCTCGCAGTATCTCCCCAACCCATGCTTTGAGCATGACCAGATCAGGAATGCTGGCGGCCTTGTATCGCCCATACAGAAGGAAAATCAAAGACCAGGCCACTAACACGAATGCGATGCGCCAACTGCGTTGCAGTACGCTCTTAACCGTATGCGAACGTGGCAAAAGCAGCGCCCCCGTGATCATGAAAAAGATCGGGACGCAGGCACGAGACAGGCTCTCGTAGGTGTTCACGGCCCACCAATGATCGCTCAAGTTGGGGAAGCCCTTGCCCGATGTATGGATCAGGATGACCATCAGCATGGCGACGATGCGTAGCGCGTCCAAGGAAGGGTCGTGACCTTTGATGGCCAGGGATGGCTGCGGAGGTCGGGCTGCCGCAGTGGCATTGTTCTGAGTGCTCACGGGAAAATGGGCCTGGGTGGATTTGAAGTTAGAGGCTGGCGTTATTTGGCTAGCCAGATGTGGATAGCTGGAGAGTGGGGTAGCTGACAGTCAGCCAGTGAATGGTATCGCACTCCACCGACGCGGCTTTAATCCGACCGAATGCTGTCACTGGAAAGTGTGCGAAGTCAAACGAAGTGGGCCACGCCGCATCGAACTGATCTTAACCTTGCTACTGCGCACAGGCCCGACGTTGAGAATTGCTGATTGCAGGTTCAACATCAGCGCTTGCCTGAGACATGAATCGCAGAGATTACCCGCATACGTCAGTACGCTGTTCAGTGCGGGCCTGCAGTGCATGTCAGCGGCTTGCGCCCTACGTCTTTCCCAGCCTGGCATGCCACCCTCAGCATGGTTTATCAACGTCTTGGCAAGCGCACCCAGATGATAGGCAGCCAAGGGCGCCGATTGGGTTACTGGGGATTGCGCGCAGCGTCTAGGGCATTCCGCTGTCGCAGCCAACGTTGGGCGGGGCGTTCCATGTACCGATGCGTGGCAAGGCTCAAGGGCACGAGTACAGCGAAGAACAGCATCATCACCCACCCCTGATAGAACACTGTTCGCGAAAGCGCCAATGCGTCGAAGGCCATGGCGAATATGATTTGCAACGGGAAATGGGTGAGGTAGGACGAATAGCTAATGTCGCCGAGCCATGCCCAGCGCTTAGCCAGACCAGGCCAACGCGAGCCCGCGGCCGCCAGCGCGGCAATAAGTAAGGGGTAGCAGACGTAAAGCAGCCATGTGCTGTTTAGCTCGCCGGGTGTTTTCAGAAGCCAGACCCAGGCCGCCATACATAATAGGCCTGTAATGAGCAGCGCACCGCCATCGCCCAGATACCGGCGCACCCATGTCAGCAATCCATAGGTCATGCCACCGATGAAGAAGCACAGTACACCACTGCCCAGTTTGTAGATTTCCGGATAGAGGTAGCTACCAACCGCGATGGCCGCCACGGTCAATGGCCATTTCCAGCGCCTGGACAGGCAGATGATGAAGAAGACCGCATATAGCAACACCTCCACCGATACCGACCACACCGGGGCGTTGAAGGACCAACCCTTTTCCAAGCCCCAGGCCGGCATCATCAAAACATTCAGCACCGCGTGGTAGGCGTCATTGAACGCATAGATGAAATAGCTGCCATGGCTGCTGAAATAGGCCCATTGCAGGGCGAACACAGCGATGAAAGTAACGATATGCAACGGGTAGAGCCTACTGAACCTATCTAGGGCAAAACGTGACATCGCCAACGAGCGACTGGCGATGTGATTTGCGAATAACCAGTAGAAAACGAACCCCGATAATGTGAAAAACAGCTGCACAGCCATGCTGCCGTGCTGGTACAGCAGTTTGAAAGTGGTGAAGAACGGTTGCTGTGCCGGTTCGAAGCCAGGGGCTGTGCCACCCACAAAGAAGAAGTGCTGCCAATGCCAGAACACGACACACAGGGCGGCAATGCCACGCAGTACATCCAATGTGTAGAGCCGATTGCTGGAGGTAGGAAAAGTCATTTTTGCTGCTTTGATCGAAGAGGTAAGAAAGGCGAGTGCCCCTGGGCCAGAGATGAACCTGGGAATTGCGATTGCTGAAGCCTTGAGTGTGTGCACCACAGCGTAGCGGTGCTACTTGGGCATATGAAAATGATCATGAGACCTTCCTGCCAGGTGCGAATTATACGATGGCTTGGGACACAGCAACCACCGCCCTTACGTGCGAAGATTTCCGGACAGCGTGATTGGGTGCTGCGTCTAGAGCCAACAAAGAGCAGATCGCTTCGCTTTCATCTCGTCGCTGTCGCATGCAAAGCTCGGCGTCATCTGTCCGCGCTTTGCAACCCTCCAGTGCTCAGTGTTCTTCTGTCAGGAGCGATGCGGATTAGAGCGGACCATCTCAGCGCCTCTCGTTCCACGATCGATGCCTTATCAAGATGGACGCGGCGAATTCGAAGCTGCCGGGTAACCGGGTCAGTTCCTGAAAAGGTCAGGACAATAGCAAGGTCAGTCGGATCGAGTCAGGTTTCAGACCTCTCTCGTCTTGGCCTATGAGCGGTGAGTGAGAAGCAGAAGCCGCTGCGCGCCCCCATACCGAGTCCTCACAAGGTTGTGCAGCTTATTGATGCAGACGAAAGCACCTGGTCGAACACCGCCACTTTGATGTCGGGTTCGACCAGTACGGCTATACCTTATAAGTCCGTGCCCGTAGCGCATGGCAACGAGCTCGGCCCCATGTCTTTCGCTCAGCCTGCCATCCCAGCCTCAGCATCGTCCATCAACGTCTTGGCCAGCGCCCCTAGGTAGTACGCAGCCCAAACCAGCTTTGGGTTTTCGTCCATCAAGCCACTGATGGTCAGCTCTTGCGCGTAACCCATCAGTTCAGAGGCTTGAGCACGGGCATGCTCGCAGGGTATGCCGGGTTCGATACAGAACAGCGGTTCGGTTTGCTGTTTGCCCTGATAGAACTTGGTCTTGCCGGCGGTGAAGCCGGTTTCTGGTGCGGTCATTGTTTCATCTCCCTGATTGCTTGCTGCCAGCGCCGGGGTGGGCAGGTGTGACCGGACGTGCTCGCGAATCACCCGCATGCACACCCCTTAAGCGTCAGTGCATCGCTCGAGGTTCACTGGGCCTTTGCACATGCACAAGCGCCGTCTCGAGCAATGCCCGTAGCGTCTCTAGTTCATGCATGGATGCCATTATCAGGATCGACGCTGGCGACTTGGGCTGTAGCAGGAGTGCCTGATGAGCGACGGTCGAGGCGCATAGCGCGTAGTCGGTGGCTTGGATCAGGATGTCTTCCAGGGAATGGAGGGGATGTGGTGGGTCTGGGACGATCTTTAGCATGTGCAACCTCTGTCGATGAGGCCGACACCTATTGCTGTCAAACAAATGGGTGGCAGCTGTACGTGGGTTGACAGACCGGTCGACAGAGGTAACAACCCGGCGCACGCGAACGTGCCCCACGCACAGCCACCATAACGGTGTCCATGCCTCTTTGTCGAAACGGCCTGTCAAAGCCGGTCGTTGATGAGCAACGACTGGTTGAGACTAGAGCTGCGCCTAAATAACGGCAATCGAAAAAAGGCGGTGGGAGTATGTTTGGGAAATGGACTACAGGGAAGGGGTAAATTCCGATCTATAGGTTGGCTGGTGTGCTACCCAAACCCTCGGAAAAACGCAAAAATCCGGCGGTTCAATATGATTCAAGCGAAGCGAAGGGTTCGGTTGAGACGGTTTATTTTCGCATCTCAGCTAGCAAGGCCAAGCCTCTCGGCTTGGCCTTGCTGCAAGGTTACTCGAACACTTCAGCGCTGCTCAACGCTACGCCAAGTTGATCCTTACCGGACAAGCTCGGGCTGAAATCGATCGGCCACTCAATACCGATCTCAGGGTCATCCCACGCGATGCAACGCTCACAGGCGGGCGAATAGAAGTCCGTAGTCTTGTACAGGAATTCAGCCGTGTCGCTCAGCGTGACAAAGCCGTGTGCAAACCCTGGCGGAACCCAAAGCTGATTCTTGTTTTCCGCAGAAAGCACCGCACCTACCCATTTGCCAAAGGTAGGGGAGGAGCGACGGATGTCGACCGCTACGTCGAATACTTCACCTTGGACCACGCGCACCAGTTTGCCCTGGGCATGAGGCGCGAGTTGGTAATGCAACCCGCGAAGGACGCCTTTTACCGACTTCGAGTGGTTGTCCTGAACGAAGTCAGGCTGCAGGCCAGTGACTTCCTTGAAAACGATGGCGTTGAAGCTCTCATAGAAGAAGCCCCGTTCGTCCCCGAACACCTTTGGGGTAAACAGAAAGACTTCGGGAATTGCCAAGGATGTAGCGTGCATTAGAACACCTTCTCATTAAGCAGATTACGCAGGTACTGGCCGTAACCATTCTTCAGCAAAGGCTGAGCCAAGCGCTCGAGTTGCTCGGCGTTGATCCAGCCGGCGCGGAAGCAGATCTCTTCGGGGCAGGCAACCTTCAAGCCCTGGCGGCGTTCCATGGTCGCAATGTACTGGCTGGCGTCGAGCAAGCTGTCGTGAGTGCCAGTGTCCAGCCATGCATAGCCACGACCCATGATTTCAACGTGCAGTTGTTCTTGCTGCAAGTAGAGGTTGTTGAGATCAGTGATTTCCAGCTCGCCACGGGCGGAAGGCTTGAGGTTGCGGGCAAGGTCCACTACCTGATTGTCGTAGAAATACAGGCCGGTTACGGCATAGCTGGATTTCGGTGCGGCCGGCTTTTCCTCAAGGGAGAGTACACGGCCGGTGCCATCGAATTCGGCCACACCGTAACGCTCTGGATCGTGCACATGGTAGGCGAACACGGACGCCCCTGCTTCACGATTGTCTGCATTGAGCAAGAGCGACTGGAAGTCATGCCCGTAGAAAATGTTGTCGCCCAACACTAGTGCAGAGGGATCATTACCAATGAAATCAGCACCAATGGTGAATGCCTGGGCCAAGCCGTCTGGGCTCGGTTGAACTGCGTAGGTCAGATTGATGCCCCATTGGCTACCGTCGCCAAGAAGCTGCTCGAAGCGAGGGGTATCCTGAGGGGTGGAGATGATCAGGATGTCGCGAATGCCAGCAAGCAGCAACGTGCCCAACGGGTAGTAGATCATCGGCTTGTCATAAACCGGTAAGAGCTGCTTCGAAACTGAAAGCGTTGCAGGGTGCAGACGCGTTCCGGAACCACCAGCCAGAATGATCCCTTTACGATTGGTTGCGTTCATTTGTTCAGAGCTTCCATGAGCATACGGGTAACGCCACTTTGCCATTCAGGCAAGTGCAGCTTGAAGGAGTTGCGAAGCTTGGTTGTATCCAAGCGGGAATTCAAAGGGCGACTGGCCGGAGTAGGGTAATCGGTAGTAGCAATTGGATTCACCGCTTGGACCACAAGCGTCTCGCCGAGATCCCTAGCGAACTGAATAACATAGCTCGCGTATGCGTGCCATGTCGTCTCGCCCCCAGGTGCCAAGTGGTAGATGCCACTCAACTCTGGTTTTAGCCAGGCTTGCTGCAGAGCAGCTACAGCGACATCTGCAAGCAGGTCAGCACCAGTGGGCACGCCTACCTGATCAGCAATGACGTTGAGGATAGAGCGGTCCTTTGCAAGCCGGAGCATGGTTTTCGCAAAGTTATTACCCCGAGCAGCATAGACCCAGCTAGTGCGGAAAATCAGGTATTTGCAGCCCGATCCCTGAATTAGCTGTTCGCCCGCAAGCTTGGTGGCGCCATAATAATTGACGGGTGCAACGCTGTCGGCTTCCGTCCAAGGGGTGGAGCCTGTCCCATCAAATACGTAATCGGTGGAGTAGTGAACCAGCCACGCGTCAAGGCGTTTGGCTTCGTCAGCGATCACCTTGCTGGCCAGCGCGTTGACGACATGCGCCGTATCGCGTTCGCTCTCAGCCTTATCAACCGCTGTGTAGGCGGCTGCGTTGAAAATTACGTCAGGAGCCACTGCCTGGATGGCATTACGCAATCCGTTTAGGTCCGATAAGTCACCTGCCAACTCGCCGTAAGGCGTGCTAACAAGGTGTCTATCAAGCGCTACCACCTCGCCCAGGACGCTCAGGGCACGCTGAAGCTCCCAGCCGACCTGGCCATTCTTTCCGAGTAGCAGAATCTTCATGCTTGGCCTGTGCGAGTTGCGTAGTTATTGTCGATCCACTGTTGGTAGCTGCCGCTTTTAACGTGTGCAACCCATTCAGGGTTGTCCAGATACCATTGCACAGTCTTGCGGATACCCGACTGGAAGGTTTCTTCTGGTACCCAACCCAGTTCACGCTGGATCTTGCTGGCATCTATCGCGTAACGCAAATCGTGGCCTGGGCGGTCCTGAACGTAAGTGAGGAGTTCAACATGCGGGCGGAATTTCGAGTCAGGGCGCAGTTCATCGAGTAGGGAGCAGACTGTCTGCACAACCTCGATGTTCTGCTTTTCGTTGTGGCCGCCGATATTGTAGGTTTCGCCTACCTCGCCCTCGGTTACCACCTTATAGAGCGCACGGGCGTGATCTTCGACATAAAGCCAGTCACGGATCTGGTCGCCTTTGCCGTAGATAGGTAGAGGCTTGCCCTCGAGAGCGTTGAGAATCACCAACGGGATCAGCTTCTCGGGGAAATGGAACGGTCCATAGTTGTTCGAACAGTTCGTCACTAGGGTCGGCAAACCGTAGGTTCGTGCCCAAGCCCTTACCAGGTGATCGGAACTGGCCTTGCTGGCCGAGTAGGGGGAGCTTGGTTGATAAGGCGTGGCTTCTGTGAAAAGATCCTCTGGACCGTCCAAGTCACCGTATACTTCGTCGGTGGAAATATGGTGGAAGCGGAAGGCTGCTTTGCGATTTACATCAATCGACATCCAGTAAGCCCTGGCGGCTTCGAGCAAGGTATACGTACCGATGATATTGGTTTGGATGAATTCAGAGGGTCCGGAGATGGAGCGGTCGACGTGGGATTCTGCAGCTAAGTGCATCACGGCGTCAGGTTGATGTTCTCGAAACACTCGATCAAGCTCATTTCGGTCGCAGATGTCCACACGCTCGAAAGCATAGCGAGTATCTTTATCGACAGACTGCAAGGACTCGAGATTGCCTGCGTAGGTAAGCTTATCAACGTTCACAACTGAGTCATCAGTGCTAGCAATGATGTGACGTACCACTGCCGAGCCGATGAAGCCTGCACCACCTGTAACTAAGATTTTCACGTACTTCGCACCTATAATTTTAGAGTATGCACCTGCGGAGTAGACTACTCAGCAAGATCGGAGTTCGAGCGTAGCTGTAAAAAGCATTACGGTATCATATATTCAGCACAGGGTGTACTTAGTTTCCTTTGACTGTCAAAACTTAAGGTCTTTTGGAGCTGGCTTTGAGTAGGCTACGCGCTAAAAATGAGCGGCTAGCGGAACACAAGCCAGCATGGCCTAGAATCTGAGCTAGCTGTAAGGATGTCAATAACTTGAAAGTCATGAAAAAACCCACATATCTTCCAAGTGCGTGGAAACTTAGAATAATGAATTTTATGATCATGGTTGAGGTGATCATTGCTCTGTAATGAATGTGCCATTTTTTTCTGAAACTGGGCAGATCGATTCTATCAGGCCAGAAATTAGTCGCGGCCCGAGGCTATTCGTTCGCTTCTGTGATTTCCTGATGAAACACATAGAATTTACAAATTCAATTGAGTGTACAGAAGCTAAGAGATATTCAAGGTTTTTTACTGCGGGAAGGTCATACATGGGGAAAAGACTTTCCATATGCTCGGAGCGGCTGCAGCCTACTCGCCAATGCTCAAAGTTAATAACATCAGAGATAGCTTTGAAGAAATTCATGGACGAAGCTGCGTTGCTGAGTCCGCCGTTAAATTCGGACCAATAACTGCAGTGCAGATCTTCCGCAACAAACAATCCACCTGGCTTTATCTGTGAGAACAGAAGCAAGAAAGCATTTATTATGTCCTGGCTGGAATGTGAGCCGTCATCGATGACGATGTCAAAACCAGAGTTGGAATACGCCAAAATTCTATGTAGCGTACATTCCTGTGTGATATCTCCGATAACAAACGAGATTGCAGGTGATGTGTAGTTCAACTTTCCGCATTCTTCATTGATGTCGCAACCCAATATCAACTCTGCGTGTGAGAAATAATTGGCCCATATTTCAAGAGATCCACCATTTTGAATGCCTATCTCAAGTAGCGATATTTTTTTACGTTTGAATTTGGAAAATATTCTCTGATATTCTGGCAGGTAACTAGACCATTTATCAGATACCAGTCCTTTATGGTGTTTATAAAAGTCAATTAATTTACCAGCCATTTTAGAGCTCCGCCAGTGATGAAGCTAGCCCATGTAC
>CAURYQ010000086.1:0-17547 GCA_963529135.1 uncultured Pseudomonas sp. | reverse complement strand
GCGTTTATTTTGAAGTTTTTTCCGAGAAACTCGTTTAGCTTCAAACACTTGACTCAGCTCAGCGTTTCGAATTTCTTGCGACTGCGCTGAAGTGGGGCGAATTATAGACGGTAATCATAGAGCGTCAAGCGTTAATTTCTCCAACCCTCCATTTAAATTGAACGCTCAACGATTTGTTGCTGTCCCTTCCCCCATTGCGCACTATAGTGCGCACACGACACCTAGGTAAAAGAGTACCCATGAACAATCCGCCTCGCAGCCTGGCCTCTACCCTGTTCCCCATAGGCCTGCTGCTCATCGCCATGGCATCGATTCAGACCGGCGCTTCAATTGCCAAAAGCATGTTCCCGCTCATTGGGGCACAGGGTACGACCTCACTGCGCTTGATCTTCGCCAGCCTGATCATGCTTGTTTTGCTAAGGCCATGGCGTGCCCGCTTCAACACGCGCACGCTGCGCAACGTCGTCATCTATGGGATGGCGCTGGGCGGAATGAACTTCCTCTTCTATATGTCCTTGCAGACGGTCCCCATCGGTATCGCGGTTGCGCTCGAATTTACCGGGCCGCTGGCGGTAGCGATATTTGCCTCGCGCAGGGCGATCGACTTCATCTGGATCGCCTTGGCCATTTTCGGACTGCTGATGCTTCTGCCTGCAGGCCATGGCGGCCAGGCGCTGGACCCGCTGGGCGCCACCTACGCAGTTGGCGCGGGAGCCTGCTGGGCACTCTATATCGTGTTCGGCCAGCGCGCCGGTGCCGAACACGGCGTGCAGAGCGCCGCGCTCGGCGTGGTAGTCGCAGCCCTGTTCATTGCGCCGATTGGCATTGTGCATGCCGGTAGCCTGCTGCTCACGCCTGCGGTCATCCCAATGGCGATCGCTGTAGCGGTACTGTCGACCGCCCTTCCTTACAGCCTGGAAATGGTAGCGCTCACCCGCATGCCCGCCCGTACCTTCGGCACGCTCATGAGCATAGAACCTGCATTCGGCGCCTTGTCCGGCTTGCTGTTCCTGGGCGAGGTGCTTTCATTCACCCAATGGTTGGCCATTGTCGCCATCATTGCGGCCTCCGTAGGCACTACCTTGTCCATGCGCCACGCTCCGAGCCCGGCAATAGTCGCTGATTGACATGAGAAAACTTTTCATTCGAGGCTGCATTTGTGATTGTGGCGTCACCTTTCGCTGATTAAGCTGTCCCAGCGCAGTCGAACAAGGACGCTGTAACCTTCAGGAAGAACCCGAGCGAAAACGACGGACCCAGGCAGCTGATCCGTCCTGCATTTAAGGACAGGAATGAAACGTATTTTGCTCATCCTGGCCATCTTGGCTATTGCTGGATGTGCCGCCACGGCTAAGACCGAGGTCAAACGGGGCAAGAAAGGCCTGCATATCAATTGCTCCGGCCTGTCCTCCTCGTGGGACAACTGCTACAGCAAGGCAGCGAGTGCCTGCACCACGCGCGGGTACCGCGTCGTCGCCCGTTCAGGCGACAGCGATGAAGAAGATGGCGATTACCTGTTCGGCATCAACCCTGCCGGTTACACCAGCCGCAGCATGATCGTCATTTGCAAATGACCAGGGCAGTCCAACGGCTGCCCCGCTCCACCCCTAGATCGCTGCAGTACGAGCCAGCAACCAGGCCAGCGCCTTCCCTTGCAGCAGTGGGGCCAATCGCTCGCGTACGGTGGCGTGGTAATCATTAAGCCAGCGCACTTCCTGCTCGGTCAGCCGCTTCAGCAACAGGCAACGGGTATCGATCGGGCACAGGGTCAGGGTTTCGAAATTGAGAAAGTCGCCGAAAGCGCTGCGACCTGCACTTCGAGCGGCTACCAGGTTTTCAATCCGCACACCCCATTGCCCGGGCCGATAGGTGCCTGGCTCGATCGAGCTGATCATCCCTTCCTGCATCGCGGTCTGCGCCGAGGGAGCTGCCTGGTAGGCAATGACCTGCGGCCCCTCATGCACGTTTAGAAAGTAGCCCACGCCATGTCCAGTGCCGTGGCCATAATCCACCTGGTCCGCCCAGATTGGCGCCCGGGCAATGGCATCAAGCAATGGCGACAGCACGCCTCGAGGGAACGTCGCCCGAGACAGCGCAATCATGCCCTGTAGCACGCGGGTACAATCAAGCTTCTGCGAATCGCTTGGCTTGCCCACCGGCACCATGCGGGTGATATCCGTGGTCCCGCCCAGGTACTGGCCGCCTGAGTCGATTAGCAACAGGCCATCGCCTTCGATCACCGAATGAGACTGTTCAGTGGCGCGATAATGGGGCATGGCGCCATTGGCATTGAAGGCGGCAATGGTGGAGAAACTCAGCGAGACGAAGTCGGGGCGGCGAGCTCTCGACGCGGTCAGCTTTTCGTCGACGGTCAGCTCGGTCACGACTTGATTGCCCACTGCATCCTCGAACCAGGCGAAGAATTCACACAAGACGGCGCCGTCCTGCTCCATCACCCGCCGCACGTGTTCAAGCTCGTCCTCACGCTTGCACGCCTTGCTCAAGGTACTGGGGTTCAAGCCCTCGACGAGCACGACGTCCTCCTTGAGCGGCTCGATCAACCCGCAGGTCACCCGCGCCGGGTCTACCAACAACCGACTGCCAGATGCCAGCTCACGCAGTGCGCTGGCGGCCTCGCTGTATTCACGCACCTCGACGGCATCCTCGCGCAGTGCTCGACGCAGCGACTCATCGATTTTTCCCGGCCCGACGAACAGTTGCGCGCGCTCTTTGTCAACCAAAGCGAAGGCCAGAAACACGGGGTTATACGGCACATCGCTGCCGCGCAAATTGAACAACCAGGCGATGTCGTCCAAGGTGGCGATGAAGTGAGTGTCCGCGCCCTTGGCCTGCATCGCTTGACGCACCTGGCTCAGCTTCTGCGCACGGCTGACCACCGCATACGGCGGCACGTGGGCATGTACCGGGCTGGATGGCAGTGTTGGCCGATCGCTCCACACCTGCTCGAGCAGATCTTTGTCAGTCACCAGCCTCGCGCCTCGTTGGCCAAGACGCTCGCGCACCTGGCGTGCCGAAGCCAGCGCCATCGCTCGACCATCCACGCTGGCGCAGCCATGGGCCGGCACATGCTCTGCCAACCAGTCCAATGCACCCGGCTGCCCAGGCGACAGCTTCATCAATTCGATGCCGCTGCCTGCCAATTCTCGTTCGGCCTGTTCCCAATAGCGGCTATCGACCCACAGACCTGCAACCTGCTGGGTCACCACCAAGGTGCCCACCGAGCCGGTGAAGCCCGACAGCCATTGGCGGCCTTGCCAAAAGCCTGGCAAATACTCGGAGAGGTGAGGATCAGCCGACGGGACCAACAAGGCGTCGAGCCCCTCCGCGGCCATGACCATGCGAATCGCGGCAAGACGCTGAGCCGTGGTGTGTTCGAGTGTGGTGTGCACGATAATGCCCTTTTCTTTGGCGACATCCGTTATGCCTGAGCGCTTGATGATGGAATAGCTGCACACAACCTGCAATCGTCAACCAGTGTTGAGCATCGGTCTGGGAAAGGTCCTACGTCAGGACCGGACCACCGATCCTGCCACGCTGAACTTAACAAACGGTTTGGATTCACACGCAGTACAGTCACCTTCTCAGGCGGATTGCCATGCCCCATGCCTGTCAGCCAAAACAGGGCGTCGTGGTACTCGACACCCGAACCCATACGCCTGACCACGAGCGCGCGGTGTACCGCATGTTGTCGGAAGGCTTCGCTCAACTGCTGGGTTGCGAGGTGGTCGACCTGACCAGACCGCCGCAGGCAGGCGATCCGTATTACTACATGCTCACTCAGCCCCTGGTCGACTTGGCGCAACTGACAGCCCTGGGCATCGACAGCGAGACCGACTTTTTCGGAGGGGCAGTTGCTCGCCCGTTCATGGCCACTAAAGCCATTTCGCATCCCCTGCCACCTGGCGCTCCATCCAAGCCTGACTGGCCCGAGGCCTTTGCACGGCAGGCCAGCGCTGCACTGCTCAAGGGCTACACCGTGTTCGACAAAGCCAGCGCCCAACGCGCGGCACACGCATTGTTGCAAGAAGGGCCGGTACGGCTGAAACCGGTACGCGCGTGCGCCGGTCGTGGGCAGGTCGTGTTCTCCAGCACCGAAGAACTCATGCCCCTGCTCAGCGCTTTGGACGACGAGGAGATCGCGACCTGGGGTCTGGTACTCGAGCAGAACCTGAGCAACGTCGAGACCTTCAGCGTAGGCCAGGTCCGGGTCGCCGGATTGGTCTGCAGCTACTATGGCACGCAGCAACTCACCCAGGACCATCAGGGTGTCGAGGTCTACGGCGGTTCTGACCTGATATTCGTGCGAGGCGGCTTCGCATCACTGCTGCTCGAAACCTTGCCTGACAGCGTTCGCCTGGCGATCGAACAGGCGATGGCCTATGACCAGGCTGCCGAAAGACACCTACCCGGTTTCATCGCTTCACGCCGCAATTACGACATTGCCCGTGGCACCAACCCACAAGGCCGCATCTGCAGTGGCGTGCTCGAACAATCCTGGCGCATGGGGGGTGCCAGCAGCGCCGAGTTGCTCGCGCTGCAAGCATTCGATGCCGACCCTATGCTGGCACGGGTGCGCGCTTCTACCCATGAAGTGTTTGGCACGCCCGCCCTGCCGGACGATGCCACACTCTTTTATCAAGGAAACGACAGTGAACTCGGACAACTCACCAAGTACGCGCGGCTCCGACACATTGGCCATCCAGAGTGAATCGATAGAGTTGCCGGTGGACGGGGACACCATCTGTGCAACCCTGGTCAGCCCCGGCAGCAAGATCCCCGGCATTCTGTTCGTCCACGGCTGGGGTGGCAGTCAGCAACGTGACCTAGCCAGGGCGCGGCACATCACCGGCCTTGGTTGCATCTGCATGACATTCGACCTGCGCGGCCATGAGAAGACCCAAAGTCAGCGCCTGACGGTGACCCGCGAGCAGAATCTGCAGGACTTGCTGACAGCCTACGACCGGCTGGTCAGTCACCCCGCCGTGGACGCCAATGCCATCGCCGTGATCGGCAGCAGCTACGGCGGTTACCTGGCCACCTTGTTGACCGCAATGCGCCCGGTGCGCTGGCTGGCCCTGCGCGTACCGGCAATGTACTGGGACGACGAATGGAACATGCCCAAGCAGTCGCTCGACCGACAACGGCTCAATGATTACCGCCGTCGCCCGCTGGTACCGTCCGACAACCGCGCCTTGGCTGCCTGCGCCGAGTTCGCCGGCGATGTGTTACTGGTCGAATCCGAGCATGATGACTACGTCCCCCACAGCACGCTGATGAGTTACCGATCAGCCTTTGGCAGCGCCCACTCGCTCACGCATCGGATTGTCGACGGCGCCGACCACGGGCTGTCGACCGAAGAAAGCCAGAAGGCCTACAGCACGTTGCTCGCGGCATGGATCAGCGAAATGGTCATCGGTGCTCGCCTGGATCGCTATCCGCACTATGCACCCTGGTACGCCTGAGGCTCGCCCAACTGGCAATACAACGCCCCGTCAAGATGACGCGCAAGGCTGCGCATCGCCGTGAAAGCGGCGAATCGGGCAGCGCTGGCGTGATGCTGCTGAAGTAGCACCACAAACGAGCCGTCGAAGACCTTTTCGGTGGCCGCCTCGCAAGCTGCCCGGCTGGTCCATTGCAGAACCTGCAGCAGGCGGCCACCGTCTCCGCTGGCCTGGACACTGGCGGCCTGTAGATCGGCAAAACGCGCCGCCATTGACTCGTTGCGCAGCACCAGCGCGCGGGCCAATGCCTCCTGAAAGACGATGGCTACCTGATATTCGATCACCTGGGTGTACCAGATGGCAGAGACACTTCCCAACATCGACGATCTCCTGACAAGGGACATACGCATCACACCGTCAGGCAGGGTAAAACCTCAACCAATCTCGAGGTCAAGCCGGTCACCATTCGCCATATCCAGGCCTTGATACTTGGGGGCTAACACGTGCCGGCGGAATTCACTGGGCGTGATACCCGTGGCGCGTTGAAAGACCTTACGGAACGCTCCCGGGTCTCGGTAACCCACGTCCCAGGCGATCTGATCGATTGTTCTACGCGTAAACTCAAGCTGACGTGCTGCACGGCTCACCCTTATCTGCTGGCAATACTCGGTCGGGCGCAGCCCTGTGGCCAGGCGAAACCGCCTCAGAAACGTGCGGGGCTCCAGGCAGGCGCAGGCTGCCATCGCTGCAAGGTCCGCGCTGCGTGCTCCCGTAGCCTGCAACCAATGCTGAACCTTCAGAACCGCCTCATCGCCGTGATCAAGCAAGAGGTTGAAACGAGTGCCGGGTAAACCTGCGGACACTGGCTCAACCGCTAGATAACTCGCCGTCTCACAGGCAATGCCATGGCCCATGAACCGCTCCAGCAGGCTTAGGCCCAAGTCGGTCCACGCCATCAGGCCAGCAGAGCTGACGATATCCCCGTCATCGAGCAGCGTCGGGTGGGCCTGAGCCTTCATTTGCGGGTAACGGTCCTGCAATACCTGCACATGGTTTGGATGAGCGCATGCCGTGCGCCCATCGAGCAGACCGCTGGCTGCAAGGAAGAACACCCCGATGCACACCGAAGCCAGAACGGTGCCTTGCTGGTGCAACTGACGCAACACCGCGCGATGGCGAGCCAGGCAGTCCGCGTCGGGAATGGCATGCAGGCTCGGTGGAATGATCAGGGCATGCAATCGCGTATCTTCGGCAGTCGCTCGATGTGATTCAGGCAGCAGGACACCCTCTTCGCCTACACGCCAAGCGCTGATACGCACACGCACAACCTGCGTCGCCTCCCATGCATCAGCTAGCCGGTTGGCCACCTTGAACAAGTCTTGCAGGCCATGTATCGCGGCCTCCTGCGCATCGGGGTAGCGCAGCAGACCAATCTCCAGAAAATGAGCCATGTCAGTTTTGACCCGCATAGTGTCGTTCGCGCCGATTCACCTGTACCGCACTTCAGCCTATAACTAAGCGACCGCCAAAACCACTGCCCCGGGAGGCAGCATGAGCACACACGCACTGATCATCATCGATATTCAGAACGATTACTTCCCAGGGGGGAAATGGCCTTTGGAGGGCGTTGAGCGGGCAGCTGAAAATGCTGCCCGCTTGCTCGCAGCCGCACGTGATGCAAAGGCGTTGGTGGTGCATGTACGCCACGAATTCGATAGCGCCGACGCGCCCTTCTTCGTCCCAGGGTCCCCAGGCGCTGCCATTCACCCGGTGGTCCGGCCGATGCCCGGTGAACCGGTAATCCTCAAGCACGGGGTCAACGCCTTCCTCTCGACCGATCTTGCGCCGCTGCTGGAGCGTCAGGGCATCAAATCGCTGACCATCGTGGGCAGCATGAGCCACATGTGCATTGACGCTGCGGTACGCGCGGCAGCCGACATGGGATACAGCGTCACGGTGGCCCATGACGCCTGCGCGACCTCGGCGTTGGCGTTCAACGGCACCACGGTGCCTGCAGCCCATGTGCATGACGCCTCGATGGCTGCATTGGCTTTCGCCTATGCATCAGTGCTTAGCACCGATGCCGTGCTCGAGGGTAAAACGGGGCGCACGTGAACGCCGCTTGACCTACCCTGCTCTCAGATTACGACATTGCGTACGAACTTCACCGCAACGGCTCCATCGTTGCGGTAGGCATAACGGCAATTGCTGGCGAACACATGAAAGCGACCCTGTTCGAGTCGATGCTCGACCCCTTCGATGATCAGCGTCAATTCGCCTTCGACCACGTAGATCTGCTCGCTCCAGCCTTCGGCATCCGCCTCGCTGCGATAATGCTCACCCACCGCCAAGGTCCACTCCCACAATTCCACCTCACGACGGGCCGCGCTGCTTGCCAGCAGCACGGCTCGGCTGTGCGGGTGCTCACCTGCCCAGGCGAGCTCTTCGATACGCCCTGGGTTACGCTGGTCAGGTGCCTGGATCAACGTGCTGAACGCCACCCCTAGCGCCTCGGCGATCAGGTCGAGCGTGGTGAGGCTGACATTTTTCTCGCCAGCTTCAATCGCCACCAACATGCGGCGGCTGACACCTGAGCGCTCAGCCAGCGCTGTCTGGCTGATACCTGCAGCATTACGCAGGCTGCGTACATTCAGGCTCACGTGTTGCAGCACCGAGCCCCGGTGCGACGAATCGTTGTGCACTATATTGCTCACTCTGGGTTGTTGCGCAGTATACTGCTCACTTTGCGCCGATTGTGCGCCCTCCTCTACGAGCCTGCAACTGCATGAACCTGACAAGCCCACCGCGCCGCATCCCTACGTTCCGCCTGAGCAAAGCCGAGTTGGTGCTGGTGTTCATTACCATGCTCTGGGGCGGCACGTTCCTGCTGGTGCACAATGTCATGGCCGTGAGTGGCCCCATGTTCTTCGTGGGCCTGCGCTTTGCAGCAGCGGCCATATTCGTTGGTATGGTTTCGGCACGTGCATTGCCCGGCTTGACCCTCACCGAGCTCAAGGCGGGCGTGTCCATTGGGGTGTTGATCATGCTGGGCTACGGCTTGCAGACCATGGGCCTGCAGACGATCAGCAGCAGCCAATCGGCGTTCATCACCGCGCTCTACGTGCCGTTCGTACCCTTGCTGCAATGGCTGATACTGGGCCGGCGACCGGGCCTGATGCCCAGCCTGGGTATCGGCCTGGCGTTCATCGGTTTGGTACTGCTTGCCGGGCCGCAGGCCGGTAGCCTGCACATGAGCGAAGGTGAGCTGGTTACCCTGATCAGCGCCGTTGCCATTGCGGGTGAGATTATCCTGATCAGCCGCTTTGCCGGGCGCGTCGACGTTCGCCGTGTCACGGTGGTACAGCTGGCAACCGCCTCGGTGCTGGCATTTCTGATGACGCTCCCCACTCAGGAACGGGTTCCGGATTTCTCCTGGTTGCTGCTGACCAGCGCGATTGGTCTGGGCCTGATGAGCGCTGTCATCCAGGTAGCGATGAACTGGGCGCAAAAGTCCGTGTCACCCACCCGGGCCACGTTGATCTATGCCGGCGAGCCAGTCTGGGCCGGGCTGGTCGGGCGAATCGCCGGGGAACGCCTGCCGGCGCTGGCACTGCTGGGGGGGCTTCTGATCGTGATTGCCGTGGTCATCAGCGAGCTGCGACTGCGTCGAAGACCCGATCCTGCGGTATGCGAACTCGCACAGAATGAACGCCGCCCGCAAACCGATCTCTAACGCTGCGGCTATGCTTTGTAAAAAACTGTTATAAAAAAACAGCCTGTCACAGCCTATTTGTAGGATTCTGCGACAGGTTGTGAGTTGGTCGATGACCTGTTCAGCACGTATGATCCTTGGAAAACCTCTCAGAATAGAACTCTATGTCCTTGATAGTGCTATTGCTTCTGCCGTTCGTGGGCAGTTTGCTGGCAGCCGCACTGCCGCACAACGCACGTAACGCCGAGTCCATTCTCGCCGGGCTCGTGGCCCTGGTCGGCACCGTCCAGGTAGCACTTCTCTATCCACAAGTAGCCAATGGCGGTGTCGTTCGCGAAGAGTTCCTGTGGCTGCCCAGCCTGGGCCTGAACTTCGTGCTACGCATGGACGGCTTCGCCTGGCTGTTCTCGCTGTTGGTCCTGGGTATCGGTACATTGGTATCGCTATATGCCCGCTACTACATGTCGCCCCAGGACCCCGTGCCGCGTTTCTTCGCGTTCTTCCTGGCGTTCATGGGGGCCATGCTCGGCCTCGTGCTGTCGGGCAATCTGCTGCAGCTGGTGTTTTTCTGGGAGCTCACCAGCCTTTTCTCATTCCTCCTGATCGGCTACTGGCATCACCGCGCCGACGCGCGCCGTGGCGCGTACATGGCGCTGATGGTCACCGGCGCCGGGGGCTTGTGCCTGCTGGTGGGGGCCTTGCTGCTCGGCCATGTGGTGGGCAGCTACGACTTGGACAAGGTCCTGGCTGCAGGTGACACCATACGCCAGCATGCGCTCTACCCAGTGCTGCTGCCTTTGATCCTGATCGGCGCCTTGAGCAAGAGCGCGCAATTTCCTTTCCATTTCTGGCTGCCTCATGCCATGGCGGCCCCCACGCCGGTTTCGGCCTACCTCCACTCGGCAACCATGGTCAAAGCCGGCGTATTCCTGCTGGCACGCCTCTGGCCCGTACTGTCCGGTACCGACGAATGGTTCTGGATCGTCGGCGGTGCAGGCGCGCTCACATTGCTGCTCGGCGCGTTCGCGGCAATGTTCCAGAACGACCTCAAAGGCCTGCTGGCGTACTCCACCATCAGCCACCTGGGCCTCATCACGCTGCTGCTTGGCCTCAACAGCTCGCTGGCCGCCGTAGCTGCCGTATTCCACATCCTCAACCATGCGACCTTCAAGGCATCGCTGTTCATGGCCGCCGGCATCATCGACCACGAGAGCGGTACGCGTGACATCCGGCGCCTGAGCGGGCTGGTTCGGCTGGTCCCGTACACGGCCACGTTGGCCATGGTCGCCAGCGCCTCCATGGCGGGTGTACCGTTGATGAACGGCTTCCTGTCCAAGGAAATGTTCTTCGCCGAAACCGTCTTCATCACTTCCAGCGCCTGGGTCGAAGCCGTGCTCCCCGTTGTCGCCACCTTGGCGGGCACGTTCAGCGTGGCGTACGCACTGCGCTTCACCGTCGATGTCTTCTTCGGCCCGACCGCCCAGGACCTGCCCCACACGCCACACGAGCCGCCTCGCTGGATGCGGGCACCGGTTGAGTTGCTGGTGCTGACATGCCTGGTGGTCGGCATTTTCCCCGCCCAGTCCGTAGGCCCGCTGCTGGCCGCCGCGGCGTTGCCGGTGGTGGGTGGAACCTTGCCCGAATACAGCCTCGCCATCTGGCACGGCTGGAATGCGCCCTTGATCATGAGCCTGGTCGCCATGAGTGGCGGCGTGGTCCTGTACCTGCTGCTGCGCAAGCAACTGCGGCGAGGCCGCTTCCCCTGCCCGCCTGTCATGGGCCGGTTCGATGGCAAGCGCCTGTTCGAATATGGCCAGGTACAACTGATGCTGATGGCGCGCCGTATCGAGCATCTGCTCACCAGCCGCCGCCTGCAGGCGCAGCTGTTCATGCTGGTGGTGGCCGCTTTCCTCGCAGGCCTGACGCCCATGCTCCATAGCGGCCTGACCTGGGGCGACCGGCCCAAGATTCCAGGCTCGGGTGTATTCGTCGCACTGTGGGTGATCGCCATTGCCTGCGCCATCGGCGCGGCCTACCAAGCCAAGTATCACCGCCTGGCAGCCTTGACCATGGTCAGCGTGTGCGGCTTGATGACCTGTATCACCTTCGTCTGGTTCTCCGCGCCTGACCTGGCCCTGACTCAGCTGGTCGTCGAAGTGGTGACAACCGTCCTGATCCTCCTGGGCCTGCGCTGGCTGCCCCGCCGCATCGAGGGCGTGTCGCCCCTGCCTGGCAGGTTCGACCGCGCCCGCGTGCGCCGGCTGCGCGACCTGTTGCTGGCGGTGCTGGTAGGCGCTGGCATGGCCGTATTGTCCTACGCCATGCTAACCCGTCCGACCCCTAACGACATCTCCTCGTTCTACCTCAGCCGTGCACTGCCGCAAGGTGGTGGCACCAACGTGGTCAACGTGATGCTGGTGGATTTCCGGGGCTTCGATACCCTTGGCGAAATCACCGTGCTGGTGGCGGTGGGGCTGACTGTATTCGCCCTGCTCCGACGCTTCCGCCCACCCAAGGAAAGCATGCAGTTACCGACGCAGCAGCGACAGTTGGCGCCTGACGTCGTCACCGACCTGATCAACCCGCGTCACGCCGCCGACACCGCCATGGGCTTCATGATGGTGCCTGCGGTACTGGTGCGACTGTTGCTGCCCATCGCCCTGCTGGTATCGATGTACCTGTTCGTGCGCGGGCACAACCAGCCAGGCGGCGGCTTCGTCGCGGGGCTGGTCACGTCGGTGGCCTTCATCCTGCAATACATGGTCGCAGGCACCCAGTGGGTCGAGGCGCAGATGCGCCTGCGTCCCCTGCGTTGGATGGGCACGGGGCTGCTCTGTGCAACGTTGACCGGCGGCGGGGCCATCGTGTACGGCTACCCGTTCCTGACGACCCATACGGCACACCTGCACCTTCCTCTGCTGGGCGACATGCACCTGGCGAGCGCACTGTTCTTCGACGTCGGCGTGTTTACCGTGGTTGTCGGCTCGACCCTCTTGATACTCACGGCCCTGGCCCACCAGTCGGTACGCGCCTACCGCCCGACCAGCCCGGGCAAGACCCGCAAAGCAGGAGCCGCCTGATGGAAGAAGTGATTGCAGTAGCCATCGGCGTGCTTGCCGCATCCGGGGTCTGGCTGGTGCTGCGCCCGCGCACCTATCAGGTCATCATGGGCCTGTGCCTGCTCTCCTATGGCGTCAACCTCTTCATCTTCAGCATGGGCAGCCTGTTCATCGGCAAGGAGCCCATCATCAAGGAAGGGGTGACCCAGGACCTGTTGCATTACACCGACCCGCTGCCACAAGCCTTGGTACTCACGGCGATCGTCATCAGCTTCGCCATGACCGCCCTGTTCCTCGTCGTGCTGCTCGCCTCGCGCGGCCTGACCGGCACCGACCACGTAGACGGCCGGGAGCGTGAGGAATGAGCGGTATGAGCCAACTGATCGTCGCCCCTATCTTGCTGCCGCTGGTCACGGCAGCGCTCATGCTGCTGCTCGGTGAAAAGCACCGTTCGATCAAGGCACGCCTCAACCTGCTGTCGACATCTGCCGGGCTTGTCATTGCCGTCAGCCTGCTGCTTTGGGTCCGCACCCAGGGCCAGGCAGAGTCCATCGGCGTCTATCTGCCGGGCAACTGGCCTGCCCCGTTCGGTATCGTGCTGGTGCTCGATCATCTGTCGGCATTGATGCTGACCCTGACCGGCATCATCGGGCTTTGCGCCCTGTTATTCGCACGCGCTCGCTGGGATGGTGCCGGGGCAAGCTTCCATGCGCTGTTCCAGATTCAGCTGATGGGTCTGTACGGCGCCTTTCTGACGGCGGACCTGTTCAACCTATTCGTATTCTTCGAAGTACTGCTGGCAGCGTCCTACGGGTTGCTGCTGCACGGGTCCGGGCGGGCGCGCGTGCGCGCTGGCCTGCACTACATTGCCGTCAACCTGTTCGCCTCCTCGTTGTTCCTGATCGGGGCGGCAATGTTGTATGGCGTGACGGGCACGCTGAACCTTGCGGACCTCGCCCTCAAGATCCCGCTGGTCCCGGAGGCCGACCGCGGCCTGTTGCATGCAGGCGCAGCCATCCTTGCCATGGCATTCCTGGTCAAAGCAGGTATATGGCCACTCAATTTCTGGCTGGTGCCCGCCTACGCCTCCGCCAGCGCGCCCGTTGCTGCGCTATTTGCGATCATGACCAAGGTCGGGCTGTATGCGGTGTTGCGTGTTTGGACACTGCTCTTTTCCGGGCAAGCAGGGGCATCGGCGCACTTCGGTGGTGACTGGCTGGTATACGGAGGCCTGGCGACCCTGGCCATGGCTGCGGTATCGATCCTGGCCGCGCAGCGCCTGGAACGCATGGCAGCGCTGAGCATCCTGGTATCGGCAGGCACTTTGCTTGGGGCGGTCGGCTTCTCGCAACTGGCATTGACGGGGGCGGCGCTGTTCTACCTGGTGAATTCAACCCTCGCCTTGTGCGCATTGTTCCTGCTGGCAGAACTGATCGAGCGCTCGCGCTCTGCCAATGAGCTGCCACTGGACGAGGAAGAAGACGCCATGCCGCCATTGCTGGAATCGCTTCATCCGCCCAAAGGCATCAACCTCGATGATGATCAGAGGGCCGTCATCGGGCAGGTCATTCCGTGGACGATGGCGTTTCTGGGCCTGAGCTTCATTGCCTGCGCCTTGCTGATCATCGGCATGCCACCGCTTTCAGGGTTTGTCGCCAAGCTCAACCTCATCAGCGCCTTGTTCAACCCCAACGGCTTGGGCGTGGCGGCCGAACAACCTCTGGGCGCTGCCGGCTGGGGCCTTGTAGCCTTGCTGGTCCTGTCGGGAATGGCCTCACTGATCGCTTTTGGGCGCGTCGGTATCCAGCGGTTCTGGAAACCAGAGGAGCGTCCATCGCCAGTGCTGCGGCGTTTCGAATGCCTGCCGATCGTGATTCTACTGGGCCTGTGCATGCTGCTGAGTTTCAAGGCCGAGCCGCTGCTGCGCTACACCCTGGACACCGCCGCCAGCCTCCAGGCGCCAGATGCGTACATCGATGCAGTGATAGCCGCGCAGCCTAAACCTGGCCCTACCTCGCTCGACGTCCAGGTGCAGCCATGAGCCGACTATTTCCCGCCCCCCTGTTATCGGCATGCTTGTTCGGCCTGTGGCTGCTGCTTAACCTTTCGCTGAGCCCAGGCAACCTCATCCTGGCTGCTGCCTTGGGGATACTGGCTCCATTGCTGATGGCGCCATTACGGCCGCAACATGCTCACGTCCGACGGCCGCTGGTGATCATCAAGCTGGTGGGCCGGGTCGGTGTGGACGTCATCCTATCCAACCTGCAAGTCGCCCGCGGCGTACTGGGCGCCGGGCGCCGACCGCCTCGGTCAGTCTTCGTCCACATCCCCTTAGACCTGCGCGAACCTCACGGGCTCGCAGCGCTTTCGATGATCACGACCGTGATCCCAGGGACCATCTGGTCGGAACTGGCGCTGGACCGAAGCGTGCTGCTGTTGCACGTATTCGATCTGGATGACGAAGCGGCATTCGTAGAGCACTTCAAGCAAGTGTACGAACGCCCCTTGATGGAGATTTTCCAATGACTGGCCTGCTTGCCCATGCTGTCCTCGCCAGCCTTTTCATCTTCGCGCTGGCTATGTGCCTTACCCTGATTCGACTATTCCGTGGGCCGTCTGCACAAGACAGGGTTCTGGCACTGGATTACCTGTACATCCTGGGGATGCTGACCATGCTGGTATTGGGCATCCGCTATGCCAGCGACACCTATTTCGAAGGGGCGTTGCTCATCGCATTGTTCGGGTTCGTCGGCTCTTTCGCCCTGGCCAAGTTTCTCCTTCGTGGTGAGGTGATCGAATGACCGATTCTCTGGATTTACCGTTCTGGCTGGAACTGGTTACAGCGATCCTGCTGATAGCAGGCAGCCTGTTCGCGTTGATCGGTGCCATTGGTCTGTTGCGCCTGAAAGACTACTTTCAACGCATGCATCCCCCGGCGCTGGCATCGACCATTGGCGCCTGGTGCGTCGCACTGGCCTCGATCATCTACTTCTCGTGGTTGAAGGAATCGCTGGTGCTGCATGCCTGGCTGATTCCCATCCTGCTGTCGATCACGGTGCCAGTGACGACCTTGCTGCTGGCACGCGCGGGGCTGTTTCGCAAGCGTCAGGCCAAAGAGCCGGTGCCCGAAGAAGTCAGCAGCGGCCTTGATCGGGGTAATTGACCCCGGTCAGCCTGAGTGCGTGCTTAAGCGTTGCAACTCGCGCCTGACCATGGCGACATAGTGCGGCGGGGCTTGGCCGTACAGTTCGGCTGCCACCCAGCTCAACCATCGTGCTTGCATTTCTTCGCGCTTGGCCAGCAGACGTTGCGCCTCGGCCACGGCACGCGCCTGATGCGCGCGGTGATAGGTCCCACGCGAGTCTGGCGCTTGCTCTGCCTGCCTCACTCGCTGGCCTTGAACGTCGTCAGTTCACCCTTGCGCCATTTGGCTACCTTGCCGGTGACTGCCTTCAACAGCTTGCCCAGCCCTTCTTGTACCTGTTGCTCAGCGGCAAACACCAACATGACGCCATGACCTTCACGCAACACGATCCCCTCGCCTTCCGGAACCGATACGAACGCGTAATCCCCCACGCCATAGACATTGAGCTTGATATCGCGGAAGCGCATCTCAAGCTTGCCCCCTTCACGGCTAGGTAGAACGGCGGCACGAAAATGATCGCCGACCTTCAATTCAAGACGCTGCTTGTCATCGACCACCAATGCACTTTCAGTGTCGATCTCGGCCATGTAGAGGCCTTCGGGGTTTTGCTCGGTGACATAGACGAAGCGACCCTGGAACAGCTGGGCCAGTTTCCCGCGCAGGTCGCCCAAGGCGAACAACGCGTGTGTATCAAGAGTGCTGACTGCCAATGAAGTAATCCTCAACCGTTTACAACCCGCCCTCGCAGGAGCTTGCGAAGCACGGCCATTTCAAATCGATAGGCAATGAGATTAATAAAACGCTGGGCGACATGTCTGTGTCCGCTGACGATGCAGCGTGCAGGATTTTTTACTCTAGCGGCCGGTAGTGCTGTCGCTTACATGCGCCTGAAACATGCCCAGGCTACCGACGTAACGTGTGACCTTGCACGTCCATGAAAATGCGATTCAGGACAGGGTGCGTGGAATCGGCACCTGATGGCTGCTCGCACACTAAGGTCGGGGCCATGCCCGGCAACAGTGAAATCATGAGAGACACGCTGTTTTATCAGGCTTGCTGGCCACAGCGCAACTGCTCCAGGCGATTTGCTCAGGCCCTTCCGGCTTTGGTCCTGAAATGCAAAAAGCCCCACGAATCACTCCGAGGGGCTTGGCAACCTGAGCGGCTCAGGCCTGACGCTGATGGCGATCGAGCTGCTCGTGACGCTCTTGGGCTTCGATGCAGTACTTAGTGGTCGGGCTGATCAGCAAACGCTTGAGACCGATCGGTTCACCACTGTCATCACACCAGCCGAAGCTCTCGTCGGCAATACGATCCAATGCCATTTCCAACTGGGGCAGCAAGCGCTGGTCACGGTCGATGGCGTTCACCAACCAGCTACGTTCTTCTTCCACCGATGCCACGTCGGCGGGATCCGATGGGGTATCCAGGCCTTCGATGGTGGCACGGCTCAGCTCGATGCGTTCATGGGTCTCGACTTTCATCGCTTGCAGCAGCTGAGTGAAGAAGCTCAGCTGTTCAGCGTTCATGTAGTCATCGGCCGGCATGGCCAGCAACTGTTCCTTGGTCATCGATATCTCTATGAAAATAGGTGCATTTTGGGCGATTCGTTTGCCGCCGGCGCCTTGGCATCGGCAGCGGAATTTTTCAAGCGCCAGTCGGCACTCTTTAACAAGGGGCGGCAGTCTAAGGCGCCACGTCGCCCGGAGCAACTGCAAAATGGAGGTGAATTTGCATTACTGCTTACAATCCGCTGGCCGGTGCTTTGGTGCGACGGTATATCCTTGGGCTGAGCGGCAGAATGCGCAGGGCGAGATAAGTTTCTGCACTCCAACGGCAAAGCTGAAATCGCAGGACCTTCGACATTTTGAAACCAGGATGCCCCCTCATCCGCCATCAATGGACACCCCTGCCTTACAGGACACGTCCAACATGAGCCAACTATAAGCATTCACATAAATACAAATTCAAAATTAAAACCTTCCCCCCCTAAAACCCGTCCATCTAAAATCACTGCTGTTGCTGTTGCTGTTGCTGTTGCTGTGGATTTTGATCTTGATCTTGATCTTGATCTTGATCTTGATCTTCGCGACTTCAGAAGGCCGAGCGCAGGCCTTGCGGAGGGAGGTGACAGGCATGGATGCCTGTCAAGCGCTGGGCCCCAGGATG
>CAURYQ010000085.1:0-18549 GCA_963529135.1 uncultured Pseudomonas sp. | reverse complement strand
GCGCCCCCGCTACCCCGATCACTACCGCCTTAAAGGCCACCCCGGGGGGGGGGGGGGGGGGGGCGGGCTTGCCCATGAAAGGGCCGGCCGGGCAGTTGGGAATTTCCAGGGGATTTAAAAATGACGACAGAAGACACTCAGTTCACCGTCGGTAAAACTACCTTCTACCAAAGCGAAAACGGCACGCACCCTTTATTTCGCATCGAGCCAGGCATTCCCTGCCAGGATGCCCGTGAGCAGTCTTCGGAATTGATGGGTTACGTCCGCGAGCTGACCATCACCGGCCTGATGGACGAGAAGCCCATGATGATCTGGGCTGCTCACTACCTCAGCGCCATGGCCAAGGCATTGATGGACGATGCCGAGCTGGGCATGAAGCAATGAGGCGTTAAAGGCGTTGAGCTCCATTTGAGGCGCGATGTTTCGCAATACGCTGCGCAGGAGGCCTCGCCTCGACGCTTGAGCCCAGCGGTCTTGCATGGTTCTTCATCTTGCAAGACCGTTGCTACAGCTAACGTAGGTAGCTGGTGGAAGTGCAGTCAAGCAAAGGCGCAGGGCTTCCAAAACCCTCGGTAGGCATGGGCGCGTACGCCGCACAAATACCCTGATCATTTACCGCAATCGTGCCTAGCAGCACTGGATGCCCTTCGTGTACGGCGCGCCAGAAACCTGGGCCATTGAAATCGTTGGCCAAATCCCCGCTCAGTGTGATTGCAACAATGTGGGTACTTGGCTCGGGTGCTGCGTAGCGAGACCTCTCTGCGAGGCCAACGGGACACCGTTGCGCTTCCTCTTTTCTGGCGGTCAGGCAAGTGACATCAGCCATGCCAAGCCCTTGCTGGACGTCGTCGGCATGCCATCACGTCAGCGTGGCCGACCGCGCAAACGCTGCAAGTAGGTGATGCTGACAAGGGCTGCGGCGCCGAAGCGCTACGCCTCTACTGCGACCAATATCGAATTCCGACCGTCATTGTGATGCGCTCAATGAAGCGCAAACCCAAGCTTGGCTTACCCAGAGTGTTTGATCAACCCAAGTACCGACAGCGCAACATCAACGAACGCATGTTTGGCTGGCTGAAAGAGAATCGTCGTAGCGTGACACGCTTCGACAAGCTCGCGAAAAGTTATGCCGCTATGGTCTCGCTGGATTGTCCCGAGCGGTGTTTGCGAAAACCTTTTTCCTACAGAGCCTTGAGATATCCTATTAAAGCACTTGTCACTTTAAAAAGGCGCTTCTTTAGATCTAGGAAGCATGACCCTTCCACTCCGGATGGATTCAATAGCAACCAGATGATATGCGCGCTTTCTGATAACAAGCTCCCCAAAAACGCGCTCCGCTGGAAATGTGTCACGCACTCTAAATTCATAGTCGCGCCCAGGTTTTAGGCGATCAAAATTCTTTGTATACACACCGAACACCTGCGGTTTCTGGCCATTTTTATTTGCAAGATCCCTGGCATACTCCCAAGGCCTCATCACGTCCGGCGAGGCATAAAACCCTTCGCCGAACCGTTGAGCCCAGCTGCTATTTTGGAAGTTGGGGTTGAGCCCGGATCTTAAACTAGGCCCATGTCCATCTGTACTACCATGAAGTGCAAACTTGTCCCAGGTGTCAATTATTTCGCCCGATGAGGGCCGAGGCATAACTGACTGCATTGAGCTGGTCCTCTTTAGATGGACATTTCTGTCGATATAATTTACAGGTACAGTTTCAAATCGAGGCATCCCCCTGTTTGACCTGGCGCCAAATCCAAATTTGTTAATTACCCGTGCATAAATTTCCGACAAGAAAGAACCCACTGAAAAATGCCCGCTTGGATCTCTAAATTTAATAGGATCCCCAGAGCAGTAAGCGTATGAATTTAACCCGCCACCCCCAAATGGGCTCATGCTATCCGCCACATTGAAGCGCATCAGGACAGGGCTGAATAGCCGATAGCCGTTACCCAGGAAGTAGCTGCCAAGCCGTGAATCCAACCGTTCACCATTGAAACCCAGCAGATTCAATGAACCCAGTCGATGTCCATAAGGGGAATAGCCGAAATTGGTTGGCTGTTGCATGGCGCCCTCCTTACTAGGCATGAGTTAATTGATAGTGACGAAGCGGTGACGGTGGCTATATCTACATCGCTGTATTGTTCAGTCTTTTATCCTCACGTGACATGCTTTTCTGAAGCATTCTTTCAGGCGCTGACGGCAATCAGAGCAAAGCAAGCGACCAACCTCCTTCAAGCCCTCAGTTAAAACTCCGTCTCACTTAAGTACTGCGAATGAAGTCCCTAACCAATAGGTGACGTAACCCTTCCTCACGAGCCACCATAATCTCGCCTTCATAGTAGCGATCCAGCTTCCCTTTCAATTCTGATCTTTTTCCATACACCCCATACACGTAGCCTTCAGTCTCATATTTCCACGCGGCATACTCTCTAGCTTGCTTAATATTTTCTGAGAAGTAAAATCCTGGGCGATAAGCATGATGGATATTGCGCTTGATATCAACTCCTGCCTCCAGCGACATTTTTTGCCCTTCACCGCTACCATGGTAGCCTAAGAAATCGTAGCCTTCCGCTTCATCCCTCCCCAACACTTGTTTCATTGTCATCTTCGTTTCTTTAGAATTGCTAAAAAACTTTCCTGCGCCATTTTTTTTGCCAAATGGTTTTATTGGAGCCACGAGCACCGGGGTAACGCTGGTGTGAAGGGCTGAAGAAATAGATTTAGACCGGGTATTTCCAGTAACGCGCCCAGCTAGACGAGAAATGAAGCGCCCCACTCGAAAATTACCATTTGGATCCTCATAATTTATTGGATCTTGTTGGCAGTAACTATAAGCATTCAAACCGCCACGCCCGAATGGGCTCATCCCGTCAGGGGAGTTGAATCGCATTAAAACGGGATTGAAGCCGCGGTGACCATTTCCAAGCAAATAATGGCGCGTCATCAGATCTGGCCACTCGCCATTAAAACCTAACCATTCTGGGTGTTGCGAAGAATAGCCATAAGGTGTGTAGACAAGGGAATGCTGTGACTGCCGCTGGTCATCTCTATGAAGTACTGAACGGTGTTGATCTACAGTTAACAATGAACAGGTGCACATGCCTGCCTGGCGAAACTGCAGCGCCAGCAGCTGACTGCCATACTGCGCGACTGTCTGGCTTGACTCACTCCCTAACTCATTGGTGATGCGGCCCTGACAATAATGATAAGTTCTTCGATTTGAATTTTGATGTGATTTAGTTTGCGCCAAGGGTTCTTCCTCGATGTTCGGCTTGCAAAACCAGTTCCTTGGGCCCATGTTAGCCGTCTGTAGCATTCGCGTGACAACGCCAGGCAAGAGTGCAACGATCGTGCGCATTAGGTTTCCCATGGAAGATTTCCTTTATCATCCGTGGCCCATTTTTCCATTCGCAACCCATAGCCGCTACTGGCAAAAATGACAGGGATTGCACCGGAGCGACCGACTCTGATGAATAGGGGCATTATTTCAGGTGTGCCGCCGGTACCAGCTTCTCTACGGGCAAGCGCGCTCCCACGGGGATCGCGCCGAGCCTGACAAGGCTGCGTATGACACTCTGGTGGCTGTGCTTGACCTGCCGACCCGCAGCGTTCAGTGCTCGGAGCATTCAGGCCTAAGTCTCTGCTACAGCCTGGTGTCCATTCCCTATACGGCTTCCGTCTACCTGCACACAGAGTGCTGACTGTGCTTGGTTTCAATGGTGAACGTGAGGCTCTAGTGATCTCAAAATCAGCTAGGCAAGGTCATGTAGGGGCTAGTCGATGAAGCCGGATGCACTGTTTTCATACACAGGGCCGACTTGCTTTTGAAAAGTAGGTGTCAGCCAAAAGAAAAGGCCCGAAGCATTCCACATGCTCCGGGCCTTCATTCAACAACAGCTTGCTGTTAGTGGAACTGCTCTTCCTCGGTCGAGCCGGTCAGTGCAGTCACCGAGGACGCGCCACCCTGGATCACGGTGGTCATGTCATCGAAGTAGCCCGGACCCACTTCCTGCTGATGCGCCACGAAGGTGTAACCCTTGCTGGCGTCGGCGAATTCCTGCTCTTGCAGTTTCACATAGGCGGTCATGTCGTTGCGGGCGTAGTCATGCGCCAGGTTGAACATGCCGTGCCACATGTTGTGGATGCCGGCCAGGGTGATGAACTGGTGCTTGTAGCCCATGGCCGACAGCTCGCGCTGGAACTTGGCGATGGTGGCGTCGTCCAGGTTCTTCTTCCAGTTGAAGGAAGGGGAGCAGTTGTACGACAGGACCTGGTCCGGGTACTCCTTCTTGATCGCCTCGGCGAAGCGGCGGGCTTCGTCCAGGTCTGGCTTGGCCGTTTCGCACCAGATCAAGTCAGCGTAAGGAGCGTAGGCCAGGCCGCGAGCGATGGCCTGGTCAAGGCCGGCACGCACCTTGTAGAAGCCTTCGCGGGTGCGCTCGCCGATCACGAATGGCTGATCGTAAGGGTCGCAGTCACTGGTCAGCAGGTCGGCGGCGTTGGCATCGGTACGGGCCAGGATGATGGTCGGTACGCCCGAGACGTCGGCTGCCAGGCGCGCGGCTACCAGCTTTTGCACCGCTTCTTGCGTAGGTACCAGTACTTTGCCGCCCATGTGGCCGCACTTTTTCACCGAGGCCAGCTGGTCTTCGAAGTGCACGCCGGCTGCACCCGCCTCGATCATGTTCTTCATCAGCTCGTAGGCGTTCAGCACGCCGCCAAAGCCTGCTTCGGCGTCGGCCACGATCGGCGCAAAGTAGTCGATGTAGCCGTCATCGCCTGGGTTCTTGCCAGCCTTCCACTGGATCTGGTCGGCGCGGCGGAAGGAATTGTTGATACGCTTGACCACCGTCGGCACTGAGTCGACCGGGTACAGCGACTGGTCAGGGTACATGGACTCGGCGGAGTTGTTGTCGGCCGCTACCTGCCAGCCTGACAGGTAGATGGCCTGGATGCCTGCCTTGACCTGCTGCACAGCCTGGCCCCCCGTGAGCGCGCCCATGCAGTTGACGAAATCTTTTTCCGGGCGGAACGAGGGGTGGGCACCTTGGGTGACCAGCTTCCACAGCTTCTCTGCACCCTGGCGGGCCAAGGTGTGCTCGGGCTGCAGGGAGCCACGCAGGCGAACGACATCGGCGGCGGTGTAGGTACGGGTCACGCCTTTCCAGCGCGGGTTCTCGGCCCAGTCTTTCTCGAGGGCTGCAATTTGCTGTTCGCGTGTCAGTGCCATGGAAGTAAACCTCGTCGCATCGATCTTGGGTTAGTTGTGCTGATGCTCGGGGCAGATCAGGGCGCTGGCGCAGTCCTGTACGAACGGGGGCGGCGGCAAGTGGGACAGGCATGAGGGCAAGCAGGGCAGTCGGATGCGTCGGTACCCCTGCAGGTCGGCTCGTGGATGCCTTGCTGCGGTGCTACACGATTGCTGTGACTGCGGTGATGCGGTCCCTCGGCACAACCTGTTCGCTGCAGTCGCAACCTCGTCGAACCGCCTTTTGGGCTGTATGGACACAGAGCGCCTCCTGGGGTGGCAGGGGAGCGCCCCGAAGGCCCTTGCCAGGGCCCCTGATTAGCGGGAGCGAGGCCATCATGCCCTCGTGAAAAAGGGCATGTCAAACACTTTGTAGTGCCTTTTTGGGTCTACTACATCTTTGGTCTAATACGACTCATCAGTCAGTTCCGAGGCCTTTGGTCGAGGCCGCAGACTGTCTGGGATCAGTCCAAAACGTCGACTTTTACCCGCACTGACATGTTTTTACCCCGTTCGGTGCTGTAGATATGGCTACCGCGACTGAAACCGGCCTGGCTGTGCTGGTTGTATCCTGCCATGTCGATCCACTCACCGACCTTGCCAGTGAGGGTTGTGTCGGTGCTTTGAACATCCACTACATCAGCACGTTCGCGGCTGATGCGGGCATTGTTGCTACTGATTTGCAAGCGAACGGTGTCGCCGGACAGGCTTGGGGTTACATAGAAACCTTGGGTCACGTTGCGGTATTGGGTATCGCTCTGCACGCGCCCGTAACCATCGGTGCTGCTGCTGGTGACCGGGATACTCTGGCCAATCTGAATCAGCGCTGGCTGGCCTTCGCTAGCCTGGATCTGCTGCACGCCACCGTCGCGGTTTGACGTGCCGTGGCGGATGATCGTCGCGTTGCCGCGCGTCCCCTGAAACTGGCTGTCGCTGGTATCGACGCTGATCATCAGGCGCTTGGCCGCCGTGTCCAGTTGCTGCAGCAAGTTGCGAAGCTCGCTGATGCGCTGTGGGCTGGCATTGACGATCAGCTTGTTCTCGAAGGCGCTGACGGTGCCGTCCTTTCCGATGAAGGCTTGCGCCGGCGGCAACAATTGCGCGCTGGTGCGGTGCTGCAGCGGCAGCACCTGGGTGTCGGCCTGGACGCTCAGGCTGGCGAGCAGTGCCAGTGAGCTGAAAAGCGGGCGTATCGGCATGTGCAGGTTCTCCGCGAAACAGGGGGTGCTATCGCTGCATCGGCAGCGGCTGGATTTGCTGAGCTGTATCGGAGCAATTTATCCCCTGATCGTGAGATGGGCCATCGCAACCTTTACCGGTCTCAGCAAGCAGGGCCACTGCTGAACCTTGGCAAGCCCCGCAGGTCGCAATCACAGGTCACGCGGGGGCGACTGCCATGAAACGCTGGTTCATCGTGTTGGGATGCTTGTGGTGTGCCGGTTTGCAGGCGGCGGCCGATACGCTGCGCATCCAGCAATTGCAGCGCTGCGGGGATGTGTTGAGCACCGAGCGCCCGCAGTGGTGCCTGCGTGTGCAGGGGCTGGATGAGCAGGCGCCAACGCTCAAGGTGGGCGGTGCGGCCGTACCCGCCAACGCGGTAGAGCGGCGGGGCGACGCGCTCACCTTGACCCTCGATCACCTGCCCGAGCCCAGCGCGCCATTGTGGATCGAGGCTGACGGCAGGGCCAGCAACCCGGTGTGGCTGACCCGTCAGCGCAGCCATGTGGTCGCCGCCGGCCCTGATGAGGTGGCCAAGAACATGGACGGTCTGACCACCTACCTCACCCTGGTCAGCCTGCTGATAGAGGAAAAGCACGACGGGCTGCAGGAGGCCAGGCGCATCGCCGAGAAATACGGGGTGCAGGTAGTCGGTGCCATACCACCGCTGAACGTTTATCAACTGCGCCTGCCGGTACACGACCTGGTGCAGCGCGACGCCATGATCCTGCGCATGGGTACGGAGGTCAGCGTTGATGCGGTGATCGTCGAGGAGTCGGCGCCCGAACGGGGCGGGGAAGGGGACGGGCGCGCCGAGTCAGCACTCAGCCAGGCAGACGAGTGGGCCGCCAACCGCTTCATGGACGCCTTGTATTACTACCAGCGCCGTATTCCCGCCTCTCGGATACCCGTGCAACCGGTGCGTGTGGGCGTGATCGAGCGCAACGTGGATTTCGATGCGCCTGCCTTCAGGCGCTACCGTGGTGCCTGTGCGTCGGGTCAGACCTGCGTCTATGCCAGAGATGGCAGCGACCCTGCTGGCCATGGCACCCATGTGGCCGGCATTCTCGCGGCCCAGGACGAGGGGTTTCTGCCAGGGCTGGGCAAGGCCAGCCCTGGCTTCGATGTGATCGTCGACCGAAATTCGGATGCGGGTATCACGGCCAACATCGCCGCCTCGGTCAACCTGGTGCAGGACGGTGTTCGGGTGCTGAACTGGAGCTGGGGGATTCACCGGGTCGGTGCGCGCAACATCAAAGGTGACGAAGTCGACTCGCTGGTGCGTTCGGGGTTGGCCATGAGTGGTTACGAAGAGCTGCTGGAGGAGTTCTTCCTGTGGCTGCGGGCCAAGCACCCGGACGTCATCGTGGTGAATTCGGCAGGTAATGGGGCTTCGTGGTCAGGTACGGACGAATACCGTCTGCCGTCGTCGTTCATCACCGAGCAGTTGCTCGTGGTGGGCGGACATCAGCGCAGTGAGTTGCCCGTCCCGGTCAGCGACCCCCGGCATGTGCGCAAGCGTCATAGCTCCAACATCGACATGCGCGTGGATGTCAGTGCTGCAGCCTGTCTGCGGCCCAGGGGCGCAACCAAACCCCACTGCGGCACCTCGTATGCCACGCCGTTGGTGGCGGCCACCGTGGCCACGATGCTGTCGATCAATCCGGCGCTCACCCCGGCGCAGGTGCGCATGTTGCTACGGCGCAGCGCGCTGACCCTCGGCCAGCAGCAGGACTTCGAGGCGATGGATGCCGAGGACTTGACCGCGCCCATCCTGCCGTCGGAGCGAGGCGGGCGCCTGGATGATCCTGACTTGGGGCGTTCAGCACGCCTGGACATGCAGCGTGCCTTGGACCTGGCGGTGCAGAGTCGCGATAGGGTGCGCTGATCGGTGGCCCCTGCGCGACAAATTCCGTAACATCGCGCCCCTGCTCCAGTACCCGTCCGCTCCGGACCTGCACCCAGGATATCCATGAAACCCGCTCGCCTACGCGCCGACCTGCTGGCCGGCCTGACCACCTCGTTCGCCCTCGTGCCCGAATGCATCGCCTTCGCCCTGGTGGCGCACCTCAATCCGCTGATGGGCCTTTACGGTGCCTTCATCATCTGCACGCTGACTGCCTTGTTCGGCGGTCGGCCGGGCATGATTTCCGGTGCGGCAGGCTCGATGGCCGTAGTGATCGTCGCGCTGGTGGTGCAGCATGGTGCTCAGTACCTGCTGGCCACGGTGCTGCTCGGGGGCGTGGTCATGATCCTGTTCGGTGTGCTGCGCCTGGGCAAGTTGGTCAGGCTGGTGCCGTATCCCGTGATGCTGGGCTTCGTCAATGGCCTGGCGATCGTCATCGCCATGGCCCAGCTGGAGCACTTCAAGCAAGGTGAGCACTGGCTCAGCGGCACGCCTTTGTACCTGATGGTCGGCCTCGTCGCGCTGACCATGGCGGTTGTCTACATCCTGCCCAAGCTCACCCGCGCGGTACCGCCGGCACTGGTGGCGATCCTTGGTGTGGGCTTGCTGGTGTACCTGCTCGATCTGCCGACACGTACCTTGGGTGACATGGCCCACATCGCCGGCGGCCTTCCACTGCTGGCCTTGCCGTCCGTGCCCTGGAATCTGGAAACCTTGCAGATCATTGCCCCGTACGCCGTGCTGATGGCCATGGTGGGCCTGCTCGAAACCCTGCTCACCCTCAACCTGACGGATGAAATCACCGAAAGCCGTGGCTTTCCGGACCGCGAATGCGTAGCGCTCGGGGCGGCCAACATGGTGTCCGGCCTGTGCGGCGGCATGGGCGGATGCGCCATGATCGGCCAGACGGTGATCAACCTGAGTTCCGGGGGGCGTGGCCGGCTTTCCGGCGTGGTGGCAGGGGTGATGATTCTGTTGTTCGTGCTGTTCCTCTCACCGTTGATCGAGCGTATTCCCCTGGCCGCTCTGGTGGGGGTGATGTTCGTGGTTGCGCAACAGACGTTTGCCTGGGCCTCGCTGCGGGTGCTGCACAAAGTGCCGGTCAACGACATGCTGGCGATCATCGCCGTCACCGTGGTGACCGTCTTCACCGACCTGGCCATGGCCGTGCTGTTCGGCATCGTGATCGCGGCCGTGAACTTTGCCTGGCAGCATGCCCGCGAACTGTATGCCGACAGCCATGAAGATGAGCGCGGGCATAAGCGTTACCAGGTGCATGGCACGCTGTTCTTCGCCTCCACCGCGCCGTTCCTCAACCAGTTCGACCCGGCCAATGATCCCGCCGAGGTGACCCTTGACTGCCAGCACTTGAGCTTTGTGGACTACTCGGCCATCGCGGCTTTGAAGACGTTGCGCGAGCGATATGCCAAAGCCGGCAAGCACTTGCGGGTGGTGCATTTGTCCGAGCGTTGCAAGAAGCTGCTCAAGCGGGCCGGCGAACAGCACTGAGCGTGCCGTTCGTCGAGCTGGCGGCTCGGTGGCGCGTCAGTCGGCCGGCGCCTGGAGGTGCCATTGCCCCTCTGCTTCGTGGGCCAGCCCGCTGGCCGGTAGCAGAGCCAGCAGGCGCGGGTGCAGGGCCTGATCCGTGAAGGTCTTGACAGTGGTCAGGTCAAGAATGCCGGACAGCGCCAGTTCAGCCTTGGTATAGGACAGCCAGGCCTTTTTCAGAACCTGCGCCAAGTCGCTGGCGGCAGTGCTGGCAAAGCGCCGATGCCATTCCCGGCTTTCGAACGAGAAGCTGTGGGCCAGGCTATAGGTGCTCTGGTCGGCACCTTCCAGGCAACGGTGGCAACGGCAGGCTCCCTCGCCAAACGCATTGCGCAGGTAGCTGTTGAAGTCCACTACCGGCTTGAGGGACAGGCGTTTGTCGACTTCGAACAGGTCGGCGATCATGGGTTCTTCAGCGCTCACTCGGGATCCTCGTATGCTGTGGCGTGTATCGGCCGGCACCCTAACAGATCGGTGCTGGCAGATCACCTGTGCAAGTCAGCGCCCCGTGAGCCTGTCGGGCCAACGCTAGAGACAATGGGCTGCGGCTGCCGTACTCTACGCGCCCATACGCCCACCCACGCTTTTGAGGTAGACCCGCTTGAGCAATCAGTACCCGTACATCGCCACCATCACCATCAGCGCCGAAGATCGGGGCGGCGACATCGAGGCCTCGGAAAACGCCAGCATGCGCGTAGGCCTGGAGGCGGTGACCGAAACCCTCAAGAAGGTGCATTTCGTCGGTACGCTGGCCGCGCCGGAAAAGAACGCCACGCACATCTGCGTGACGCTGGAAAATGGCCTGACCTACTACGGCCCGATCGTGAATGGCCACGCCGAACTCGAAGGCGGCTGGATTGCCTTCGAGTCCGACATGCTCACCCCGCAAGAGCTGGGTCTGTAACCCGGCAGGTCTGTCCCACGCCCAGCTCAGCCAGGCACTGTTCGAAGATATCCAGACCTTCTTCGAGCACCTCGGCTTCGATGGTGAGCGGCGCCAGCAGGCGAACGATATGCCTGGCCTTGCCGCTAGGCATCAGCAGCAGGCCTTTGGCTCGCGCTGCCTCCATGACCTTGGCCAAGTGGGCCGGTGCCGGGCTGCCGTCCGCCGCCACGAACTCGATACCGCGCATGGCGCCCACGCCGGTCAGCCGGCCGATGCACGGGCTCAGGCGCTTCCAGCGCTGGTGACGGCGAGCGATGGCGTCGGCCTGACGCTCGCCCCAGGTGGCCAGGTTCTGGTCGGTCATCTGCGCAAGGCTGGCCAGCGCCGCCGCGCAGGCAATCGGGTTGCCCGAGTAGGTCCCGCCCAGCCCCCCTTTGGGCAAGGCGTTCATCAAGGCCTTGCGCCCGACCACTGCCCCCAATGGCATGCCCCCGGCAATGCTTTTGGCCAGCAGCAGCAGGTCAGGCTCGATGCCCAGCCGAGTGAAGGCGAAGCGCTGGCCGGTTCGACCGAAACCTGACTGGATTTCATCGATGATGATCAGGATGCCGTGTTCATCGCAGTAGCGACGCAGCGCCTGGGCAAAACCTGGGTCCAGGGCGAGAAAACCACCTTCACCCTGGACCGGTTCGAAGATGAAGGCTGCCACGTCCTCCACAGCCAACTCGACACTGAACAGCCGCTCCATGGCTGCGAGCGCCTGCTCGCACGTAACGCCATTATCGGAGCTGGGGTAGGGCAGGTGATAGACGGGTCCAGGCAGCTCGCCTACCCGCTGTTTGTACGGGGCCACCTTGCCATTGAGGTTGAGGGTGGCGAGCGTACGGCCGTGAAAGCCGCCGTCGAACGCGATGATGGCGCGTTTGCCAGTGGCAGCGCGGGCGACTTTCAGCGCGTTTTCAGCCGCTTCTGCACCGCTGTTGGTCAGCATGCCTGCCAAGTCGTAAGTTACAGGAATGAACTGGCTCAGTTGCTCCATCAGCGCCAGGTAAGGAGCATGCGGGGCTGCGTTGAAGGCGTAGTGGGTCAGGCGGCTCGCCTGATCCTGAATGGCCTGCACCACCGCCGGGTTGCAGTGACCGAGGTTGAGCACGCCAATCCCTCCGACGAAATCGATGTAGCGTTTGCCTTCGGTGTCCCATACCTCGGCGTTGCGGCCGTGCGAGAGCGTGATCGGGTGGACGATGGCGATGGACTGGCTGATGCTGTCGTGGTTCATGAAGGCCCGGACCTGTGTGCGATGTGCTGCCTATCGAAGCGCGTGCCACTGGTCGGTGCAAACGAATTATTGGATTAGCGTCATTCCAATGGCTATTGATCTTTTCCAACAGTGGCATGCTCTGCATTACCCACATCTTGCGCCCAGGCTTTAAATCTCCTGTTTGCCAGGTTTTTGCACAAAGGCATGATCACGCTTCCATGTATGGCGCCGCTTAATCATTCCCTCAAGGAATCACGTACTGATAAAACGTCGTTTGTTACGCCTCTGCCCAGCCTCAATACTGATCCGGATCAAAAAATGACCGTGCGATCCAGTCAGAGGGTTCAACATGGCTTCCCCACACAACAAGAAACAGCGCACTTTGCAACATGGCCTGACTTCGCGTCAGGTAACGATGATCTCCATCGCCGGTATCATTGGCGCCGGGTTGTTCATCGGGTCCTCCAACGCCATCGCCACGGCGGGACCTGCCATTCTCATTTCCTATGCCATGACCGGGCTGCTGGTATTGTTGGTGATGCGCATGCTGGGCGAGATGGCCATCGCCAACCCCAACAGCGGCTCTTTCTCCACCTACGCCTGCGAAGCCATCGGCCCGTGGGCTGGCTTTACCATCGGCTGGTTGTATTGGTGGTTCTGGGTGTTGATCATCCCAGTGGAGGCCATTGCCGGGGCCGATATTCTGCATGCCTACTTCCCTGAGGTGCCGTCCTGGCTGTTCGCTTTCCTCATCATGTTGGTACTGTCGGCCACCAATCTGATCAGCGTGAAGAATTTCGGCGCGTTCGAATACTGGTTCGCCCTCATCAAAGTCGTGGCCATCTTTGCGTTCATCGTCGTATGCACCTTGGCGGTGACTGGCTTCTGGCCCTTGGCCGAGGTGTCCGGCGTCAGCCGGTTGTGGGACGCTGGCGGCTTCATGCCCAACGGTTTCGGCACTGTATTGGGGGGTGTGCTGATCACCATCTTCTCCTTCTTCGGCGCAGAGATCGTCACCATCGCTGCCGATGAAACGGCCAACCCCAAGGACAAGATCCGCCGTGCCACCAACCTGGTGGTCTACCGCATCGCGATCTTCTACCTGGCTTCGATCTTTCTGGTCGTGTCGCTGGTGGCATGGAATGACCCTGGGCTCAAGGCGGTGGGCTCCTTCCAGCGTGTGCTGGAGGTGCTGAATGTGCCCGGGGCCAAGTTGCTGGTGGACATGGTGGTATTGGTGGCCGTGACCAGTTGCATGAACTCGGGGTTGTATACGGCATCGCGCATGCTCTACTCGCTGGGCGCGCGTGGGCAGGCATTGCCCATCACGCGGCGCATCGCCGGCTCCGGAGTACCCACGGTCGCAGTCATTTTCTCGACGCTGGCAGGGTTTGCCGGGTGCCTGGTCAACTATGTGTTCCCGGGCAAGGTCTTCGGTTTTCTGCTCTCCACCACCGGCGCCATCGCGTTGCTGGTGTACCTGGTCATCGCGGTGTCGCAACTGCGCATGCGCGCTCGGGCAGAGCGGGAAGGGCGCTCGCTGGAACTGAAAATGTGGCTGTTTCCCTGGCTGACCTGGTTGGTCATCGCCACGATCACCCTCGTGCTGGGGTACATGCTGTTCAGCGATGCCTATCGGTACGAGACGCTGATGACCGCTGCGGTGACGACGTTCATCCTGGTGGTGGCGCTGACCCGGCACCCCGGCAAGGCGGCTCTGCAAACCGCGTGACCTATCTGCTTTAATGAGGGCGTGACGCGCCCTCATTACAACAAGCACAGGAAGCGTATGAGCGAACGAGCCTTGAGCCTCCAGGCAGCGGCAGCCCCGGACGGTATTTGCTACGGCTGTGGCAGTGCCCACCCTGGCGGGTTGCATGTACAAAGCCATTGGGCCGAAGACGGGGTTCACCTGATCTGTCGGCATACACCCGACGACACCTTCACCGGCTGGCCAGGCTTGGTCTACGGCGGGCTGCTGGCGATGCTGGTGGACTGCCATTCGAACTGGACAGCGATGGCCTATCACTACCGTCACGAACGCCGTGAACCTGGGAGCCTGCCGCGCATCGATTGCGTTACCGGCAGCCTGGGGCTCAATTACCTCAAACCGACGCCCATGGGCGTGGAACTGCTGCTCAAGGCTCGTGTAGAAGGTGAGGTAGGCCGCAAAAGCCGGGTGATGTGCGAGGTGTGGGCCGATGGGGTGCTGACCGTTACGGCTGATTCGGTGTTCGTTCGCGTCGACACCCAGAAATTGCAGCGCAAAGCACACGGGCAGGTGTGAAGCGATCCATGGCCAAGCCTTTTCACTTGAGGGGTGGGTGATGTTGCAACTGGTCCCTGCCACCGACTGCGACCGGGCGTTCGCCCGCGACCTTACACGTCGACTCATGCTGCCGTACTACCAGCAGTACAACCTGCTCTGGGTGGAGCAAGCCTTCGACCAGGCATGGGAGTGGCGTGAGCAATGGCTGGTGACCGACGACGAGGTCGTGCTGGGTTTCTGCAGCTTGAGCCAGGACAACCAGGCGCTGTTTATCCGTGAACTGCACTTGCTTGCCCCTCACCAGGGGCAGGGCACAGGTAGCTGGGTGCTGGAAACGCTCGCCCAGTGGGCGGCCCAGCGGCGCCTTGGGCTGCTCCGGCTGATGGTGTTTCGCACCAACCCGGCACGTCGGCTCTACCAGCGACGGGGCTTTGTGGAGGTGGGCGAGGATGAGTGCTTCGTGCGCATGCAGCGCACCATCGATTGATGCCTTGTCCCAGACGGTCGGCACCGGCATAGTGGTCCCTGTGATTGGCCAAGCCGCGTACAGGCAGGTCTTTGACGAAAATACTCAGGGACAAGGAGATGCCCGGATGAATGGAATCGGCCCCCGCTTGCGGGAAGAGCGTGAACGGCTGGGCATGACCCAGCGTGTATTTGGCGATATCGGCGGGGTTGAACCCAACGCGCAGGGCAAGTACGAAAGCGGAGAGCGTACGCCGCGGGTCGACTACCTGGCCGCGCTGACGGCAAAGGGCGTGGACGCGCTGTATGTGCTCAATGGCGCACGCACCCCGGTGCCCTTGCATGGGCTCGACGCGCAGGAATCGGATGTGCTCCATGCGTTCCGGCACATTGGCGAAGCAGACAGGGTGGCGATCGTTTACCTGTTGAAGCGTTTGTTGAACGACGGGCATGAGCAACTAGGGCGCCTATCCTCACGCACTGGTCGTCAGCCGTTTCTGAGCAAAGCAATGCGCTAGGCCGGTTGCGAAAAATTTTGTTAAGGTGGCGGCATTCAATCGCCCTGCTGAAGAGGTGTGTGCTTGATTAGGGTCCTGGTGGTCGACGACCACGATCTGGTACGAACCGGTATTACACGCATGCTGGCCGACATCGATGGCTTGCAGGTGGTGGGTGAAGGGGACTCCGGCGAATCGGCGCTCAAGCTTGCGCGCGAGCTCAAGCCAGACGTGGTGCTGATGGACGTGAAGATGCCTGGCATCGGCGGCCTGGAGGCCACGCGCAAGTTGCTGCGCAGCCACCCTGATATCAAGGTGGTGGCGGTGACCGTGTGCGAAGAAGACCCATTCCCGACGCGCCTGCTGCAGGCCGGCGCCGCTGGTTACCTGACCAAGGGCGCAGGCCTCGATGAGATGGTTCAGGCCATTCGCCTGGCATTCGCGGGCCAACGCTACATCAGCCCGCAGATCGCCCAGCAGTTGGCGCTCAAGTCATTCCAGCCCCAGGGCTCGCCGTTCGATGCGTTGTCCGAACGGGAAATCCAGATTGCCTTGATGATTGTCGGCTGCCAGAAAGTGCAGATCATTTCCGACAAGTTGTGCCTCTCGCCCAAGACCGTCAATACTTACCGGTATCGGATCTTTGAAAAACTCTCGGTCACCAGTGACGTCGAACTGACATTGCTGGCCGTTCGCCACGGTATGGTTGACGCAAGCCTGTAAACCTCATGTCTGAAGTCTTTGATGCCAGCGCATTCCTGGCGACCTGCAGTGGTCGCCCGGGTGTCTACCGAATGTTCGATGCCGATGCGCGGCTGCTCTATGTTGGCAAGGCCAAGAACCTCAAGAAGCGCTTGGCCAGCTATTTCCGCAAGTCGGGGCTGGCGCCCAAGACCGCTGCGCTGGTCGGGCGCATCGCCCAGGTCGAGACCACCATCACCGCCAACGAAACCGAGGCGTTGCTGCTGGAGCAGAACCTGATCAAGGAGTGGCGTCCGCCTTATAACATCCTGCTGCGGGACGACAAGTCCTACCCGTACGTATTCCTTTCCGATGGCCAGTTCCCGCGGCTTGGCATTCATCGCGGGGCCAAGAAAGCCAAGGGCCGCTACTTCGGCCCTTACCCGAGTGCTGGCGCCATTCGCGAGAGCCTGAGCCTGCTGCAGAAGACCTTTCTGGTGCGCCAGTGCGAAGACAGCTACTACGCCAACCGTACCCGGCCATGCCTGCAGTATCAGATCAAGCGCTGCAAGGGGCCTTGCACCAATTTGGTCAGCGCCGAGGAATACGCCGAGGACGTCCGCCATTCGGTCATGTTCCTGGAAGGGCACAGCCAGCAGTTGGGCAATGAGCTCAACGCCGAGATGGAAAAGGCCGCCATGGCCCTGAATTTCGAAAAGGCCGCTGAACTGCGCGACCAGATCGGCCTGCTGCGCCGCGTACAGGACCAGCAGTACATCGAAGGGGGCAGTGGCGAGGTCGATGTCATCGCCGCCTTCGTCAACCCAGGTGGCGCCTGCGTGCACATGATCAGCGTGCGCGGTGGGCGTGTGCTGGGCAGCAAGAACTTCTTCCCACAGGTGGGGATTGAGGAAGATGTCGCCGAAGTGATGGCCGCCTTCGTTTCCCAGTACTACGTCGGCAACCCGGAGCGGGAGTTGCCAGGTGAGCTTATCGTCAACGTGGTGCACGAGGATTTCGAGGCCATTACCCAGGCCCTCAATGCCATGCGCGGCCGCGAACTGACCATCAGCCACCGAGTACGCGGCACGCGCGCGCGTTGGCAGCAGCTGGCAGTGACCAACGCCGAGCAGGCGCTCAATGCACGCCTGGCCAACCGCCAGCACATGGCGGCGCGCTTCGACGCACTGGCTGAGGTGCTCGGCCTGGACGAAGTGCCACAGCGCCTGGAATGCTACGACATCAGCCACTCCAGTGGCGAAGCTACGGTAGCCAGCTGCGTGGTGTTCGGGCCGGAAGGGCCGGTCAAGTCGGACTATCGGCGCTTCAACATCGAAGACGTCACGGCCGGCGACGACTATGCAGCGATGCATCAGGCCTTAACGCGCCGCTACGGGCGCATTCGCGATGGCGAGGGCAAGCTGCCCGATGTGCTGCTGGTCGACGGGGGCAAGGGCCAGCTGAACATGGCCCGCGATGTGATGCAGGAGCTGGGCTTCAGCGAGCTGACACTGTTGGGCGTGGCCAAAGGCGTGACGCGCAAGGCCGGCTTCGAGACCCTGTACCTGAACGATCTGCACAACGAATTCACCCTCAAGGGGGATTCCCCAGCCCTGCACCTGATCCAGCAGATTCGTGACGAAGCGCACCGTTTCGCGATCACCGGCCACCGCGCACGACGCGGCAAGGCACGGCGGGTGTCGAGTCTGGAAGATGTAGCAGGCGTCGGGCCCAAGCGTCGTCGCGACTTGCTGAAACACTTCGGTGGCCTGCAAGAGCTCAACCGCGCCAGTATCGACGAGATTGCCAAAGCGCCGGGTATCAGTAAAAAGCTTGCCGAGTCGATTTATGCCAGCCTGCATAGCGAGTAGAATGCCGGGTCTAACCCGCAGCCAGTCGTACCGATGAATATTCCAAACCTGCTCACCGTTCTACGCGTTCTGCTCATCCCGATTTTCATCCTGCTGTTCTACATGCCGTTCCATTGGAGCTACATGGCCGCCAGCAGCGTATTTGCCGTCGCCGCCGCCACCGACTGGCTGGATGGCTACCTGGCGCGTCGGTTGCAGCAGAGCACCCCGTTCGGTGCGTTTCTGGACCCGGTGGCCGACAAATTGATGGTGGCCGTTGCGTTGGTGCTGCTGGTGCAGACTCACGCCAACTTGTGGCTGACTTTGCCGGCTGCGGTCATCATCGGTCGCGAAATCGTGGTGTCGGCGCTGCGCGAGTGGATGGCAGAGCTAGGTGCGCGGGCGCATGTGGCGGTGTCCAACCTGGGCAAGTGGAAGACGGCTGCACAGATGCTGGCGCTGGTGATCCTGTTGGGTAATCCGCCTGCAGTGACCTTCTGGGTCATCCTGGGTTACGGGTTGCTGCTGGTTGCGGCGGGGTTGACCCTGTGGTCGATGGTGCATTACCTGGCAGCCGCCTGGCCGCACCTGCGCGAAGGCTCTGAGCAGAAATAAAAGTTTTTTTGAATCAAGGGGTTGACGCCGTTTTGTATATCGCTAAAATGGCACCCATCACGACGCGGGAATAGCTCAGTTGGTAGAGCACGACCTTGCCAAGGTCGG
>CAURYQ010000084.1:0-18630 GCA_963529135.1 uncultured Pseudomonas sp. | reverse complement strand
CATGGCTCTCGGCCCCGGCGATGTTGGGCTGGCTGTAGTGAATTACGCCCAGTTCGTAACCCAAGGTACTGTCGAAGTGATGCTTGTACCCCACGTAGTTGTCGACCCGCAGTGTCGAACCAGGCGCCACGCCCATACTCGGGGTGTACTGGCCTACGTACCAGCCACTGGCGTGACTGAGGTCCAATCCGCCATGGAAGGTGCCGGTTGCGGTTGGGGAAATGAGCCCCTGGGCCATGCTGCGTGAGGGCGTGGTACTGAGGGTGAAGTCGAAATCGCCCACCTCACGTTTCACCTGTTGGGCCAGCACTGTGTGACTGAACAGCAGGGCAGCGCTCACCACTAGAAGGGGCCTGGTCATGGTCTGCGTCCTGAAGGGCTTGCAATAGAGCGTCCAAGGATACCGGCCCCGGCCTCTTGAGGAAACCTCCTGGCCTTGTCGTGCATGAGGTCAGCACGCCGCCAAGTGCAAGAAAAAAGGCGTGCCCAGGGTGGGCACGCCTTTGCAACCACTGGCTCAGGCGATCAGGCGACCTTGACGATCCAGCCTGCTGGGGCTTCGATGTCGCCGCTCTGGATGCCAGTCAACTCGTTGTAGAGCTTCTGGGTGACAGGGCCTACCTTTTCCAGGTCATGGAAGACATGAAGCTTGCCGTTGTACTCGATGCCGCCGATGGGGGTGATTACCGCAGCGGTACCGCAAGCACCTGCCTCGACGAAGCGATCCAGCTGGCTGATCTCCACGTCGCCTTCGATGACGGTCAGACCCAGACGCGATTGAGCCAACTCCATCAGGGACAGACGGGTGATACCTGGGAGCACCGAAGCTGATTTAGGCGTGACGAACTCGTTGTTGGCCGTGATGCCGAAGAAGTTGGCCGAGCCCACTTCTTCGATCTTGGTGTGAGTCAGTGGGTCCAGGTAAATGGCGTCGGCGAAGTCAGCCTTTTTCGCCTCGAAGCCCGGTTGCAGGCTGGCGGCGTAGTTGCCACCCACTTTTGCTGCGCCCGTGCCTTGCGGGGCAGCCCGGTCGAAGCTGGAAATCTGGAAGTTGTGCGGCTTCATGCCGCCCTTGAAATAGGAGCCCACCGGAATGGCGAATACGGAGAAGATGAACTCCGGAGCGGTACGGACACCGATGTTGTCGCCAGTGCCGATGACAAACGGACGCAGGTACAGGGCACCCTTGCCATGGGGCGGTACGAACCGCTCGTTGGCCTTGACGACCTGCTTGCAGGCCTCGATGAACGTTTCGGTAGGCACATGGGGCATCAGCAGGCGCGCGCAGCTGCGCTGCATGCGGGCAGCATTCTGGTCAGGACGGAACAGGTTGATCGAGCCGTCCTTGCAGCGGTAGGCCTTCAGGCCTTCGAAGCACTGCTGGCCGTAGTGCAGGGCGGTCGAGCCTTCGCTGATATGCAGTACGTTGTCTTCGGTCAGGGTGCCTTCGTCCCACTCGCCATTGCGCCAGACAGACAGGTAGCGTTTGTCGGTCTTGATATAGTCGAAGCCGAGCTTGTCCCAGTTAATGCTTTCGTTGCTCATGACACCCTCGTTGTCTTGCAAGTGCCCACGTTCGGGCTGCTGTTATATGCGCACCACGCCACCATAATACATCTGCGCCGGATCGCAAATGTCCTGTCACTACTTGGCGCCCGGCCGCGTGATGTGCAGGGCTGCCGCCAAGGTCGCCTTCCTGCGTTCCCCGCACTGCACAGGCTGGCGGGCAGGACGGGGTGGTCTTGCCATTAGTCAGCGCTGCGCCAGCGACCACCGCGGCTGTACAGGCTACGGGCCCGAGCACGGGCTGGACGGATCATCATCGGCACCTGCCCTCGGCTTCAACAACGGTTGACCACCTGACAGGCACTGCGTAGCCTTGGCCGTTCGAGGTTCTCCGGCCGGGCCGGAGCTAAGACGGGAACGCGGTACAAGCCGCGGCTGCCCCCGCAACTGTAGGCACCATCGATGGGTCGACACTGCCACTGCGCCAGGCGCGGGAAGGCGTCTTCCTCCAAGGCCGGTTCTGATGACTGGCCATGGCGCAGGTGCAAGCCAGGAGACCTGCCTCGCAACGTTTTCGACTTTAAACCGGGCGGGGTGATCCGGTGGCGAACATGCCCGGCCGACCTGGTCGGCGGCACTCGTCCTGCATGCCCGCGCCATTTGCCAAGGGCATTGCAACATGAAAACACTGGCCAAGCTCCCCGTTACGATCGTCACCGGCTTCCTGGGCTCGGGCAAGACCACCCTGTTGCGCCACATGCTCGACAACGCCCAGGGACGACGCATCGCCGTGATCGTCAACGAGTTCGGCGAGCTGGGTATCGACGGCGACATTCTCAAGCAGTGCAGCATTGGGTGCACCGAGGAAGAAGCCAACGGTCGCGTGTACGAACTGGCCAATGGCTGCCTGTGCTGCACCGTCCAGGAAGAATTCTTCCCGGTGATGCGCGAGCTGGTGGCCCGACGTGGCGACCTGGACCATATCCTTATCGAAACCAGCGGCCTGGCCTTGCCCAAGCCTCTGGTCCAGGCCTTCCAGTGGCCCGAGATCCGTAACGCCTGCACGGTCGATGCGGTCATCACCGTGGTCGACAGCCCCGCTGTTGCAGCCGGCACCTTCGCCGCGTACCCGGACCAGGTCGACGCACAGCGCAAGCTGGACCCGAACCTGGACCACGAGTCCCCCCTGCACGAACTGTTCGCCGACCAACTGGCCAGCGCCGACCTGGTCGTGCTGAACAAAGCCGACCTGATCGACGCCGATGGCCTGGCCAAGGTGCGTGCCGAGGTCGCCGAAGAACTGCCCGCGGCGGTGAAAGTGATCGAAGCCAGCAGCGGCAAGCTGCCACTGGACGTGTTGCTGGGCCTGGGCGCCGAGTCCGAGCAGCACATCGACGCACGCCCCACCCACCATGACGCTCACCACGACGGCGAGGACCATGATGACCATGACCATGATGCCTTCGACTCCATCTCCATCGACCTGCCCGAGTCCGAAGAGCGGGTACTGATCGAGGCGCTGAACCAACTGGTGGTCGAGTACGGAATCCTGCGCGTCAAAGGCTTCGCCGCCATTGCCGGCAAGCCCATGCGCCTGTTGATCCAGGGCGTCGGTACGCGCTTCGACAAGCACTTCGACCGTGCCTGGCGCGCTGAAGAGCCACGCATCACGCGCCTGGTACTGATCGGTCAGGACCTTGACCCAGCCCAGCTCGAAGCGCGCCTGCATCAGGCCCTGGGCGCCTGACCCATGCACCTGCTGCGGACCCAGCCCGGCGGCTTCGTGCCGGATGACAGTATTGCCGACCTCGGCCAGACCCCTGCCGAGCTGGTCATCCTCTGCAGCGGTGATTCGCACCTGGCATTGCTCGCCGACAGTGCCGAGCAATTGCCCGACGATTATCCAAGCCTGCGCCTGGCCAACCCCATGCAGGTGCAGAACCATGCCTCGGTCGACCTCTATGTCGACCAGGTCCTGCAGCACGCCAAGGTCATCCTGGTGTCGCTGCACGGGGGCGTAGGTTACTGGCGCTACGGCGTAGAGCAATTGGTCACGCTCGCCGAGCGCGGTGTGCACGTGATCCTGGTGCCCGGCGACGACCGACCCGACCCTGAACTGACCGGGCTCGGCTCTGTGCAGGGGGCGCAGGCCGAGCGGCTGTGGCATTACCTGCGCCAAGGCGGCAAGGCCAACGCGCTCAACCTGTTCCACTACCTGGCCAATCAATGGCTGGGCCGAGACTACCCCTGGAGTGAACCGCAGCCTTTGCCGCGCACCACGGTGTACCACCCGCACGTGGCGAGCGCCGTACTGGAAGACTGGTACCGGCACTGGCAGGCGGACTGTCCGGTGGCGCCGATACTCTTCTATCGCTCGCATTTGCAAGCGGCGAACACGGCGTTCATCGACGTGTTCTGTCAGCGCCTGCAAGCTGCCGGCTTGAACCCGCTGCCGATTGCGGTGGCCAGCCTGAAAGAAAGCGCTTGCCTGGAGCAGGTCGAGGCGTGGCTCGAAGCTGTGGATGCCGAGGTGGTGCTCAACACCACTGGCTTTGCGCTATCGAGCCCGGAGCGGCCTAACCTGCGTCCTCTGCGACGCGACATTCCCGTTCTGCAAGCCATTTGCGCGCAGGACAATCAGTCGGGCTGGGAAGCCAGTGAGCAGGGCCTCGGCGCGCGTGACCTGGCCATGCACATCGTGTTGCCCGAGCTCGATGGCCGCATCATCACGCGACCGGTCAGCTTCAAGGACATGGCCTGGCACAGCGAGCGCAGCCAGTCGGACGTGGTGTGCTACCGCGCCCATCCAGAGCGCATGGACTTCGTCGCCGAGCTGGCACGACGCTGGGTAACCCTGGCTCGCCAGCCCAATGCGCAGAAGCGCGTGGCGTTGATCCTGGCCAACTACCCGACGCGTGATGGGCGTATCGGCAATGGCGTGGGGTTGGACACCCCAGCCGCGGCGCTGAATATTCTGCGCGCGCTGGACAATGAAGGGTACCCGGTCGGCGAGCTGCCCCAGAGCGGTACGCAACTGATCCACCAGTTGCTGGGCGGCGTGACCAACGACCTCGAGCAGATCGACCAGCGGCCCTGTGCCCAGAGCATGAGCCTTGCCGATTACCAAGCGGCTTTCGAGCGCTTGCCTGCCGCCAACCGCCAGGCCGTGCTGGAGCGCTGGGGGCCGCCCGAGCAGGATCCGATGTTCCGCCAGGGGCGCCTCATGGTGGCAGGGCTACGCATTGGGCTGACCTTCGTCGGTATCCAGCCTGCGCGTGGCTATCAGGTCGACCCCAGTACCGTTTACCACGACCCGGACCTGGTTCCCCCGCACGGCTACCTGGCGTTCTATTTCTGGCTACGGCATGCCTACGCTGCCGATGCGGTGATCCATGTCGGCAAGCACGGCAACCTGGAGTGGCTGCCTGGCAAAGGGGTAGGGCTGTCCGATACGTGCTGGCCGGATGCGCTTCTGGGTCCACTGCCGAATATCTATCCCTTCATCGTCAACGACCCCGGTGAGGGGGCTCAGGCCAAACGGCGAACTCAGGCCGTGATCATCGATCACCTGATGCCGCCGTTGACCCGTGCCGAAACCTACGGCCCGTTGCGTCACCTGGAGCAGTTGGCCGACGAATTCTACGAAGCGCAGCTGCTCGATCCACGGCGTGCCCGAGAGTTGCAGCGCGATATCCTCGAGCTTGTGAAAACGCACCATATCGACCGGGAACTGCAGCTCGAAGGGCAATTGGATGACGCCGATGTCTGGCTGCCGCGCCTGGACACCTACCTGTGCGACCTGAAGGAGTCGCAGATTCGCGATGGACTGCATGTATTCGGCCAGTCCCCCGAAGGCCGGTTGCGCCTGGATACGCTGCTGGCACTGCTGCGTGTCGAGCGTGGGGACGGGCGTGGCGGCGATGCAAGCCTGTTGCGCGCCTTGGCAAAGGCGCTGGTGCCGGGCTTCGATCCGCTGGACTGCGAACTAGGGCAACCCTGGCACGGGCCACGGCCTGCGCAGTTGCTGAACATCAGCAGCGAGGCCTGGCGCACCGCTGGCGATACCCGCGAGCGCCTTGAGCTGCTGGCATTGCAGACCATCGAAGGGGCACTTGACGGTACGCTGCCTGCGTGGGAGGGGGATCTGTGGCAGCCCGTACAAGCGGTTGTCTATAACCTGCTCGATACGGTGGCACCGAGCCTGGATGCCTGCGGCGCCGCTGAGATACACGGCCTGCTCGCCGCGCTTGCCGGGCGCTTCGTGCCTGCCGGGCCCAGTGGGGCCCCCAGCCGTGGGCGGCTCGACGTGCTGCCCACAGGCCGCAATTTCTACACGGTCGACGTGCGCAACTTGCCGACCACCACCGCGTGGCGCCTGGGCTTCGCGTCGGCCAATCTGATACTCGAGCGCCATTTGCAAGACCACGGCGACCATTTGCGCCAGCTCGGGCTGTCGGTATGGGGCACCGCGACCATGCGTACTGGGGGCGATGATATCGCCCAGGCCATGGCGTTGATGGGCGTGCGCCCTGTATGGGCGACCGGCAGTCAGCGGGTCGATGATTTCGAGATACTGCCGCTGAGCGTGCTGGACCGTCCCCGGGTGGACGTGACGCTGCGTGTGTCGGGGTTTTTCCGGGACGCGTTCGGCAACCTGATCCGCCTGTTCGACGCGGCCGTCCAGGCCGTGGCCGGCCTTGACGAGCCCGATGACCTGAACCCGCTGGCTGCCCGCGTGCGCAGTGAACGAGCAGCCTTGCAGCAGCAGGGCGTGGAAGCTGAGCAGGCGGCCCGTCAGGCCGGTTGGCGCGTGTTCGGTGCAAAGCCCGGGGCCTATGGTGCTGGCGTTCAGAATGCGATCGATGGGCGGCTATGGCAGACCCGTGAAGACCTGGCCGAGGTGTACCTGAACCACGGCAGCTACGCCTACGGCGGGCAGGACGAGGGCACGCCTGCCAGGGCTCAATTCGTCGAGCGCCTGAGCAAGGTACAGGCGGTGCTGCAGAACCAGGACAACCACGAACACGACGTGCTGGACTCCAACGACTACTACCAGTTCCAGGGCGGTATGCTCGCGGCCACCGAAACCCTGGCCGGCGCGCCGGTGGCGAGTTACCACGGTGATCACAGCCAGGTTGACAGGCCGCGCATCCGCACGCTCAAGGAAGAGCTCAACCGCGTCATTCGTGCGCGGGCGCTGAACCCTAAATGGATCGATGGCGTCAAACGCCATGGCTACAAGGGTGCTTTCGAAATGGCGGCAACGGTCGACAACCTGTTTGCCTTCGACGCTACCACCCACCTGATCGACGATCATCATTACCAATCGCTGGCCGACGCCTACGTGCTGGACCCAGCGACCCGCGACTTCATGCGCGAGCACAATCCCCAGGCGCTGCGCGACCTCACCGAGCGGCTGATAGAGGCGCAGCAACGCGGCCTCTGGCAGGCACCCGGCGACTATCGCGAGGCGCTGGAAGAGCAGCTGCTCGACGGCGAGGAACAGGCTTGAAATGAACGAAGCTGCACAATTTCCGTTGGCTGCCGTGGTAGGCGCCGACGATTTGAAGCTGGCGCTGTGCCTGACGGCCATCGACCCCAAGATCGGTGGCGTGCTCATCGAGGGCCCGCGCGGCATGGCCAAGAGCACCCTGGCCCGAGGCTTGGCAGATCTGCTGGGCGAAGGGCCATTCGTAACCCTGCCACTGGGTGCGAGCGAAGAACGCCTGGTAGGCACACTCGACCTGGATGCCGCGCTTGGGCAGGGCAAGGCGCAGTTTTCGCCGGGCGTACTGGCTCAGGCCGATGGGGGCGTGCTCTATGTGGATGAAGTCAATCTGCTGCCTGATACCTTGGTTGACCTGCTGCTGGATGTTGCCGCCAGTGGGACCAACCGGATCGAGCGCGATGGGATTTCCCATCGGCACAGTGCCCGCTTCGTGTTGATCGGCACCATGAACCCCGAAGAAGGTGAGCTGCGGCCGCAGTTGCTCGACCGCTTCGGTCTGAACGTGGCGCTCGAAGGTTTACCCGAACCTGAGGCGCGCCAGCAGATCATCCGACGTCGGCTGGCCTTCGACAATGACCCGCAGGCCTTCTGCAACGAATGGGCGCCGGCTCAGCGAGGCTTGCGCGAACGCTGCCACGCCGCGCGCCAGGCGCTTGATCGCATCGCGCTGGATGACCAGACCTTGGCCAGTATCACCGAACGCTGTTACGCAGCCGGAGTCGATGGTTTGCGTGCTGACCTGGTGTGGTTGCGCGCGGCCCGCGCCCACTGTGCGTGGCGCGGCGCGGCAGCTATCGAAGCGGCTGACATCGATGCGGTAGCAGAATTCGCCCTGCGTCACCGACGGCACGCACGTTCTCCGGCTAGCACTTCTGCTGCGCCCGAGCAGCCTCAGGCACAGACCGGCAGCAGCGCGGCCGAGAAAGGCGGGCAAGGCGATTGGGGGGCATTGGCCGCGCAGCCGATAACGAACGGGCCACGGCGTGAGGTGCCGAACTGGGCAAAAAAGCCCTGAGCATCCGACCAACTGCCACGTCGGCGGGTGCGAAAGCGGGCAAGGGCGCGCATGCGGGTGCCAGTCGCGGGCGTGCCCAGGCTACCGGCAAAGGCAAGGTTGCCTGGCTACCAAGCTTGTTGAAGGGCCGGCCGCGAAACCGCGGCGACCTACGTTGGCACTTGCACAAGGGAGCACCTGCCCAGCTGTGGCTGATCATCGTCGACGCCTCGGCCTCGACGCGCCGTCACCAGGCCCTCGCGCAAACCAAAGGCCTTTTGGCCACGTTGTTCGACCACGCTTATCGCCAGCGTGCGCGGTTGGCGTTGCTGACTGCCAGCGGCGGCGCGCCGCAGTGGCAGCGGCATGGGTTGAAGGCGTCGGCTGCGCTACAGCCCTGGTTGCAAGCGCTGGGCGCCGGGGGTGGCACGCCGTTGATCGCGGCGCTTGAGCAAGCGCGGCAGTGGCTGGGCCATCGGCGCAAGGCCTACCCTAGCGAAGAAATACGCTGCCTGGTGTTCACTGATGGTCGCCTGCAACAGTGGGGGGTTGTAGAGCCTTTACCCTGCAGTACGCTGCTGGTTGACATGGAACTGGCCCCTGTCCGGTTGGGCAGGGCGCGACAGTTGGCACGGCAACTCGATGCTGACTATGAACACCTGCTTAGTTTCGAGCCAGTGAAGTAACGCGTACAGGTGCGGCAACAAGTCGCAGAAAAGGCTGAGCTGCCCAGTGCCGCAAGTAACAAGCGCGTGGTAAACCACGCCCCTGTTACGCGATGATTACTTACTTGGGCATCGACCAAGGCTGCAGGTGGTAGCCTTTTTCGCAAAGTTCAGCGCGGACTTCTTCGATCAGGCTGAGCCATTGGGCTTTATCGGAATAAGTCTGCGAGGTTACTTGTTTGCTGCCAATGCGGGCGCTGGTACGGTCAATGACCGCCAGGCTCAGGTCGCCGGTGCCATTGGGGGCGTCCCAGGCCACGCAGTGGAAGGGCTCGAAGGCATGGTCGGCGATCAGCAGTGCTTCGTTGACACGGAGCGGGGCATTCATGGTTCGGTCTCTCTGTAGTCCCAAACATTCAAGTGGCGTCCGCGTTGCTTCAAGGTCGCCTCATGTATCGCGAAATGCAGCGCGGGGTTATGTGTACTGATGCTCGTGATCCCGCATCGAGTCACATGGAGGCAACAAAAAAAACACGGTTTATTCGTTTTGTGCCCTAACGCGCCGCATGTGAGGACGTTACCCATCGAAAATTCCCCAGCCAAGTTATAAAAGACCGTCTTGGCAGACAAACGGTCATAGGCACCTTCACGTTCATTGCTACTGTTATTCGGGCGCCACAACTTACTGTTTTATTTCAAAAAACCAAACTATGGCGCCAAGGATCGGTCATGCAGCAAACCGCTGTGCAACGCCGCTTGCTCATCGTCGATCCCTGCGACGATTGCCACCGTCTTTCGCCCGGCTTGCGCCAGGCCGGGTGGGATGTCGACAGCTGCGGGCTGGCACAGGCGCTGGATCATCCCTGCGATGTGGGCGTACTGCGACTGGGTGAAGCCCATCTGAAGCACCCGGACGTGGTCAAGGACATGATCAAGCGCAGCAACACCGAGTGGATCGCGGTGTTGAGTGCCGAGCAACTGCGCGCCCCGGCCTTCGGCGATTTCGTGTGCGAGTGGTTTTTCGATTTCCACACACTGCCCTTCGACGAGTCCCGTGTGCAAGTTACGCTGGGCCGGGCTTTCGGCATGGCACGGCTGCGTGGCAAAGGCGCAGTCAAGGTGCTCGACAACCAGGACGAGCTGCTGGGCGAAAGCCGACCGATCCGTGAGTTGCGCAAGTTGCTGGGTAAACTGGCGCCCACGGAATCGCCGGTGCTGATCCGCGGCGAAAGCGGTACCGGCAAGGAGCTGGTGGCCCGTACACTGCACCGTCAGTCCCAGCGTAGCGGGCAACCGTTCGTGGCGATCAACTGCGGGGCCATCCCAGAGCATCTGATCCAGTCCGAACTGTTCGGGCACGAAAAGGGCGCGTTCACAGGTGCCCACCAGCGCAAGGTCGGTCGTATCGAGGCCGCTAACGGTGGCACGCTGTTTCTCGATGAAATAGGCGATCTTCCCCTGGAGTTACAGGCGAATCTGCTGCGCTTTCTTCAGGAGAAACACATCGAGCGGGTAGGCGGCAGCCAGCCGGTGCCGGTGGACGTTCGCGTGCTGGCGGCCACGCATGTGGACTTGGAAAAGGCCATCGAGCAGGGCCGCTTTCGAGAAGACCTGTACTATCGCCTGAATGTCCTGCAGGTGGTTACGGCGCCGTTACGCGATCGGCACGGTGACTTGCCCATGCTGGCCAACCATTTCGCCCATTTCTACAGCCTTGAAACCGGCCGACGCCCACGCTCGTTCAGCGAGCATGCCTTGACGGCCATGGGGCAGCACGACTGGCCAGGTAACGTGCGAGAGCTGGCCAACCGTGTCCGGCGCGGGTTGGTGCTGGCCGAAGGGCGACAGATCGAGGCCAAGGACCTTGGGTTGCAGCCTTTTGCGCAGCAGCCGCCACTGGGTACGCTGGAGGAGTACAAGCACAAGGCCGAGCGCCAGGCGCTGTGCGACGTACTGGACCGTCACAGCGACAACCTGAGCGTTGCAGCCAAGGTGCTGGGCGTTTCACGGCCCACTTTCTACCGCTTGCTGCACAAGCACCAGATCCGCTGAAGAAACGCGCGGTACGGTGCTGTGCAACGTGCCTTCAATGAGGCGCGCGGACGATGGTCTTGAGCAGGTCTTCGGGGCTGATGTGGCCGACCACCTGCGCTACCGCGCTGCCAGGTGTAGGCAGGTCGATGATGTGGTTCTTCATCTTGCCGATCACATGCATTTCGCAAGGTTTGCAGTCGAACTTCAGGGTCAGCACTTCGTCACCCTGAACCAGCTGCATCGGTGCCACCTTGGTACGCACGCCGGTGACCCCCTTGGCCTGCTTGGGGCACAGGTTGAAGGAGAAGCGCAGGCAGTGCTTGGTGATCATCACTGGCACCTCGCCATGTTCCTCATGGGCCTCGTACGCCGCGTCGATCAATTGCACACCGTGGCGGTGGTAGAAGTCCCGGGCCTTCTGGTTGTAGACGTTGGCCAGGAAGGACAGGTGCGATTCGGGATACACGGGCGGCGGCGAGGTTTCCGGCTTGCGTCGGCCATGGGGATGGGCCTGTATGCGTCGCTCGGTAAGTGCCTCGATGGCCTGACGGCGCAGGGCCTTGAGCTGCGAGTTGGGAATGAAATAGGCCTGCGGCGCATCCAGTTCGATGCTGTCGGCATGGTATAGCGTGGTACCCAACTGGCCGAGCAGGTCATGCAGTTGCTCCAGGGCCTGTTCGGGCTTGTTCGCAGGGCCGAACGGGCCGTCCAGGGCGGCCTGCACGCTCACGCCTTCTTCGCTGGTCACGTTCAGGGTGAGGCGATCCTCGCGCAGCACGGCCTGCCAGCGCACACCAATACGGCGCTCGGCCGAGGTACGTTGCAGGGCCTGTTGCCAGTTGTGGTCCAGGTTGCGCGACAACGGGTGATTGGGCCTGAGCTTATGCAGCCCGGCGGGCATCTCGTTGGGTTCCACGCGGTAGCGGAAGCGCTTCTGGCCGTCTTCTTCGAACTCGCCGCGAGCTTCGGCGATGTTGGCCCTGAAACCTACTACCTCGCGCTTGACCAGTACGTTGAGGCCATCGCCGTTGGTCAACGGCACATCGGTGACGACCTGCAGGTCGCGCTTGCCCACTTTCTCGACAACACCGACCGGCAGCCCGGTGAACGTCGGGGAGTCGAACGCGCCGATGTCGACCTTGCGGTCGGTCACGAAGTAGTCGGTGCTGCCGCGGTGGAACGTCTTGTCCGGGTCCGGAACGAAGAAGTGTGCGGTGCGGCCGCTGGACGCGCGGGCCAGGGCAGGGCGATCTTCGAGAATGGCGTCGAGCTCTTTGCGGTAATGGGCAGTGATGTTCTTCACATAGCCCATGTCCTTGTAGCGCCCCTCGATCTTGAACGAACGCACGCCGGCATCGACCAGATCGCGCAGGTTGGCGGTCTGGTTGTTGTCCTTCATCGACAGCAGGTGCTTTTCGAACGCAACCACGCGCCCCTGATCGTCCTTGAGCGTGTAGGGCAGCCTGCACGCCTGGGAACAGTCGCCGCGGTTGGCACTGCGACCGGTCTGGGCGTGGGAGATGTTGCACTGGCCGGAGAACGCCACGCACAGGGCACCATGGATGAAGAACTCGATGGCGGCGTCGGTTTCGGCGGCAATGGCCCGGATTTGCTGCAGGTTCAGCTCGCGCGCCAGCACCAGCTGCGAAAAGCCCGCCTGGTCGAGAAACTTGGCCCGTTCCAGGGTACGGATATCGGTCTGGGTACTGGCGTGCAGCTCGATGGGCGGAATGTCGAGCTCCATGACGCCCAGGTCTTGAACGATCAACGCATCGACGCCGGCGTCGTACAACTGGTGAATCAGCACGCGTGCAGGTTCGAGCTCGTTGTCATGCAAGATGGTGTTGATGGTGGTGAACACCCGTGCATGGTAGCGGTGGGCGAACTCGACCAGCTCGGCGATATCGCCCACTTCGTTGCAGGCGTTATGGCGGGCGCCAAAGCTAGGGCCACCGATATAGATGGCATCGGCGCCATGCAGGATGGCCTCGCGGGCGATGGCCACATCGCGGGCAGGGCTGAGCAGTTCCAGGTGATGCTTGGGAAGGGACATGTCGTTATGGTTTCGGCTGTCACGGTATAGCCGGGCATTGTACCGGCGATTGTGCCGGGCGGCATCATCGGGCTGAGCCGGCCGGATGAGTGTACGTGCAGCAGCGGATGGCAGTGCTGTGGGGAAAGCTGGGCAAGTGTGTTGCACACCCTGCCCAGCGCCTTCGCAATCAGCCCTTGGCCGCCATCGCCGTCACTTCGACGCGCATGCCCTCGAATGCAAGCGAAGCTACCCCCACGGCCGCGCGCACCGGCCAGGGTTTGGCGAAAAAGCGCTGATACACGGCGTTGAAGGCGGCGCGGTCGGCCATGTCGGTCAGGTAGATGGTCAGGTGCAAGACGCGATCCAGGCCGCTGCCGGCTTTCTCCAGGGCCTCTTTCAAGGCCTGCAGCGTGCATTCGCTTTGCTCGACGATATCTCCCAGCGCCAGGCTGCCGTCTGGGTGCACGGGCACCTGGGTGGTTACCAGCATGCCGTTGTATTCGGCGACATCGGAGGAAATGGACTCGGGATCGCTGTCTGGGGTGTAGATGATATCTGCATGTGCCATGAAGGTCTGCCTTGCGACGTTGAAATAGCGCAAGCCTACGCGAGGGCTCTGCGCCGGTCGAGGGCGCTCCGGTTTTTTGCAATGCGCGGCATTCGCAGTCAGAATCGCCGCCATTGCAAAGAGGCTTATCGTGAACGAACACACCTTGTCCATGCGCCTGGAGCGCGTGGCCGCCCATGTCCCCCAAGGCGCTCGTCTGGCCGACATCGGCTCCGACCACGGCTATTTACCCGTGGCGTTGATGCTCCGCGGGCGTATCGAGCAAGCGGTTGCCGGGGAGGTGGCCGGCACGCCCTTCGCCGCCGCCCAGCGCAACGTGCGCAAGCAGGGGCTGGAGCCGCGTATCGCCGTGCGCCTGGCCGATGGCTTGGCGGCAATCGAGCGTGAAGACCGCATTACCGTCGTCAGCATGTGCGGCATGGGCGGTGAAACCCTGTGCGAGATCCTCGAAGCAGGCAAGGCACGCCTGGCTGGGGTCGAGCGCCTGGTGCTGCAACCCAATGGCGCCGAGCCGCAGGTGCGCCAGTGGCTGATGGCGCACGGCTACCGTATCGTGGCCGAAGAGGTGCTGCGCGAGCACCGCTTCGATTACGAAATCATCGTCGCCGAACCGGGCTGTGCCGCGTACAGCCCGGAGCAATTGTATTTCGGCCCGGTGCTGATGCAGGAACATAGCCAGGCCTTCCACGTGAAATGGCAGCGCATGCTTGGGCAGAAAAAGCAGACCCTTGCCAACTTCGCGCGGGCCCGCGCGCCCGTGCCGTCGGCCAAGGTCGCAGACTTCGAGCGACAGGTAGGCTGGATCACCCGCCTGCTGGCCGAATGCCCCCAAACCGAGGACTAGCCCATGGACATGCTGCAGGCCATGCGTACCTTCGTCCGGGTGGTGGAACGCGGCAGCTTCGCTGCGGCAGCCAACGCCCTGGACATCTCCGCCGCCCAAGTTTCGCGCATCGTGGCAGAGCTGGAAAACCAACTGCAGACCCGCCTGTTGCACCGTACTACCCGGCGCTTGCGCATGAGCGAGGCAGGGGAACGGTTTCTCGAGCGTGCACGGCAGATCCTGCAATTGACCGACGAGGCCATAGGGGAGGCGCGGGGCGCGCACCTTACACCTCGCGGCAGGCTGCGCGTGCACTGTCCACACGGCCTCGGGTTGCTTTTGATGCCGCTGGTGGCCGGCTACAACGCCCTCTGTCCTGAAGTGGTCATCGAGCTTACGCTGTCTCAACGCAACCCCGACCCGCTTGCAGAAGGCCACGATGTGGTCATCACCGTGGACCAGGCGTTGCCGGACTCACAGCTGATTGCCGTACCGTTGGGCGCGATTTTCAGCATCGCCTGTGCTGCGCCCTCCTATCTGGATGAACATGGCGTGCCAGCACGCCCCCAAGACCTGCACCAGCATCGCTGCCTGCGCATGGCGTATCCATTGTACGAGGGGGACTGGCTGTTTGCGCAGGCGGATGGCGACTGCGTCATCGCACCCCAGGACAGTTTCATGACCAACGTGGCAGATGCCATGCTAGGGGCAAGCGAGCTGGGCATGGGGATCGGTTTGCTGCCGTTCTACACTGCCAGCCAGGCCATGGAGCAGGGACGCCTGTGCAGGGTACTGGCGGACTACCGGCTGCGCGAAAACGCCTTGTACGCTATCTACCCCTCGCGCCACTACCTGGACGCCAAGGTGCGCACCTGGATCGACTACCTCAAAGAACGACTGCCACCGATTTTTGCGGCCCACGCCAGCGTTGTCGAAAACCCACGCTACTGTCGCTGACCGGCGCGGGCAAGCCCCCGCTGCCGGTTCGAGCCCGATCGCGAGAGACTGGGCTCAAAGGGCGTAGTGCTTGAGCTCGCGTGCGATCAGCATGCGCTGGATTTCGCTCGACCCTTCATAAATCTGGGTGATGCGCGCGTCGCGATAATGGCGTTCTACTGGATAGTCTTCAAGGTAGCCATAACCCCCGTGCACCTGGATGGCCATCGAGCACACCCGCTCGGCCATTTCCGAGGCAAAGAGCTTGGCCTGAGAGGCTTCTGACAGGCAGGGCCTGCCAGCGCTGCGCAGCCGCGCGGCATGCAGGATCAGCAGGCGCGCGGCATTGATCTGCACCTGCATGTCGGCCAGCAGGTTGGCGATGCTCTGGTGTTCGGTAATCGGCTTGCCGAACTGAATGCGGTCCCGGGCATACCCAAGCGCAGCCTCGAATGCAGCCCTGGCGATGCCCAGAGCCTGAGCCGCGATGCCGATTCGGCCACCTTCGAGATTGGACAGGGCGATTGCCAGGCCTTTTCCGCGCTCGCCCAACAGGTTGGCAGCCGGAATGCGGCATTGATCGAGCGTCACGGCGCAGGTATCGGAGGCGCGGATACCCATCTTGTGTTCGGTGCGATCGACCTTGAAGCCTGGGTTGTCGGTAGGTACCAGAAAGGCCGACAGGCCTTTCTTGCCCAGGTCGGGGTCGGTGACGGCAAAGACAATGGCCAGCCCTGCGCGACGGGCATTGCTGACGAACTGCTTGCTGCCATTGATCACCCACTCACCGTCGATCAGCTCGGCGCGGGTGCGCAGGTTATGCGCCTCGGACCCGGCCTGAGGCTCGGTCAGGCAGAAGCAGCCAATGACCTCGCCACTGGCCAGGCGCGGCAGCCAGTGCTGCTGCTGTTCGCGGGTGCCGTAAGCCAGCAACGGGCCGCACCCCACCGAGTTGTGGATGCTCATCAGGGCGCCGGTGGCGCCGCAGCCGGCCGATATCTCTTCCACCGCCAGCGCGTAGGCGACGTAGTCGGTGTAGCTGCCGCCGAAGTCTTCGGGTACCACCATGCCCAGCAGGCCGAGTTCACCCATGCTGCGCACCACGGCGTCATCGATCCAGCCAGCCTTTTCCCACGCCTGAGCGTGGGGCGCGACCTCGCCGCGAGCGAAGTCGCGGGCCATGTCACGGATCATGATCTGCTCTTCGCTCAGTTCCACGTCTTGCATCTGCATGCTCCCAGGCTCACAGGCCTTCGAAGAATTGGTCGACCCGGTGGCGCTCCAGACCCTGCAGGGTGGGAGGATTCCAGCGAGGCTGCTTGTCCTTGTCGATGATCAAGGCGCGCACGCCCTCGATGATGTCGCCATATTCGAACCATTGGTGATCCAGGTGCAGCTCCATGGCGAAGCAGTTTTCCAGGCTCATCTGGCGCGCGCGCCTTATCATCTGCAGCGTCACCGCCATGGCCAGAGGTGAGCGGGTTTCCAACAAGTCCGCGGTGGCCATGGCCCACGCATGGCTGTCGCCGATGCTGACGGCGCGCAACTGCTCGACGATGGCTGCAAGGTCGGGCAGGGCGAAGAAATGATCGATCACCGACCTGAGCGAGGCCAAAGGCGCGTCATCCAGCACCTGCGTGCCAAGGCCTGCCAAGAGTTTCTGCAGGTCCTTGAGCGGGTTGTCGCCCAGGGTCACCTCGTCCAACCCTTGATCGAGGGCCGCGAGCTTGTCGCTGGGGACATACCAATCGGCCAGGCCGCAGTACAGGGCATCAGCCGCCTGGATCTGGGTACCGGTCACGCCCAGGTAGGTGCCCAGCTCGCCGGGCAGGCGCGACAGGAAATAGCTGCCGCCCACGTCGGGGAAATAGCCGATACCCACCTCTGGCATGCCCAGGCGACTGCGTTCGGTGACTACCCGCAGGTCGCAGCCTTGCAACAGGCCCATGCCACCGCCGAGCGTGAAGCCGTCCATCAGAACCACGATCGGCTTGCGGTAACGGTGAATCAACAAGTCCAAGGCGTATTCTTCTGCGAAGAACACCTTGTGCAGGTCGTCACCCGCTTTGTAGCTGTCATGCAACGAGCGGATGTCGCCCCCGGCGCAGAAGCCTTTGGGGCCTTCTCCACGCAGCACCACGGCGCGCACGTGCGGGTCATTGGCCCAGGCGTCCAGCTGTTTGCGCAAGCTGCGCACCATGTCCAGGGTGAGGGCGTTCAAGCCGGCGGGGCGGTTGAGGCGCAGGTGGCCGATCTGGTTGCGAACCTCGCTCAGAACGTGCTCCGGGGCCTGCATCTGAATAAGCGCTGTCATTGCGTTCTCCCTGCTTGTTATTGATTTTCCATGTGAAGTCTGGAGTTCGCTGGAGGATCGCTGGATCCTGGCATGCGAATTTGCCCTGCACAATCGACAATTGTGCAGGGGCATCGTGCGTTTTTGCGCCGGGTGGAAAGCATCATCATGGGCCGCCGGGTTTACTGTAGTTGGGAACGGTGAGCAGCAGAGGGCCTTGTGGCGTGACTGCCCCAATGCCACAAGTGTTACAAACTGCACTGCCAGCTTGAAAGCAGCCAGGCGGGGCGTTAGTCTTCGCGGGTTGCTGTCAATCCAGCAGCCGGGTTTGGTCACCTGCAATCATCAAGGCGCATCAGTGTCGCTTAGCGAATCAGTCGGCGTTTTTTTTGCCTGGCTGTCTCGTGTTATGGCGGCTGTGCGTGGGGCGCCTTCGTGCGCGCCGGTTTCCTTGATTCCCGGTTGACCAACCCGCGTACAGTCGCCACCCATTCGTTTGGTCACGGTTTATGGCGGCTGTGCGTAGGGCGCCTCCGTGCGCGCCGGTTTCCTTGATTCCCGGTCTACCAACCTGCGCATAGCCGTCACCACTTCGTTTGGTAGCGATTGATGGCGGCTCCTGAAGAATCAAGGAGCAAACCATGACAAAAGGATTACCTGATCCTCCTGCCTGTCCCACAACGGCATCCGCTGCATTCTCGACCTGCGAGCGCAGCCACCCGCCCTTGTTTTCGGTGCGTGCAGGCGTTGACCTCGAAGACGCGCTGGTGCACCTGTCCAAGCTCTTGCGCGGCGCTTACGCCGCTAATCTCAAAGCCATGGAATTGGCTAGCGGAACCTGTTTTGACCTGTTGCTTGGCAATGACCATGGGCTGGAGTCGGCAACAGCTGTGGTCGGGGCCCTGCTGAATGGGTTGGAGGCTGAGCAGCGGGTTGCAAACCGGAACGTGGACCAGGCAGGAGGTGTATAGCCGGTGGCGTTGATCGCGTTGCAGGGTTAGCCAATCATCCTGGCCAGACCGCTCCTACACAAGCATCGCGGAACGAGGCCGTTGCGACAAACTGCGGAACTGCTAGCATTGCGCCAAACCTAGATAGTAGCGGTCTTGCCGGGGCGCAGACCGGCCGCGATGAGCCGCGAAGCGGCCTGAGGATTTCAGCTTCGCAGCACATAGTGTCGGGGGCGCGTGGCCGCCCCAACCGGGCCCCGGGCCCGCCCCCAGGGGGCATTTTGAAGCCGCTATATATGGTGGGACAACGTGCGCCG
>CAURYQ010000083.1:0-18716 GCA_963529135.1 uncultured Pseudomonas sp. | reverse complement strand
AGCTACCGATCATCGTGCGATTTTGTGCCGCAACGGCAAGAAGGCTAGCGAGCTTGTGGGAGCAGCCTTGTGCCGCGATGGGCCGCACAGCGGCCCCGGCAATATGCGCTGCGAAACTGAATTCCTGGGGCTGGGTTCGGCGCCCCGGCAAGACAGTTTCTGCAGGGGCTTTGATCGCTCCAGCAGCGATGCAAGGCAATTGCTAGCTCGGTGCGTTGACTGATGCTTCTCACACAGCCTTATCCCTAGGCACGAAAAGCCGCCTTCTCTCAATCCAGTCGCAGCACCGGCACCGGGCGCTTGTCCTCGTCGATGGCAACGAAGCTGAAGACACCGTGGATTGCCCGGTCACGACCATCGAGGTACATGTTCTCGACGAACACATCGACCTGCACCTGCAAACTGGTATTGCCCACCTTGATCACCGAACCCACCAGCTCGACGATCGAGCCCGCGGGAATCGGGTGCTTGAAGTCGATGCGGTCGGTGGAAACGGTCACCAAGGGCAAACGACAGAAACGCGTGGCCGCGATGAAGGACACTTCGTCCATCCAGGCCAGGGCCGTGCCACCGAACAGGGTGTTGTGGTGGTTGGTGGTGGACGGGAATACCGCCTTGGTCACACGCGTGACCGACGATTCGGTACGGCGCTGGATCTCATGGTCACGGGTCGTCATGGCATCGCTTCACGAAAACAAAGGGGCACATAGCAAAAAAGCAGCCCGAAGGCTGCTTTTTGTCTCGCAAGGTGGCCAGGGCCACCGGTCAAACTGTACTCAGGACAGTTTTTCCTTGATGCGAGCGGCTTTGCCGGACAGGTCGCGGAGATAGTACAGCTTGGCTTTACGCACGTCACCACGACGTTTCACGGCCAGGCTGTCGATCTGCGGGCTGTAGGTCTGGAAGGTACGCTCGACGCCAACGCCGCTGGAGATCTTGCGCACGGTGAAGGCGCTGTTCAGACCGCGGTTACGCTTGGCGATCACGACACCTTCGAATGCCTGCAGACGGGAACGCTCGCCTTCCTTCACTTTCACCTGAACGACGATGGTATCGCCGGGTGCGAAGGTCGGGATTTCCTTGCTCATCTGCTCGGCTTCGAGCTGCTGGATGATCTTGTTGGTCATGCTGTGCTCCTAAGGCGGATGTTCGATCCACCATCGATACGTTTAACTATCGTCCCGCTCGCGGAGATATTCCTCGAGCAGCTTGTTCTCTTCTCCAGAAAGCGAGCGACTTTCCAGAAGATCGGCGCGTCGCTCGAAGGTTCTCCCGAGGGATTGCTTCATTCGCCAACGCCGGATGTGTGCATGGTTGCCACTGAGCAACACGTCGGGTACGCGCCGATCCGCATACACCTCAGGCCGGGTGTAGTGCGGGCAGTCCAGCAGACCGTCGGTAAAGGAATCCTCTTCCGCCGAGTCCACATGCCCTAAAGCTCCGGGCAGCAGTCGCGTAACCGCATCGATCAGCACCATGGCCGGCAGCTCGCCACCGGACAGAACATAGTCGCCAACCGACCACTCCTCATCGACATGCGTCTCGATGAAACGCTCGTCGATGCCTTCGTAACGACCGGCGATCAGGATCAACGACTCCTGTTGCGCCAGGCCTTTGACCGCTTGCTGCGTCAGCTTGCGGCCTTGTGGCGACAGGTAGATCACCTTCGCCGCAGCTCCAGTCGCCTGCCTGGCCTCGGCCAGGGCATCTTCCAGAGGCTTGATCTTCATCACCATGCCCGGACCACCGCCGAAAGGCCGATCGTCCACCGTGTGGTGCCGATCCGTGGTGTAGTCCCGCGGGTTCCAGCAGGTCACCTCGAGCAACCCCTGTTTCACCGCGCGGCTGGTAATGCCGTACTCCGTGATGGCCGAGAACATCTCGGGGAACAACGTGACCACATCGACGCGAAGGTTACCCATCGGTCAGAAGTCCGCGTCCCAATCGACCCGCATCACGCCTGCATCCAGATCGATGGCTTGCACGCATTGCGCCGTGTAGGGCAACAAGCGTTCGCGATCGTCCAGGCTGCCTGCGCAGGGCCGCACCACCAATACATCGTTCGCGCCGGTCTCCAACAGGTGATCGACCTTGCCGAACAGCTGTTCGTCCTGGTTGATGACGCTCAGACCCACCAGCTGGTACCAGTAGTACTCGCCGTCGGTCAGGTTGGGCAAAAGGCTTCGCTCGACACAGATGTCGTAACCGCTCAGAAGACGTGCTTCATCGCGATCGTCGAGGCCCTTGAGCTTGACGACCAATCCCTTTTGCGAGGGACGACCGCTGACCAGCTCTGCCTGCTTTACCACGCCTTCGTGCCGAAGCGTCCAGCGGGGATAATCCAACAGGTTCTCAATCGGATCGGTAAAGGAATACACCTTCACCTCGCCGCGAACGCCGTGAACCGAAAAAATCTTGCCAACGACGATGAGGTCGTCAGCCTTTTCTGGCGTCGCGTTCATACTGCTCAGGCGGCAGCCTTGGCAGCGTCCTTCAGCAGCTGAGCAACACGCTCAGACGGCTGTGCGCCCTGGCTCAGCCAGTAGCTGACGCGCTCTTGGTTGACCGACAGCTTGACTTCGGCGCCAGCAGCGATCGGGTTGAAGAAACCTACGCGCTCAACGAAACGGCCGTCACGGGCGTTACGCGAGTTGGTCACGGTCAGGTGGTAGAATGGGCGCTTTTTCGAGCCGCCACGGGCCAGACGAATGGTTACCATGTGAACATCGTTCCTATAGTCGGTGCTGCAGTTGGTACTGCAAATCTGAATGCCAAATAGGCACACGGGTGCCCAAAAGGCCGCATATTCTCAAGGAATACACGGACATTTGCAAATGACTTTTTCGGTCAGAACCAGCCCGACCGTCCAGACTTGCCGCGTGAGTCGCAAAAATCGCGACCGTTTTCCCGCTTGCGCGGGCTGACGGGGCCGACCCTACAACGGCCTGCCCCGGAAAACCTTACAGCTTGGGCATGCCACCGCCGGGCAGCATACCGCCGAGCCCTCGCATCATCTTGGCCATGCCGCCCTTGCTGGAAAACTTCTTCATCATCTTCTGCATCTGTTTGTGCTGCTTGATCAACCGACCGATGTCCTGCACCTGGGTACCGGAACCCAGGGCGATGCGGCGCTTGCGCGAGCCGCTGATCAGGTCGGGGTCACGGCGCTCGGCCGGCGTCATGGAGTTGATGATCGCCTCCATCTGCTTGAACTGCTTCTCGGCAGCGCCCTGGGCATTGCCCATCTGCGACAGGTTGACGCCGCCGATGCTCGGCAGCTTGTCCATCAGCCCGCCCAAGCCACCCATGTTCTTCATCTGCTGAAGCTGGTCACGGAAGTCTTCGAGGTCGAAGCCCTTGCCTTTCTTGAGCTTCTTGGCGAGCTTGTCGGCCTTGGCCTTGTCGATGGTCTGCTCGGCCTGCTCGATCAGGCTGAGCACGTCACCCATACCCAGAATGCGCGAGGCGACGCGGTCGGGGTGGAACGGCTCGAGCGCCTCGCTCTTCTCGCCCATACCGATGAACTTGATGGGCTTGCCGGTGATGGCGCGCACCGAAAGCGCCGCACCGCCACGTGCATCGCCGTCGACCTTGGTCAGCACCACGCCGGTCAACGGCAGGGCTTCGCCGAACGCCTTGGCGGTATTGGCGGCATCCTGGCCGGTCATGGCATCGACCACGAACAGCGTTTCGATCGGCTTGACCGCCGCGTGCAGGGCCTTGATCTCATCCATCATGTCGGCGTCGATGTGCAGGCGACCTGCGGTGTCGACGATGACCACATCGATGAACTTGAGCTTGGCCTCGCGGATGGCGGCCTCCGCGATGGCGACCGGCTTCTGGCTGATATCGGAGGGGAAGAACGTGACCCCGATGTCGTTGGCCAGGGTTTCCAACTGTTTGATCGCCGCCGGACGATAGACGTCGGCGGACACCACCATCACGCTCTTCTTCTTGCGCTCTTTAAGGAAGCGCGCCAGCTTGCCGGCGGTGGTGGTCTTGCCCGCACCCTGCAGGCCGGCCATCAGCACCACGGCAGGCGGGGCGGCATTGAGCGCCAGGTCTTCGTTGGCCGCGCCCATCAGGCTTTCGAGTTCGGCCTGGACGATCTTGACGAAGGCCTGGCCTGGGGTGAGGCTGCGCGACACTTCGGTGCCGACGGCACGTTCCTTGACGCTGTTGACGAAATCCTTCACCACCGGCAGGGCAACGTCGGCCTCGAGCAGGGCCATGCGCACTTCGCGCAGCGTGTCCTTGATGTTGTCTTCGGTCAGCTTGGCCTTGCCGGTGACATGGCGCAGCGTCTGTGACAGGCGGTCGGTCAGGTTTTCGAACATGATGATCCTTTCTGGCCCAGTAAAAGCCGAGGTTGTCAGGCGCCCGCAGGGAAATGCACACCCGCCGGGCACAGCAAGGCGGCGATTATAGCGAAGTGAGACGACCGCGCACACCTTGAGAGCCATTCGCAGGCCAACGCGGGTTTTCACCGGCGCCTGGGTCGCTACCGCCCTGCGCGTCCGTCAGTCTTCCTAGAGCGGCGGAATTTATGCCAAACTCCGTCTCTTTAAGGCTCGCCCACCAGGACTTATGGTCTCCTCTCCCAGCCTCATCCCCAACCTGATCGCCGCGGTTCTCTATGTCGTCGCGGCCATCTACCAGGGTTCGTCCCTGGCCAAGGGCCGCAAGATCGACAAACGTCTGCCCGGCCTGTTGGGCACCATTGCCGTGATCGCCCAGGGCGGTGCGCTGTTCTTCCAGCTCATCACTCCGCTCGGCCTGAGCCTGGATTTCTTCAGCGCCGCCAGCCTGATCGCCGTGGCCGTCATCGCCCTGACCCTGCTGGCATGTCTGCGCATCCCCGTGGAGAACCTGCTGGTGCTGCTCTTCCCGCTGGGCGCGGTCACGGCCCTGCTGGCCCAGTTCGCGCCGCCCGGCACCGTGCCGCTGATCGATGAAGAACCTGGCATTCTTGCGCACATTCTATTGTCGATCCTGGCATACGGCCTGTTCACCATCGCCGTATTCCAGTCGTTGCTGCTGCTGGTGCAGGACCACCAGCTCAAGCACAAGCACCCCTCCGGCCTGATCCGGAACTTCCCGCCCCTGCAAACCATGGAAAGCCTGCTGTTCGGCTTCCTCTGGGCGGGGTGGTGCCTGTTGTCCCTGTCGCTGATTTCCGGCTGGCTGTTCCTCGACAACCTGTTCGCCCAACACCTGGTGCACAAGACCTTGCTCGCCTGCGTGGCCTGGGTCGTGTTCAGCGTGCTGTTGTGGGGGCGGACCCGTCTGGGCTGGCGGGGTCACAAAGCGATCAGGTGGACGCTCGCTGGCTTCTGCCTGCTGATGCTGGCCTATTTCGGCAGCAAGTTGGTCCGTGAATTCATCCTGCACATCTGACGGCCTTCCATGAACATCCTGCCGTACGCACCTCTTCTCGGCACCTCGGCAATCGCCTTGCTGTGGTCTGCCCTGCTCACCGGCATTGAAACCGCACGCCTGCATGGGGCGGTTTCGGGCAGTGAAAAGGAAAACCTGCCGAAGCTTTCGGGCCCTGCCCTGGTCCTGGGTGCCAGCCTGGGCAAATGGCTAGTGCTGGCGCTGGCCTGCCTGATCGGGCTGCGCCATGGGGGTGACGATGGCCTGTGGCAGGCCGGCCTGACGGCCGCCGCCATCCTGCTGGTGTTCGCCGAGTACCTGCCGCGTCGCCTGGCCCGACGCAGCCCCCACGTATTCGTCAGCCTGGGCACGCTGTTGAAGCCGCCACTGGCGCTGCTGCAACCGCTGGCCAGTGTGCTGGACGGCTGCGCCAAGCTGTTGCTGCGCCCCTTGCGCAAGCAACCCGCCGCGGTCGCCCTTCACCCCGAGCAGGCCGACGCGTTCGAGGACGATGAGCACCCGGAAACGCCACGACGGGGTTTGCTGGACGGCATCCAGTCGCTGGACAAGATCACCGTCAACGACATTCTGGTACCGCGCAACGAGGTCGATGGCGTCAACCTCGACGAGCCGATCGAGCGCATCATCGAGCAACTGATCGTCAGCCGTCACACCCGCCTGCCGGTGTACCACAACGACATCAACCAGGTCGAAGCCATCCTCAACACCAAGCTGATCAGCCACTTGCTGCCACATGCCGACCTGACCATCGACGCACTGCGTCAGGCGTGCTACGAACCCTACTTCGTGCCCGAAAGCACGCCGCTGAACCTGCAACTGCTCAATTTCCACAAGCAGCAGCGACGCCTGGGCGTGGTGGTGGATGAGTACGGTGAAGTGTTGGGTATCGTCACGCTGGAGGACATCCTCGAGGAAATCGTCGGCGAATTCGAGGATGACCAGACCTTGGGCAACCCTCATGTCCACAAGCAGCCCGACGGCACCTATGTCATCGATGGCACGGCTTCGCTTCGGGAGATCAACCGTAGCCTGGGCTGGCACCTGCCATGCGATGGCGGGCCGAAAACCCTCAACGGCCTGGTGACCGAAGCGCTGGAGAGCATCCCCGAAAGCGCGGTGTGTCTGAAGATCGGCCGCTATCGCCTGGAAATCCTTGAAACCGAAGACAATTGTGCCAGCAAGGTACTGGTGTGGACGGCAACCCGGTAGCTATACTCGGGCGACGCTTACCCAGCCCTGCCGTCCCGCCTGCTACCCGCACCCGGTGCCCGACGGCCAGTCCGCTTCGCTGAAACGCCCTGCGGCCCTGCTTCATCATCCTGAACAGTGCCTGCCCCGCCCCTATCCTCTTGGGCTATCGTCAGCCAGGCGATTACAACGATAAATTCCAGCGCCACGTGACCGGTCTTGCGGCCTGCCGCGATCGATGTGCCCGTTGCAGGCTGACGGCACGCCATGGCGCTGGTCCAGACCGCCAGGGACCTTTCAATGACAACCAGCACCTATGCCAGCGCATCTGCTGCGCCGGTCAACTCGCCCGCGCGGGTTGCCACTGCCAGCTTCATCGGCACCGCCATCGAGTTCTACGACTTCTACGTCTACGCCACGGCCGCCGCCTTGGTCATCGGGCCGGTCTTCTTCCCGTCCGGGTCTGGCACTGCCCAGATGCTGGCGGCTTTCCTGACCTTTGGCATCGCCTTCCTCGCAAGGCCACTGGGCTCTGCGCTGTTCGGGCATTTCGGCGACCGTATCGGACGCAAATCCACCCTGGTCGCTTCGCTGCTGTTGATGGGCGTGTCGACTACCGCCATCGGCGTTCTGCCAGGGTATGACAGCATCGGCGTATGGGCGCCGATCATTCTCTGCCTGCTGCGTTTCGGCCAAGGCCTGGGACTGGGCGGCGAATGGGGCGGTGCCGCCTTGCTGGCCACCGAAAACGCGCCGCAAGGCAAACGGGCGTGGTTCGGCATGTTTCCGCAACTGGGCCCTTCGATCGGGTTTCTGGCCGCCAACGGCCTGTTCCTCACCCTGGCGCTGACACTCAGTGACGAGCAGTTTCGCGAGTGGGGCTGGCGCATACCCTTCCTGCTCAGTGCAGCGTTGGTACTGGTGGGGTTGTATGTGCGCCTGAAGCTTGAGGAAAGCCCGGTATTCGCCAAGGCGGTCGCCCGCCAGGAGCGCGTGAAGCTGCCGGTGGTGGACCTGTTTGCCAGGCACTGGCGCCCTACCCTGCTCGGTGCTGCAGCCATGGTGGTGTGCTATGCGTTGTTCTATATCTCCACCGTCTTTTCTCTGAGCTACGGCGTGACCACGCTGGGCTACAGCCGGGAGACGTTCCTTGGGCTGTTGTGCTTTGCGGTCGTGTTCATGGCCTTGGCGACGCCGCTGTCGGCCTGGCTCAGCGATCGCTACGGACGCAAGCCCGTGCTGGTCGTGGGCGGCCTGCTGGCAGTGGCCTCGGGCTTTACCATGGAGCCGCTGTTGACGTCGGGCTCCACCACGGGCGTGGCACTGTTTCTGGCCATCGAACTGTTCCTGATGGGCGTGACCTTCGCACCGATGGGTGCCTTGCTGCCGGAGTTGTTCCCAACCCACGTGCGTTATACCGGCGCCTCGGCAGCCTATAACCTGGGCGGTATCGTCGGCGCGTCGGCGGCACCGTTCTTTGCTCAGAAGCTGGTGAGCATGGGCGGCTTGAGTTGGGTGGGCGGGTATGTTTCGGCCGCGGCCGTGATCAGCCTGATCGCCGTATTGTGTCTGAAGGAAACGCGCAATACCGAGCTCTAGGCCCTGTCGATGGGTGGCTAGCAGGATCGTCGGGGCTGCGTGAGCGGCCCCGACGGATTGAGTCAGAACTCGACTTGCACAGCCTGCGCGGCACGGGTCGCCTTGGCGCGCGCCGCTTCGATGGACTCGTCACGGGCCAGGCACACGCCCATGCGCCGTGTGCCGCTGATCTCGGGCTTGCCGAACAGACGGATGGCAGTGTCCGGTTCGCTCAGCGCAGCGCCGAGGTTGGCGAAGGCGGTCTGCTGCGAATGCCCCTGCGGCAGGATCACGGCCGACGCGCTCGGACCGAACTGACGCACGACCGGAATCGGCAACCCGAGAATGGCACGGGCATGCAGGGCGAACTGCGACAGATCCTGGGAGATCAGGGTGACAAGGCCCGTATCATGCGGGCGGGGCGACACCTCGCTGAACCACACCTGGTCGCCCTTGACGAACAATTCGACACCAAATAGTCCACGCCCGCCCAGTGCATCGGTGACCGCCTTGGCCACCCGCTGCGACTCGGCCAGTGCCTTGGGGTTCATGGCCTGCGGCTGCCAGGATTCCTGGTAGTCGCCCTTCTCCTGACGGTGGCCCACAGGCTCCAGGAACGTGGTGCCGCTGACATGACGCACGGTCAACAAGGTAATTTCATAATCGAAATCGATGAAGCCTTCGACGATCACTCGCCCCTTGCCGGCGCGCCCGCCTTCCTGCGCATAGGCCCAGGCACCCTGCAGGTCGGCATCGCTGCGCAGCAGGCTCTGCCCTTTGCCCGACGAGCTCATCACCGGCTTGACCACGCAGGGGTAGCCGACGTCGGCCACGGCCGCGGCATAGTCCTCGAAGGTGTCGGCGAAGTGGTACGGCGAGGTCGGCAGGTCCAGTTCTTCGGCAGCCAGGCGGCGAATGCCTTCACGGTTCATGGTCAACTGCGTGGCGCGTGCCGTAGGCACCACGTTGAAGCCTTCGTTTTCCAGCTCCACCAGCGTGGCCGTGGCGATGGCTTCGATCTCCGGCACGATGTAGTGCGGTTTCTCAGCCTCGATGACCGCGCGCAGCGCCACCCCATCGAGCATGTTGACCACGTGGCTGCGGTGCGCCACCTGCATGGCCGGTGCGTCGGCGTAGCGATCGACGGCAATCACTTCCACGCCCAGGCGCTGAAGCTCGATCACCACTTCCTTGCCCAGCTCGCCGCAGCCACAGAGCAGTACACGGGTCGCGGTGGGCGACAAGGGGGTTCCGATACGGGTCATTTCAGGTCCTCGAAGGCATCCGGGGCCGCGCCTGGCTCGGCACCACCCGCTGAAAAAGGACCGCTATTCTACACTATCAGCCCGCGACGGCAGCCCGCCGTGCACGAAATGCCATGGCCAGCCAGACGGCCGTGACCCCGGCGAACTTCGACGCCATGGCGGTGCCGATCACCATCGGGGTCAGCGCACCGATCATGCCGAAGAAGATGAATGTATCGACCGGAATGCTCAACGCCGAGCTCAGCCACAACCGGTCGCGCAGGGGCCGGCGAGTTACGCTGAACACCAGCCAGTCGATCAGTTCGGAGACGAAGAACGCGGTGGCGCTGGCCAGGGCGATGGCGGGCTCGGAGGTGACGTACGACAGCACCAATGCCGCCAGCATGGCCACCAGCGCACCGTGCCCGAAGCGAGTCTGCACCATGTCGCGCAGGATGAAGACCAGGCCGCCCCAGGCGGACCAGATGACGTCCAGGTGCGGGGCGCTGGAGAAGGCGTAGTTGATCAGCACGACACTGCTGATATAGGCGATCAGATAGAGCATGGCGGGTAGTCTTTGGGCAAGCGGCACAGATTACCGTCGGCTGAACCCGGAGGCAACAGCCCGCCTTTACAGCACCGCTGTCATAGAAGCAGGCCAGCCTCGCTGGCGCGCTCATGACAACGTCTGAGCACCACGCGGCGTTCATCGTTGGTCATTCTGCCCCAGCGGCCGATCTCCGACACGCTGCGCTGGCAGCCGGTGCAGATATCCTGCTCGTCCAAGGCGCAGATATTGACACAGGGGGAGGCCACGGGGCGCTCGGCCGCGTTATTCATCGTCGGGCACCAGGTCCTTCGCATAGCGCTGGGCGTTGTGGACATAGTGCGCTGCGCTGGCTTCGAGCATGCGCTTCTGCTGGTCGGTCAGCTCGCGCACGACCTTGCCTGGCGAGCCCATCACGAGCGATCCATCGGGAATTTCCTTGCCTTCTGCGATCAGCGCATTGGCGCCGATGATGCAGTGTTTGCCGATGCGCGCCCCGTTGAGCACCACGGCGTTGATGCCGATCAGGCTGTAGTCGCCCACGGTGCAACCGTGCAGCATGGCATTGTGGCCAACGGTCACGCCCTTGCCCAGGGTCAGTGGCGAGCCCATGTCGGTGTGCATCACGGTGCCGTCCTGCACATTGCTGCCTTCACCGATGTCGATCAGTTCGTTGTCGCCGCGAAGCACTGCGCCGAACCAGACACTGGCGTGGGCCTGCAGACGGACATTGCCAATGAGTGTGGCGTTGGGTGCAGCCCAACTGGTGGGATGAGTCTCGACCCGCAGGTCGCCCAGGCGATATTTCATGGTTGCTCCTCAGGCTGGGACGCAGATGGCAGGGTGGGCCCTGCTCGGTTGTCGGTAGGGCGCTCGGGGGGACGGTGCAAGGAGATACCGGCATCGAACAACAGGTTGACCAGCTCGACGATCATGATCGCCGACAACCCCCAGATCTTGTATTCACCGTACCGGTAGCTGGGCACATACCAGCTGCGGCCCTGGTAGTCGATACGGTGCGTGTGGTCGCGCGGGTCCTGGCGAAAGAACTCCAGCGGAACGGTGAACACCGCCGCGATCTCGGCATCGTTGGGGCGGTATTCGACGAAGTCCGGGATGACGCCAACATAGGGCGTGACCTTCAGGCCATGCAGGGAGATCAGCGGGCTAAGCGGGCCCAGCACCTCCACCAACCCCGGCGGCAGGCCGATTTCTTCCTCGGCCTCGCGCAGAGCGGTAAATACCAGGTCCGGGTCCTCGGGGTCGCGCCGGCCACCTGGGAATGCGACTTCACCACCGTGGGTCGAAAGCCCCTTGGCGCGCAGGGTGAGCACGAGTTCGGGCACTTCGCTGCGGGTAATGGGCAAGAGTACCGCCGCTTCCGGGAACCGTCGATCCGATTCCAGGGCTGCAGGTTGGTGGTTGCTCATTCGGCGAAGTAGCTCGTCCAGCATTGCACTCACTCGTATCCAAGGCCTGCCCTGCATGATGCACGAAAGCCGCCAGCCACCCAAGCCCTGCTGCTTGCGGGCACGGGGCAGCCACGCCAAGATAGGCCACGACAAAAGGAAACCCTCATGAATTTCTGCAGCGCGTGCGGTCAGCCGGTCATTGAACAGATTCCCCAGGGCGACACACGGTTGCGGTACGTCTGCCCCGCGTGTCACACCATCCACTACCAGAACCCCAATGTGGTGGCCGGCGTGCTGCCGACCCATGGAAGCCGGGTGCTGCTATGCCGCCGCGCCATCGAACCGCGCCGTGGCTTCTGGACATTGCCGGCCGGCTTCATGGAAAACGGCGAGACGCTCGACCAGGCCGCCCGTCGCGAGACCGTCGAGGAGGCCTGTGCACGGGTAGGCTCGATGGCGCTGTACCAGTTGTTCGACCTGCCGCACATCAACCAGGTGCATGTATTCTTCCGCGCAGAGCTGGCCGACCTGGACTTTGCCGTAGGCGTCGAGAGCCTGGAAGTGCGGCTGTTCGAAGAACATGAGGTGCCGTGGGACGCGCTGGCTTTCCGGACGGTGGCGCGGACACTAGAATGCTACTATCGCGACCGGATCGAGCAGCAGTTTCCCATAGGCCATGAGTACCTGCCACCGATGAACGTGTCGCCCACCTCCCTTTAAGGTCAACGAAATGCCGCCCGGTGGTGATCACCGCGTACGGTCTTTTGCAAAGCCTGATACAGAGCCTTCAGGATACTGCTACATGCGCTGGTTGCTTGCCCTTCTCTGCCTTGGCGTTGCATCGACCTCCCAGGCGGCTTATACCGAAACCATCATCCGCAAACCGGTCTCGGCAGTGCAGACGGGTTCGCCTGCCCAGCCGTCGGTGCAGCCACAGGTCGACAAGGTGCTGGTCATCAAGTCCGAGCGACGCCTGCAACTGATCAGTCGCGGCGAGCCGATCAAGACCTACCGCATCTCCCTGGGCAAACAACCCAAGGGGCCCAAGCAGCGCGAAGGTGACAAGAAGACCCCCGAAGGCTTCTATTGGCTGGACTGGCGCAAGCAGAGCGAGCGCTTCAACCTGGCCATGCACATCGACTACCCCAACGTCAGCGATGCTGCCAGAGCCAGTCAGGCGGGCGAGAAGGCTGGCAGCATGATCATGATCCACGGCACCCCGATCAACGACGAATACCCCGAATGGTATTTCCATACCCTGGACTGGACGGATGGCTGCATCGCCATGCGCAACCGCGACATGCAGGAAGTCTGGAGCCTGGTGCGCGATGGCACCATGATCGAGATTCGGCCCTGATCTAGCGCATTTCAATTGTTTTTGTAAGAAAAGGCCCACCTTTCTCCTGGAACCTGCCTGACATTGCCTTAGGCAAGGGACGGCATCCAGATGAATGCGGCGGCTTTTAGCATCCACGCAATCGAGTACGAAATCCGTACCGCATCGCGGGGACGCTGCACGTGTCGCACCTTATTCGCCCGAACGTCCGGCTGCTGGCCGCCTACTTGACCTTGTTGATGCTTGCATCCGGTGAGGCGACGGCTGACGCTGCCAGCTGGCAACTGCGCGATCATCAACTGGACCTGCAGCACCGGGAACAGCAGCGACGCTTGCAGCGCTGGCAGGACAAGCCCGACGCTGCGCAGCCCGCTCAGGCCGCTACCCCTGTGCCCACATCGGCGCCGTGCTGGAAAACCGAAGGCATTCAGGTCGCTGGCAATCGTCACCTGACCGACGCTGCACTCGCCCCGACCGTGCGTCTGTACGCCAAGGCCTGCATGGGGGTAGCCCAGATCAACGGGCTGCTCAAAGCCATCACCGAACAGTACGTGGCGGCAGGGTACCCGGCCAGCCGGCCTTACCTGCGCCGGCCACCGCAGGACGGGCAACCGTTGCAGATCGTACTGGTCGAGGGCTTCGTCGAATCCATCGAGCTGGCCGGCCCTGACCTGCCCCTGTCGTTGTCCGGCGCCTTCCCGGGTGTGCTGGGCTATCCGGTGCACCTGCCAGATGTGGAACAAGGGCTCGATCAGCTCAACCGCCTACGCGCCTTCGACGTAGGGGTCGATTTGCTGCCAGGCCAAATGCAGGGCGGCACCCGCGTCGTGGTCCAGCCGCGCCGAGTGGACGCGCGCTGGCACCTGGACACCCGGCTCGACAATCGCGGCAGTGACCTTACCGGGCGTCATCGGTTGACGGCAGGCATTGGCGTGGACAGCCCGCTGCACCTCAACGACGACCTGCGCCTGTCCCTTACGCACACGGTGCTGGAGGGCCCGGGCGTCAGCCAGGGTGTTTCGCTGTACTACAGCGTCCCGTACGGCCGCTGGACCTTCGCCTTGAGCGCCAGTGAACTGCGTTACCAGGCGCCACTGCCCAGTGTCGGGGTCAGCGCGGATGGCCGCAGCCGCTATCAGGGCCTGAGCGCCGAGCGCGTGATGTGGCGCGGCCCACGCGGGATGCTCAGCGCCTCGCTACGGCTCGACCGCAAACACTTGGTCAATCGCAACGCCGGGGCAGTCGTCGTGCAGCAGAGCCCTGCCCTCACGTCCCTGGAGGCCGGGCTGAACCTGCTGTGGCTCGAGCATGGCCTGTGGAATGCCTACCTGGGCGTGGCCCAAGGCATCCCGATGCTCGGCGCCGACCGCGAGCCCCTCGGCGCGCAGCGCCTGCGGCCTGATTTCCGGAAATACCGCGCCAGCCTGCTGTACATCGGCCAGGGCCCGGCCAGCCAGCCGTGGCGATGGCAGAGCGAACTCAACGGGCAATACAGCCAGGACGCGCTGCCGGCCGTGGAGCAACTGCTGGTCAGCGACGACTCGGCAGTGCGCGGATTCCGCCGGCAGACCTACTCCGGCGCCACCAGTGCCGTGTGGCGCAACACCTTAAGCCGCGCCCTGGCATCGGTATGGGACGCACCGCTGAACGTGCGTCCCTACTTCGGCCTGGACCTGGGCTGGACACGCACCGGCCCCGGCTCACCTTCGCAGCGCCTGGCCGGCGCGGCAGCCGGGGTGGAGCTGAACCTGCCAGGCAGCCGCCTGCGCATTGACTACCAGCGTGCACTGTATGCCAGCGACCAACCCGGCCGGCCGAGAGAGCCCGGCTTCTGGGTGCTGGACTGGTCGATGACCCTTTGATTCACCCACAACAATGAGAAAAACCATGCAGACATCTCCGCAAGCGCTATGCATTCAGCCAGATACCCTGCGCTGGGCGATCTTCCTGATCATGCTCGGTTCGGCCAGCGCCCTGGCCGAAGGTGGCCTGGAAGCCGTCAACGGCCCAGGGGGTACGCCGGTCATCAACAACGGCCACGGCGTTCCGGTGATTGAAATCGTCCCTCCCAATGCCGCAGGGCTGTCGCATAACCAGTTCAACCAGTACAACGTCGATCCAGGGGGCCTGGTCCTGAACAACGCCACCCAGGCCGGGCAATCGCAGCTGGCCGGCGCCCTGGCTGCCAACCCTCAGTTCCAGGGGCAGGCAGCGTCGACCATCCTCAACGAAGTGGTCAGCCGCAGCGCGTCACTGATCGAAGGGCCTCAGGAAATATTCGGCCGCGCGGCCGACTACATCCTGGCCAACCCCAACGGCATCACCCTCAATGGCGGCAGCTTCATCAACACCACGCGGGCAGGCTTTGTGGTGGGCACCCCGGAGTTCGAGCAGCAGCAGCTCAAGTACCTCAACACCCTCGATGCCGAAGGCAGCTTGCAGGTGCTGGGCGGCGGCCTGAGCAACGCCGAAGGCGCCCTGGAGCTGATCGCGCCGCGCATCGACAGTCAGGGCCTGCTGGCAGCGGCGAACACGCTGGACATCACCGCTGGCCGCAACCGGATCGATCACGCCAGCGGTGTGGTCGTCGAGCACCGTGCGGGTACGCCAGCCAGTATCGATGCCAGTCTGTTCGGCGCTATGCAGGCGGGGCGTATCCGTGTGGTAAGCACTGCCGAAGGTGCGGGTGTGCGGGTGCAGGCACCGAAGATCAGCGCCGCGGACGGCATCGAGATTCAATCGGCAGGCAACCTGGACGTGCTCGGTACCGCAACCAGCCCAGCCGTGGTGCACAGCGAGCAAGGCCCGTTGAAGCTTGGCGCTCAGGGCGACCTGACATTGCGTACCGTTCAGGCCCACGCGCCGCGCATCGAGGCCCGGGCGGGCCAGGCCCTTACTCTCGATGCCCAGGCTCTGGAACGGGTCAAGCGTGACAACGAGCAGTGGAGCAACAAGTTCCTGTTCGTGACCCGCGAGACCTACGACCGTGAAACCACGACCACCCATACCGAACTGCACGGCTCCCGCCTGGAGGCCGAAGACAGCCTCGCGCTCACGTCGGGCGGGGACATGCGCATGACCGCTGCCAGCCTACAAGCAGGCCGCGAGCTGAGCCTGGACAGTGGTGGCGACCTGGACATCCAGGCGGGGATTGGCAGCCAGGCTGTTCAGGAAAAGATCCGTCACCGCAAGGACTTGTGGCGCGGCGACAGCGACACGGACACATTCAGTGAGCGCGCCCAGGGCAGCACGCTCGCCGCCGGGCAGATGCGCGTGCAGGCGGCCGGCAACCTGAACGTGCAAGGCAGCAGCCTGCACAGCCGCGGCGATCTGGCCGTTACGGCCAAAGAAGGCACGGTCACCACGACACAATTGCAGGAGCGCAGCACGCACGGCGACTACCGCGGTGACCTGGTATCCGGTGCGTTCTTCGGCGACAAAAAGGGCAAGGATAACCAGGGCCAGACCTTGGCAGGCAGCACCCTCACCAGCGACGGGGCCCTGACTGTCACCGCAGACAAGCTCACCATCAGGGGCAGCAAGGTATTCGGCAAACAGGATGCGACGCTCTATAGCAACCAAGGCGCGCTGATCGTGGAAGCGGACAAGAGCACCAGCACCCGCACCGACCACGCACGCGACAGCAAGCTGTTCGGCCTTATCGCCAGCGACAGTAGCAGCACCGCGCGCCAGGAGGCGGTGCTGATCAGTGAGGTAGGCGCGCAAAGCAATCTGCGCCTGGCCAGTGCCGAAGCGCTGCGCATTCAGGGCGCCAGCGTCAGTGCCGGTGGTCATCTGGGTGTCGAAGCCAAGGGCGATGTGACCATACAGGGCGTGCAAGCGGCCGGACAACGCGAGGTCTCGACCCAGCAGCGCGGCCTGAGTGCCAGTGCCGGGCAGACCAGGCAAGCCGAAGACGACAAGCCCGGCTCTCGCCAGTACAAGGCCAGCGTGGGTTATGACGTGTTGACCAGCAACCGCCAAGAGCAGAACGTCGAAAACCTGGGCAGCCAGCTTCAAGGGGCAACGGTCAGCATCAAAACCGATGCGGCTGCACGCGTCACCGGCTCGTCCATCCACGCGGTCGCCGGGGACCTGGATGTCGACGCCCGCACCTTGACCCTGGACGTCGCTCAAAACAGCCACGAAGCCTCCACGACCACTACCCAGAGCGGAGGTGGCCTTACGCTTACCGGCGGAATCGACCGAATAGGCAGCCAGTTCGATGGCCACCACAAGCGTGGCGTGCAGACCGACCGCGAGCAGAAGGCGCAGCGCACCGAACTACAGGCAAGCGGTAACGTGCGGCTGCACAGCGACGAGCTGGTGACTGAAGCCGCGCAGGTGCAGGCCGGCGAAGTCTTGCAGGTCAGCGCCACGCGCATCGACAACCGCGCAGTGCAGGACACCACCGAGCAGACGCAGCGCCAGCAAGACTGGTCTGCCAGCCTGGGCGCGAGCCTGGAATACCGTGATCTCACGCGCCCCATCGAACGCCTGGTGCTGGGCGAAGAAGCCGCCCGCTTTCAGCAGGCCTCGCCTGAGGATGCCATGGTGGCACCCAGCGTAGGTGCCGACATGACCGTCGAACACCTCAAGCGTCTGGAAAATCAGCGCCGAAGCCTTGCCAAGGTCAGCGAGTTCTCTGGCGCCAGCGTGCAGGTCAAGGCCGATACGCTCAAGGATCAAGGCACCGCCTGGCGCGCCAACGCAGGTACCCTCGACATCCAGGCGCAGCAGCATCACATGGAGGCAGCCGCCAATAGCGAGCACAAACGCGAGCAGCGCCTGGCCGCCGGCGGTGATGCCCGGCTCGATACCAGTACCGGAGAAGACCTGAACGTTCGTGCAGCCGGCAATGGTGGTTCCCTGGATCGCCAGCGCACTGCGAGCACGGCTGTAGCGGGCATCCTGTACGGTCAGCAGGGCATCAACGTGCAGTTGGGCAACGAGGGGCGTTACGAAGGAGTGCGCATCGATGGGGGTGATGGCAACGTGCGCATCCACAGCGAGGGCACGCTGAACTTTGCCCAGGCTACCGACCACGACGCCCGACAATCCAGCCAACTGGACGGCAATGCCTGGGTCAAGGTCGGCAACCGCCCTGGCAACACCGGCATCGATGGGCGCGGTTACCTGGATCAGGCACGCGACGACCGGACCACGAGCGCAGCCCAGGTGGCGCAGATCGACAGCAAGGGCCAGGTGGCGCTGACCAGCCGGGGCGATCTGACCCTCGAAGGCACGCGCATCGGTAGCCGCGAGGCCCCGACCGGCGACATCACGTTGCACAGTGATGGCCAGTTGCAGGTCAAGGCGGCCAGTTCCACCCAGCAGGCCAGTGGCGCCAAACTGGGCGGGGGCCTGGAGTTGTCTGCCAAAACTGGCACCACGCAAGGCGGCGGTGTGGGCGGTCACTTCGGCCATGGCAGGCAGGAAGAGAATGCGCGCCAAGCGCTGGATGCGCACTTCACGAGCAACGGTCGCCTCAGCTTGACCAGCAGCGCCCGCGAAGAAGACGCCCTGCGGGTCAAGGGGCTGCAAGCCAATGCCAACGAGATCGTGCTCGACGCCATCAACGGCGGCATGCGGCTGGAAGCGTCGTCGAACACCGAGCTGCGCAATGACCTCGACATCACCGCTGGTGCCGGCTTCAACGCCAGTAGCGGCACGCTGGATACACGGGGCTTGCACGGTCGGCTCAAGGTGGAGCTGGACAAACGCGACAACCTGACCTGGAACGCCGGCAACCTGCGGGCCGAGCGCATCGCCTTGCACAGCGGTGGCAATGCCAGCCTTGAGGGCGTCAGCCTGGACGCCGCCCGGATCGAAGGCACCATCGACGGTGACCTGCGGCTGGCCAGCCTGATGGACCGCGTCGACACCTTGAGCATCAAAGGTGACGCCCGGCTCAGCCAGGAGAAAAACCCACAGGGCTATGTCAACGCCGCCACTTCGCTGGCCGGGCCGTTGGGCGCCAAAGTCGGCGAAAAAGCCGGGCCGGCGCTCAGCAA